>CAZLHC010000020.1:0-58364 GCA_964559265.1 uncultured Paludibacter sp. | reverse complement strand
GAGCATCTGCCTTACAAGCAGAGGGTCGGCGGTTCGAATCCGTCAACGCCCACTACCTCTCGAAATTGTACTCGTTTTCAAATAGCCTTTCGGGCGTTTAGCTCAGCTGGTTCAGAGCATCTGCCTTACAAGCAGAGGGTCGGCGGTTCGAATCCGTCAACGCCCACATTACAAAACTAATTAAGGTTGGACATTGCGTTCAGCCTTTTTTATTTTAAAGCTAAATCATGGTTATCTGTAAATAATCTTGTAAATTTGTACACCCTTTTAAATTGTTAATTTTTAATTTTTAATTATTAATTAGCGGGCAAAAAGGCATCGTCAATAAGTCAATTTCTAATTGCAGACATCAACTAACAATTAACAATTAATAATTAACAATTATAAAATGAAACGCGTCAGAGTGAGATTTGCTCCGAGTCCGACCGGTCCCTTACACATCGGTGGGGTACGTACTGCTTTGTATAACTATTTATTTGCCCGCCAACATGGGGGCGATATGCTCCTTCGTATCGAGGATACCGATTCGGCCCGCTTTGTAGCTGGTGCTGAGGATTATATTGTTGAAGCACTACAATGGATGGGCATTACCATCGACGAAGGAATCGGTGCTGCCTCCGAAGGTGCTCATGCTCCTTATCGGCAAAGTGAACGTAAAGCCATTTACCGGCAGTACGTAGATCAGTTGCTCAACGAGGGGAAAGCCTATATCGCTTTCGATACTCCTACCGAACTGGAAGTGAAAAGGGCGGAAATAGCTAATTTTCAGTACGATGCTTCTACTCGTCTTTCGATGCAAAACTCTCTTACTTTATCCACCGATGAAGTAACCCGACGTATTGCCGATGGCGAAAATTATGTGGTGCGTATTAAAATTGAACCGAACCAGGAGGTGGTGGTTAATGACCTGATTCGCGGAGAAGTGGTTATTAATTCATCGGTCATCGACGATAAAGTGCTCTTTAAAGCTTCTGATGAACTGCCAACTTATCACCTGGCGAATGTGGTGGACGACCGCCTGATGGAGATTTCGCACGTTATTCGGGGTGAAGAATGGCTTCCATCGGCGCCACTTCATGTGTTGCTCTACCGCTACCTGGGTTGGGAGGCCGAAATGCCCGCGTTTGCGCATCTTCCGCTCTTGCTTAAACCTGATGGTAATGGAAAATTAAGTAAACGCGATGGAGATCGGCTGGGTTTCCCCGTATTTCCCCTCAACTGGAACGATCCTAAATCGGGCGATTTGTCGTCGGGCTACCGCGAGGCAGGTTACTTCCCCGAAGCGCTGGTTAATTTTTTGGCCTTTCTGGGCTGGAATCCGGGTACCGAACAGGAAATATTCTCGATGCAGGAATTAATCGATGCTTTTTCGCTTGATCGTGTTAGTAAAAGCGGCGCAAAATTCGATTTCGAAAAAGGTAAATGGTTCAATCATCAGTATCTTCAACTTAAACCAATTGAGGAAGTTACCGATTTGTTTCAGCATTTCCTGATCGAGGAAAAAGATTTAATTGAAGATAGCGACAAAGTGAAACGGGTGGTGGAACTGGTGCGCGAACGGGCCAATTTCGTACACGAATTGTGGGAGCAATCGGCCTTCTTCTTCGTTGCTCCCACCGAATATGCCGAAGCGGATGTGAAAAAACGCTGGAAAGCCGATTCGGCCAATCATATGCTGCAACTTGCGGAAGTACTCGAAGGTGTTGATGTGTTTAACGCGGCTACTACCGAAGAAGTGGTGAAAGCCTGGATGACTGACAAAGGGTATGGTATGGGTGCTGTAATGAACGCGTTCCGACTCTGCATTGTGGGGGCTTCCAAAGGTCCGCATATGTTCGATATTATCGAACTAATCGGAAAAGACGAAACCATAAACCGGTTGAAACGGTCGATTGAGCTAATTGCGAAGTGATAACAGTAACTGAAACGGAGCGACGTCCTTAATGATTTTTTTATGACAATACCCAGGGTTCTCATTATTAGCTACTACTGGCCGCCTTCGGGTGGGGCTGGGGTTCAGCGTTGGGTGAAATTCGTGAAATACCTGCGCGATTTTGGATGGGAACCGGTAGTGTATGTACCCGAAAATCCGGAATATCCATCGCTGGATGCTACTTTTGCGAAGGATCTTCCGGAGGGGCTGGAAGTGATAAAACGTCCTATCTGGGAGCCGTATAGTATTTACAGGAAGCTTACCGGTAAGGGCGATCAACCTATCAATGCCGGTTTTATTTCCGAAAACGCTAAAAAAGGGTGGAAAGATACACTCTCGATTCGACTGAGAGGGAATTTTCTGATTCCTGACCCGCGTTGTTTCTGGATTCGTCCTTCGGTGCGATTTCTTAGCGGTTATTTGAAAGATAACCCGGTGCAGGCTGTGGTGACAACCGGTCCGCCGCATTCGATGCACCGGATTGGCTATGGTCTGAAAAAAATATTTCCCAACCTGCCCTGGCTGGCCGATTTTCGCGATCCGTGGACCAATATCGATTTTTATCACGAACTGGGACTTACCCGCATTTCCGATGCTATCCACCACCGTATGGAGCGACAGGTGGTGCAAAAGGCCGATGCGGTGGTGGTAGTTTCAGGTGGGATGTTTGAAGAGTTTAAGACACTGAAACCGAAACGACTGGTGATGATTCCGAATGGTTTTGATACGGCTGATGTTTATAAAACGGATGCAGTACCCGACCAGCAATTTACGATTTCGCATATTGGTACGATGAACGCGGCCCGCAATCCGGAAGTAATCTGGAAGGCAATCCGGCAGTTGTGCGACGAAAATATTTTCTTCCAAAAGGATGTAAAAATACAACTGATCGGAAAGGTCGATTTTTCGGTGCTGGAATCGTTGAAAACTCATAAACTGGAAGATAAAGCGGAGAAAACGGATTATCTTCCTCATGCCCAGGCAATTCAACGCCAGCAATCGTCGCAGGTATTGTTGCTGATAATTAATAATACGCCCAATGCCAAAGGTATTCTTACCGGTAAGTTCTTTGAATACATCGCTTCGGGCCGGCCGGTGATAGGAGTCGGACCCTCAGATGGCGATGCGGCACAGGTGCTGAATGATACAGGGGCCGGAAAGATGATCGATTACGAAGATGTGGATTCGGCAAAGCAGGTGCTGAGCGAGTGGTATGCGTTGTTCCAGGAAAAACGGCTGAAGGTGGATGCTTCGGAAGTTGAAAAATATTCGCGCCGATCGCTCACCGGTGAACTTGCCGGGCTGTTGGAGCTGGTTTCGGGCCGGTGAACTCACATTAATCAACATGAAGTGTTGAAGATTGACAAAAATACAGGTATCACGAATGAAAAAGAGCGGGTGCTAACCTATTAATAAGTATAGAATGAAACGAATAATCACCATAGTAGGCGCACGTCCGCAGTTTGTAAAAGCGGCCACCCTTAGCCGTGAATTTACCCGTGCAGGTATCGACGAGAAAATAATCCACACAGGCCAGCATTTCGATGCCAATATGTCGGAGGTGTTTTTTACAGAAATGGAAATACCACAACCTGCTTATCGGTTGGATATTAATGGAATAGGACATGGTGCTATGACGGGCCGTATGCTCGAGGGGATTGAAAAAATATTGCTCGACGAAAAACCGGAGGGCGTGTTGGTATATGGTGATACCAATTCTACGCTGGCAGGAGCATTGGCAGCGGCAAAGTTACATGTCCCGGTGATTCATGTAGAGGCGGGTTTACGTTCGTTCAATATGCAAATGCCCGAAGAAATCAACCGCATTCTTACCGACCGCATTTCGTCGGTGCTGTTTTGCCCTACCGATGCTGCTCTTAAAAATCTGGCAGCGGAAGGATTTGTGAATATTGATGCGGCAGAGAGATTTGTTAATAATGAATCGTCGGAGGGATTTGTGAATATTCAAGCGGCAAAAGGTTTTGTGAATTTTAAACCTTCGGAAAGTGCGATTGAAGCTGGTGCGGATTCCACTTCCACAACTAAGGGTGTGCTCACCCGCATTGTGAAAAACGGCGACGTAATGCAGGATGCTGCGCTTTTTTATGCGAAAAAGGCAGGTCAAAAATCCACCGTTTGGCAGCATCTTCCGGTTAGTCGTTTTGTGCTGGCTACGGTGCATCGTCAGGAAAATACCGACGATCCGGCTCATTTAAAAGGGATAATCGACGGGTTGAATGCCATTCACCGCGAAATTCCGGTGGTATTGCCGTTGCATCCCCGCACGCGGAATATTCTTCAGCAGTCGGGTCTTACCCTTGATGTTATCACCATCGATCCGGTGGGCTATTTCGATATGATTAGTCTGCTTCAACACTGCGAACTGGTCATCACCGATAGTGGCGGGGTACAGAAAGAAGCTTTTTTCTTTCAGAAAAATTGTATCACCCTGCGCGAGCAAACCGAATGGGTGGAACTGGTAGAACACGGATTTAATGAGTTGGCAGGAAGCAATCCGGAAGTAATGCAGCGAGCATTTCGAAAGCTGATGAACCAACAGAGCGATTTTTCGGTTAATCTGTATGGAAACGGTGAAGCTGCCCGAAAAGCAGTTGAATACATCTCAAAACTTGAAGTAAATGGAACACGATAAGTCGCAGCAACTAAAGAGTACAATCGGAAATTACGGAACTCATCGTTCGGAAATGGTTCAATATGTACCGTCGGAAGCAAAAAAAATACTCGAAGTTGGTTGCGGGGAAGGGAATTTTTGCAGGCAATTAAAGTCTGAAGGCCGCGAAGTGTGGGGGCTGGAAATCAATCCGGAAGCAGCACAAAAGGCGGAAGGGGTGTGCGACCGGGTGGTTATCGGTAGTTTCGAAGATCAGGTGGCTAATTTGCCGGAGGGATATTTCGATTGCATCATCTTCAACGATGTGCTCGAACATCTTTACGATCCCTGGACTACTGTACGCCAGGTTAAAAACCTGCTGAGCGATACCGGGGTATTGGTAACTTCGATACCCAATTTTCGCTATATCTCCAATTTAATCACTGAAATTTTGTTCCAAAAGGAATTTGAGTATAAGCCCGAGGGAGGAATACTTGATGATACTCATATTCGGTTTTTCACCTCGAAGAGTATGCTTCGAATGTTTCGAAACGAAGGCTATGAGGTCCTTCGTCACGAGGGAATTCGTCCGTGCAAAAGCTGGAAAGAAAAACTGTTTATTTCGTTAACCCTGGGTTTCCTGAAGGATGCCCGCTATAAACAATTTGCCACAGTGGCAAAACCAATTCGCTGATGAATACTCCGCTCGTATCAATTATTACTCCGACTTACAATCACGAGACCTATATTGCCGATTGCATTCAGTCGGTATTAAGGCAAAGCTATCCACATTGGGAAATGATTATTGTGGACGATGGCAGTTCCGATAATACACTCAAAGTGGCTCAGTCGTTTGCTGCCGGCGATCGGCGCATTCATGTATATACACAGAAAAATGTAGGGATTTTCCGCTTAAGCGAGACCTATAATTTTGCAGTTTCGGTTTCAGCGGGAAAATACCTGGCTGTGTTGGAAGGCGATGATGTATGGACCGAATCAAAACTCGAATTGCAGGTAAAAGCGATGGAAGCGCAACCCGAAGCGGTTTTGTGCTGGGGGCGTGCCTATAGTTCAACAGCCGATTTGTCATCCGATTATCAATTGTATCCTCTCGAAGATAAAAGCAGAGCGGTATATACCAATACTCCCTTGTACGAGGCCACCCGCCATCTTATTCTGAGCTGTTTTATTCCGGCGCTAACGGTACTGGTTCGTCGCGAATCACTCGGAAAAACGGGTGGTTTTCTGCAATCGCACGGCCTGCCGCTGGTCGATTTGCCTACCTGGCAGCAACTATCGTTATTGGGCCCTTTTATCTACATTCCCGAAGTGTTGGGTCGCTGGCGCATCTATCCGAATCAGGTTACCAAAACTTTTGCCATTCAAATGGTGGAAGGGTTTTATAAACTGGCCCTCGATTTTTATACCCAATGCAAAAAGCTGGGGATTTTTACTGAAGCCGATCATCGACATCTGGTAAAGCATTATAAAAAAATGCATGTGGTAAGTTTCTCCAGATCAGGTCGATATAAGTTAATTCGAAAAGATTTCGAAGGGGCACGCCGCGACTACAAAAAATCGATACTTAGTTTTGGATTCCACGAGCCGGTGTGGAAGTTACGTTCGCTGGTCGGCATAGTTTTCAGTTACCTGAAGATGGATATCGAAGGACTGGCCAGGGGCTTAGGGCGTGTGAGTTATAAATAAACAGTTGGTCATCCTTCCTTCGTTTTTTGGTATACCGATGCTATTTTCAGGCCGATGGCTTCCCTGCTGAAGCGTTCGTTCAATTCTTCGGCAATCGCTTGTCGGTTATAGGTAGTCGATAGGGCATGTTCTATGGCCGTCACCCATTCGGCTTTAGTGTTGTTGGTCAATACTCCGTTTTTCCGGTTGATTAATTCGACAAGTGCACCGGCAGATGAGCAAATTACCGGCACACCGCAGGCCAATGCTTCGGCAACAACGATACTAAAGGTTTCGATATGGCTGGCATGAACAAAATAGTCGGCTTTGTGAAGTTCTTCTGCAATTTTTTCTTTGGGTAAAAACCCGGTAAAACGGGTTTTTAGATTTGCTTTTTCGCAACGTGTCTGTAAATCCGGTAGTTTATTGCCACCTCCTATAATCACCAACTTGAATGTCTGTGGTGCGTTTTTTTGAAGTTCCGACAACGCATCGATAAAAAGCTCAGGCATTTTGTCGGGGTTTTTTTTGTGTTGCCAGGTAGCCACCGCACAAAAAGTAATTTCATGTGACGGATTTTCGTTCGGTTGATACCGAAAAAGGGATTCGTCGACTACATTGCCAATAATACTGAATTTATCGTCGCTTAATCCCGGAACCACCGATTGTATGTTGTTCTTCAGGTAGTTAGATACTGGCAGTAGGGCTGCTGCTGATTGGTATGCTTCGCGGGCTTTCGCGAAATAAAAACTGGAAGCAAAATTAGTCAGCCGGCTCCAATGCTCGGTAATTATATGGGGAGTTTCCAGGCGTTTTGCCAGATCATGGCCCCAAATGCCTGCCGGATAGATGGTATGGGAGTGAATAATGTCGGCTTTAAAAGAGGAAACTTCTCTTCTGTAAGCCTGATTCAGGAAAAAAAACTGTACTTGCGGAAGATGATAAAGCAGGTCCTTGAAATAACTGTGAAGCTCACATTGAATGGTTTTTATACCATTTTCATCGGTGTAATGATAGAGCTTTTTCTTGAAAATAGACTTGCTTTTATGAAGCGATAGTGCCAGTACCTGAACGGTATATCCGGCCGATTGAACCGCCCGGGCATGTTCGCGTACAAAGATGCCAAAAAAAGGATGTTGTCGGTTGGGGTACCATTGGGTTATAAAGAGGATGTTCATGGTGCTGACTTTTTCAATACAGGAATGTAAGTTGCAGCAAAAGTAATAAATTTATCGAACAACGAACGGAAAAAAATCCGGACGATGACAAGGTAGAGAGTCAGCGCAACGCTTCCTTGTACCATCAACAGCGGCAGTGGCGCCCAACGAAGAAGCAATTGCAGAGCAGCAGCCGCTCCGGCTATAAATAGGCCGGTTGCCAATCCGGGAAGTAAAAACCCGATTTGCCGGCGTATGGAAAGTTGAAGTTCTTTTTTCACAAAAAAGACTGAAACCGGGTACGCCAGCAGCGAACCCACCACAAAGGCCAGTAGCATATACACAATTCCAAATTGATAAAGTAGTGCAATTCCGGCTACAATCAACAGCTTTTTAATTAATTCAATTGCCATAGTTTGTCCCGATTTCCCTTTCGCATTCAGGGCATTCAGATTCATTACATAAAAAGGAGCCAGCAATGAAGCCATACTCATCAACTGAAAATAAACTACTGCCGGTTGAAATTTATCGGTCCAGATAAACGTGATGAGTGGTGAGGCTACGGCAATTAGAAAGCTGATAATCGGTATGGTAACCAGAGCTGTACGCCGGTTCATCTCTCCCAGAATACGCCCAAAGCGGGGGATGTCGTTTTGGAGTTGCGAGAAAAGAGCAAACGTACTTCCTGCAAAGATCGACTGAAAGGTGTAGCTGAAGGTATCTGACAACTTATTACCCTGCGAAAACTGACCAGCTTCAGCTTTTGAATACCATTTTCCGAGGATAATTACAAACAGGTTGTTGAACAGAACATTCACCAGCGAAGTAAACAGGATTTTTAAACTATAGTCCCATAATCCCCGAATGATGCTGAACCGGAACTTTCCCGTAGGTTGCCAGCGCACCGCCATGTGAAGCAACATCATTTTAAGTAAATGATAAACCGATTGTTGAACCACCAACGCCCAGACTCCAAAATCGAGAAAAGCCACCCCAATACCGGCCAGCGCTCCTCCGGTAATCGAAATCAGGTTTACTTTCGAAATAGTTTTGAAATTCAACGCTCTTCCCAATTGTGCGTAAGGTATCAGGTAGAAGGCGTTAATTATTATTACAAACGACATTACCCGAATCATGACCCCGAGCTGTACCTGATTGAAAAAATCGGATATGAGAGGAGCCAGTACAAAAAGCACACTGTATAAAACAAGGGCTGTTGCCAGGTTGAAATAATATACCGAGGTGTAGTCGTCGTTGGTGATGGTGGTCTTTCGGATCAATGCCTGACCAAATCCACTTTCCACCAAAATAAGCGACAGGGCAACAAAAATCATGATGATCCCCATCGCCCCGAAATCCTCGGGCATCAGTAGCCGTGCGAATACCAACCCGGCCAGAAACTGAAGTGCCTGCTGACCGAATTTCTCGATCGTACTCCAGGCCACCGCACTTATCATCTTTTGTTTCAGCGCGTCGCCCATTATTTGCTTTTGATGACGTCGAACCCTTCGCCGTAAACCCCAATTACCGACGCTTGAGAAATAAAGGCATTCGGATCAATTTCCTTTACAATCCGGAACACATGGATCGATTCGTTTTTCCTGACTACTACCGTAATTACCTTCATCGGCTCCTTCGAATACCATCCCATTCCGTCGAGTACTGTTACTCCCCGGTGCATTTCGATGTTAATTCGGGTAGCAATTTCATCGTAGTTCTTGGAAAAAATAAAAAACTGTACCGATTGCCGAACCCCGTTGATTACCATATCGACAGCAATAGTCGATATGGCCAGCGTCGTGAGCCCGTACACAATTTTTTCGATGCTCCCCGTTTCCAGAAAAAAGGAAGAACCGATAATTAAAACATCGGTGTACAACAATGCTCGTCCGGGAGTAATATTCCTGTATTTATTGACTACTTTGGCTATAATATCGGTACCGCCTGAACTGCCATTGTTCAGAAATACCAGCCCGATTCCGGTGCCCATCAATAAACCTCCCAACACCGTGGCCATGAATCCTTCGGTTTCGCTCACGAAAAATCCTAACTCAAATTCGGGAATTACCGATAGGAAAAAGGTAAGTATACCTACTCCCACAATGGTCCTGAAACTGAATTGCCATCCGATTACTTTGATAGCAACAAATAAAAGAACACCGTTGATACCCAGGTACACGGCAAACATAGGGATGCCGGTGGCATAATATACCAGAGCGGCAACACCCGTAGCACCCCCTGCTGTGATTTGGTAGGGCAACATCAGCGCTTTCCATGCAAATGCATACATGAATAAACCAAGTGCTATCAAAATCCATTCTCGTACAATTACAAAAGTTTTTTTGCCCGTAATGGATAATTCCAGAATCGATTTTTTAGGAGTTACTTTTTTATTTTCCAAAGCCATCTTCTTGTCTGATTACGAAACTATATTTATAATTTTACCGGGTACCACTATCACTTTTTTGATGGTAGCTCCGTTGAGTTGACGCTGTGTGTTTTCATCTTCCAACGCAATTTTTTCGAGCTCTTCTTTACTTAGCCCTGCGGGTAAGGTGAGCGTGAAGCGTACTTTGCCATTGAACGATACCGGATAGTTGATCGACGATTCTATCAAATATTCTTCGTTGTGGAGGGGGAAACGAGCGTCACATACTGTTCCTTCGTTGCCACAGATACGGTAGAGTTCTTCTGCAATGTGTGGCGCAAAAGGTGCCAGTAAAATCACCAGCGGCTCCAATATTGCCTTCTTGTTGCATTTGAGACTGAACAGTTCGTTAACACAAATCATAAAAGCCGAAACCGAGGTGTTGTACGAGAAATTCTCGATATCGAAATTGATTTTCTTAATGGTTTTGTGCAGAATTTTCAGCTCATCGGCCGTGGGTTGATCGTCGTTCAGCAGTAAGTTTCCATCGCGGTAAAACAGCGACCACAACCGTTTCAGGAAACGATGAACGCCGTCGATACCGTTGGTATCCCAGGGTTTCGATTGCTCAAGCGGACCGAGAAACATCTCGTAGAGTCGCAGGGTGTCGGCACCATAACGCTCCACGATATCGTCGGGGTTTACGACATTAAACATCGATTTCGACATCTTCTCCACTGCCCATCCGCAGATGTATTTTCCATCTTCCAGAATAAACTCAGCAGTTTTATATTCGGGATTCCAGTTGCGGAATTTTTCGGTATCGAGCTGGTCGTTGTGCACAATGTTCACATCCACGTGAATAGCTGTGGTTTCGTATTGGTCTTTCAGGTTAAGCGATACAAAAGTATTGGTTTCTTTTATTCGATACACAAAATTACTCCGTCCCTGAATCATCCCCTGATTGATGAGTTTGCGGAAGGGTTCCTCTTCGCAAACCAGTCCCAGGTCGAACAGAAACTTGTTCCAGAACCGGCTGTAGATGAGGTGACCGGTTGCGTGCTCGGTACCACCGATGTACAAATCCACACTACGCCAGTATTCGTTGGCTTCTTTGCTCACCAGAGCGGTATCGTTGGCCGGATCCATGTAACGCAGATAATAAGCCGACGAACCGGCAAATCCGGGCATAGTCGATAATTCGAGTTGATAACCCTCGTCGGTTTTCCAGTTTTCGGCCCGGCCCAGGGGTGGCTCGCCTTTTTCGGTAGGCAGGTATTTGTCCACTTCGGGCAATACCAAAGGCAGCCGGTTCTCATCGATCATATAGGGCAGCTCTTCTTTGTAATACACCGGGAAAGGTTCGCCCCAGTAGCGCTGACGACTGAAAATGGCATCGCGAAGGCGGAAATTTACTTTTACATTTCCAATGCCCTTTTCAACTAAATAGTCTTTGGTCTTCTGAATGGCTTCTTTTACTGTAAGGCCATTCAAAAATCCTGAATTCATAAGGATTCCTTCTTTGGCATCAAAACTTTCTTCCGATACATCACAGCCTTCAATTAAGGGGATAATGGGCAGGTTGAAGTTTCGGGCAAATGCGTAATCGCGACTATCGTGGGCCGGAACCGCCATAATAGCACCGGTTCCGTAGCCAGCCAATACATAGTCGGCAATCCATATCTGAATTTCGGTGCCACTTACCGGGTTGATGGCATAACTTCCCGAAAATACTCCGGTTACGCGGCGGTCGGCCTGACGTTCGCGTTCGGTACGTTTTTTTGTCCAGTCGAGGTATTCTTCCACAACCTGAGCCTGCTCGGGAGTGGTGCAGGTTTTAACCAACTCACTTTCGGGCGCAAGCACCATAAACGTTACCCCGTAGATAGTGTCGGCCCGGGTGGTAAATATATCAATATCGATATCTGTATCTTTCAGCCGGAATTTCATTTCGGCACCTTCGCTACGACCGATCCAGTTTTTTTGGGTTTCTTTGAGCGATTCGGTCCATTCGAGGGTGTCGAGTCCGTTGAGCAATCGGTTGGCATAAGCCGAAACCCGTAAACTCCACTGGCGCATCACTTTTTGCTCCACCGGATGTCCGCCCCGAATCGACAAACCCTCGCTCACTTCATCGTTGGCCAGCACCGTTCCCAGTGCGGGGCACCAATTCACTTTCAGGTCGGCCAGGTAAGCAATGCGGTAGTTCAGCAATACCTCCTGCTGCTCTTTTTCAGGCTTTGCCTTCCATTCATCAGCAGTGAAGTTCAGTTCTTCCGTACAGTGAGCGTTAACTCCCTGCGTGCCGGCCGACTCAAACTGACGCACCAGCTCTTCCACCGGCCGTGCCTTTTGCACCCGGGTGTCGAAATAATGATTGAACATCTGAATAAATGCCCATTGCGTCCATTTGTAATAATTAGGTTCACAGGTGCGGATTTCACGATCCCAATCGTAACAGAAGCCAATTTTATCGAGCTGCTCGCGGTAACGGGCAATATTCCGGGCGGTAGTTACAGCAGGATGCTGTCCGGTTTGAATCGCATACTGCTCGGCGGGCAGTCCGAACGCATCATAGCCCATCGGATGGAGCACGTTGAAACCCTGCTGGCGTTTGAACCGGCTGTAGATGTCGGAAGCAATGTAGCCCAGCGGATGGCCCACATGTAATCCTGCCCCGGAAGGATAGGGGAACATATCCAACACATAATACTTCGGTTTGTCGGTGTTGATTTCGGTTTTATACGTTTTGTTTTCCCGCCAGTAAGTCTGCCACTTTTGTTCTATCGCTCTGAAATTGTATTCCATAAAATTAGCTTAAATAAATAAACGTGCAAAATTAATTAAAATATTTGATTATTTTTGCCGGACAAATCTAATTTCAGGCTAAATGGCATCTAATAAAAGCACTATACAGTTTCATGTGCCCGAACCCACACTCCGCCGTCTGCCCTGGTACCTGGCCTTCGCAAAATTGGTGTTGAAAAAGGGAGAATTATATCTTTCTTCTACCCAGATATCCAAAAATATCGCGGTAGATGCATCAATCGTGGCTAAAGACCTCTCGTATGTAAATGTTGCAGGACGAACCAGGGTAGGGTACGACGTAAAACAATTGGTGGATGTGTTGGAAGAATTCCTCGGGTTCACTAATTTTCATAAGGCATTCCTTTTTGGAGTGGGCAGTCTGGGAGGAGCGCTCATGCACGATAATGGTCTGGATCAGTTCGGACTCCAGATTGTTGCCGGCTTCGATGTGAAATACCAGCTTGCCGGAACTTCAATTAATCATATTCCCATTCATCATATCGAACGATTCGAGGAATTACAACACCAGACGGGGGTAAACATTGGTGTTCTGACTGTGCCGGTTGAAAAAGCGCAGGAGGTTTCGGAACTGATGGTGGAAGGAGGCATCAAAGCAATTTGGAATTTTACTCCATACCGGATAATGGTGCCGGAGAATATAATAGTTCAAAATACGTCAATTTATGCCCACCTGGCAGTAATGTTTAACCGGTTAAATGCGTTGAATCAAGAGTCAAGAGACAAGAATCAAGAGTCAAGAATATGAAGATAATTGCAATTGGACAGAATTATTCAGAGCACAATAAAGAGTTAAACAGCAAGCATCCCACTGAGCCTGTAGTGTTTATGAAACCCGACTCTGCCCTGCTGAAGAACAACAAACCTTTTTACCTGCCCGATTTTTCGGAAGATTTACACTACGAAACGGAGTTGATTATTAAAATTAACCGTCTGGGAAAGAATATTGCCCCCCAGTTTGCTAACCGGTATTTTGCTGAAATCGGCTTAGGAGTTGACTTTACGGCACGCGACCTGCAACGCCGGCTTAAAGCAAACGGACATCCGTGGGAAGTGGCCAAAGCTTTCGATAACTCGGCGGTGATTGGCGGTTTTCTTCCGGTGGACGAATTAGGCGATATCCACCAGATTGAATTTCGGCTCGACCTGAATGGAGTGACTGTACAGCAGGGAAATTCGAAGGATATGATTTTTCCGATCGAAACTCTGATAGCTCACATAAGTACGTTTTTTACCCTGAAAATCGGCGATATTTTATTTACCGGAACTCCGGCCGGAGTAGGTCCCGTGAAAGTGGGCGACCGCCTCGAAGGATACATCTTCGATAAAAAAATGTTTGATTTCAAAATTAAATAATGTTATCATACCCTAAGGGTAACAACAAAAGTGTACAAGGGCCGTTTACTCTGCATGTCAACTGATTTTTCGGGAATGAAAAAAATAAGTCACCTTTTTCTTGTGTTTTTGTTGCTCGTCGCAGGTTCTTCTGTTTCGGGCCACTTGTCGGCAGGTATACACAGTTATGCTGCAGAGTCGGTATTGGCGAAAGGCAAGTTCTTGAAAATCAGAATTAAAAATTCGGGTATTTACCGCTTGACTTACGACGATCTTTCTTCGATGGGAGTCGATCCGTCCCGGGTGCGTGTGTTTGGCTATGGAGGAGCATTGTTGCCTCAGAGTTTTCAGGTTGCTAAAATCGACGACCTACCTGAGGTAGCCATTCACCTTGAAAAAGGATCCGATGGAGTGTTTAATTCGGGCGATTACCTGTTGTTCTATGGTCAGGGTGTGGTAAGTTGGAATTACGATTTGGGACGAGGCATTTTTACACATCAACCTCATCATTATGCCAACTATGGTTATTATTTTGTGACTTCTGATGCAGGAACCGGTCGTGCAATAAGTTTAGCAAACGAAGTGCCGGTCGACGAGAAGTTGACTAACACTATCAGCACGTTTGTCGATTTTGATGTGTACGAAAAAGACCTGCAGTCGTTGGCCAATTCGGGAAAAGAATTTTATGGAGAGACCTTCTCGGAAATGCTCAGTATGAATATCAGCTACAATTTCAAGAATATTGTGCAGGATTCGGCCTCCGTTGTGGCCCGGTTGGATGTGGCAGCCACTTCAGTTGGACTACCATCCGATTTTCGGCTTAGCTTAGCCGGGGCTCAGGAAAAACGCTTACAGGTTTCGGCAAAAAGCAAAAACGACAATTACGAAAAGGCCCGGGATGCTAACGGCACTTTCAGGTTCAATCCTACTTCCGACCGGCTCGATTTTCGGGTTGCTTACACGAAGACGGTATCGACCGGAAAAGGTTACCTGAATTACCTGGCTGTCAATGCAAAGCGACAACTTCAATTCACAACCGGCTGGATGGTTTTTCAAAATACCGATTTTCTGGGTTCCGATACCTTTAACCGATACCGATTGGGGAATGCCGGATCGTCGGTGCAGGTGTGGGATATTACTGATCCGGTAAATTCGGTCCGTATGAATACTATCCGGGCAGGCAACGAACTTAGCTTTACCGCTACTGCCAAAACGGTTCGTCGCTATGTAGCTGTCGATCTGGCAGCGGCATCGTCGTTTCCGAAGCCTGAAACCGTAGGTGTAGTGCCCAATCAGAATTTACATGGTATGGAAGCTGTTGATATGCTTATTATTACCCATCCCGATTTTCTGCAACAGGCTCGCCGGCTTGCCGATGCCCACAATCAGAAGGGAGAAATTAAAGTGGGGGTTGTAACTACCGAACAGGTCTATAACGAATTTTCGTCGGGAACGCCCGATGCCACAGCCTATCGTTGGGTAATGAAGATGCTTTACGACCGGGCTAACCAACAACAGGATGCATCGCTCCGCCCTAAAAGCGTTTTGCTTTTTGGCCGTGGGTCGTTCGATAACCGCAAGGTGATAAATGCCAACAGTAGTTCGTTTGTACTTACTTATCAGACTGAGCATTCGCTGTCGGAAACCCTTTCGTATGTAAGCGACGATTATTTTACCTTTCTCGATGATAATGAAGGAACGCGTGTGGATGCCCACTCGATGGATATTTCGGTGGGTCGTTTCCCGGTTACCACTACCCAGGAGGCTTCTGATGTAGTGAACAAAACGATCAATTACATGCAGAATACCTACAAGGGAATCTGGAAAAATCAGTTGTGTTACCTGGCCGATGATGGCGATGGGGCCCTCCACATGAAGGATGCTGATACAGTAGCCGTAATGGTGGCTACTAATTATCCTGCCTATCAGCAAACTAAAATTTATTTAGATGCTTATCAGCAACTTACAAATGCAAGTGGCCAGACCTATCCGCTGGCCCGTACGCAGTTTCATAATCTGCTTCGCAACGGGATGTTGTTTTTGAATTATGTTGGACATGCCGGTGCAACCGGTTGGACCAATGAGCAAATTCTATCGACGGCCGACGTCAAGTCGCTTTCGAACAAAAATTTACCACTTTGGGTAGGCGCTACCTGCGATTTTCTCCAGTTCGATAACGTCTCTGTATCGGCCGGTGAACATGTGTTGCTTAATCCGGTAGGGGGTGGAATCGGAATTATCTCGGCTGCCCGTCCGGTGTACGCTTCGCAAAACAAACACATCAACAGCAAGATAAATCAATTTCTGTTTCTGAAAGAAAACGGAAAACACCTGCGGGTGGGTGAAGTGCTTCGCAAAGCTAAAAATAGTCTGGGTACCGAAATTAATAAGCTTTCGTATATTTTGGTCGGCGATCCTTCGTTACGGTTAAATTATCCCGACGAATACCAGGTTGTAGCTCAGGAATTAAACGGAAACCATATATCGGGCAACGATACCTTACGGGCCTTGTCGCAGGCTGTTGTGAAAGGAATTATTAAAGCTCCCGATGGAAGTAAGGCCAGCGGATTTACCGGTAAGGTATATGCCGATGTGTTCGATAAAGTACAACGAATTACAACCCTAAACAACGATCAAACCGGAAGTATGGTGTACCGCGATCGTCCGAATAAGTTGTTTTCAGGAGTGGCCGAAGTTGTTAATGGCGAATTTGAAATCAGCTTTGTGATACCCCGCGATATAAAATACAATTATGGCACCGGAAGGATTAATTTTTATGCCGATGATGTTGCTACCGGTTCCGAAGCCCAGGGGATGCTCGAACAATTTTACATTGGGGGTTCCGACGAAAATATTGAGTACGAATCAGATGGACCTGAAGTTAAAATGTATCTGAATGTTGCCGATTTTCAACCGGGCGATAAAACCAACGAAACTCCGTTGTTTGTGGCCGAAGTAAGCGATAAAAGCGGTATCAACCAGGTAGGTAGCGGAATCGGACACGATATGACACTGATTATCGACGACGATCCGGGCATGATATACAGCTTAAACGACTATTATACTTCTGCCATCAACGATCATACAAAAGGGAACGTTCGGTTCAAATTGCCGGAACTAAAATCGGGTAAGCATACACTAACGTTCCGGGTGTGGGACTTGTTGAATAATTCGACTACTCAAACCCTTGAATTTGAAGTGGTAAAAGGATTAGAGCCAGTTATATTTAAAATCTTCAATTACCCCAATCCCGTGTCAACCTATACCCGGTTTGTGGTGGAACACGATAGACCTGAAACTGTAATAGCGGCCCAGGTGGATGTGTTTGATCTTTCAGGAAGAAGAATCTGGATGTTCAGGCAATCCACCCTCGACGAAATTCACTGGGAATTAAAAGACGATTTCGGTCGGCAGTTATCACCCGGCGCTTATATGTACCGTATCAGTGTCACCACATCCAAAGGGCTCGTTGAGTCACGGTTGAATAAGTTTATTTTAGTACAATAAAAAAACCGGCTCAACAATAAACTCTAAAATAAACGTTATATAATACCGATTTTTAGTTACTTTTGCATAATGAATAAAATTGAAAATAACAACCTAATGAGAAAGCTTTCTATTTTACTTGTGCTGATGGCAGCACTTCCTGTGCTATCTGTTGCCCAGGAAGAAGTTGAAAATCATCCTGTATCAATTGGTGTACAGTCGCTCACAATTTCGCCTGAAGCACGTGGTGCTGCAATGGGCGACCTGGGTGCCGCAACAACTCCCGACGTAAATTCACAATTCTGGAATCCTGCAAAATATGTTTTCAACGAAAGTAATGCAGGTCTGTCTTTTTCGTTCACTCCCTGGCTACGTCGCTTGGTGGAGGATATTAATCTTACCTACCTCACCGGTTATTATAAATTCAGCGACCGGAGTGCTATTAGTTCATCGCTCCGTTATTTCTCGCTGGGCGAAATTGTGTTGTACGATTATAACGGAAAAGACCAGGGGAAAGCCTATCCCAACGAACTGGCATTCGATGCTGCCTATTCGCAGAAACTTTCCGATTATTTTTCGGCTGCTACGGCACTTCGATTGATTTATTCCGACCTGAGCAATGGCCGTAACCTTACTGGTGGTTCCGAAACCTATGCAGGAGTGGCAGTTGCTGCCGATGTGGCCCTGTTTTATCAGAACCCGCTCCCGATGGCTACGGGTGATGCCTACCTTGGTTTAGGATTAAACATCTCTAATATTGGTTCGAAAATCAGTTACGACGACGGAGCCTCCAGCTCCTTCCTGCCAGCCAATATCCGCCTGGGAGCTTCGTTCGATTATCCTATCGACGATTTTCAGCGCATTTCATTCAGTGCCGATGTAAATAAACTGATGGCGCCTACAACCGATTATTCGAAGACTGCCGATAATATCGATTATTACAACGATATGACCTCCTTGCAGGGAATTATTTCCTCGTTCAATGACGCCCCCGGTGGAATGGCGGAAGAATTACGTGAGATTTACTGGTCGGTGGGTGCCGAGTATACCTACAACAACCAGTTTGCTGTTCGTGCCGGTTATTACAACGAAGACCAGTACAAAGGAAATCGTAAATATTTTACCGCTGGTGCCGGATTTAAACTGAACGTTTTCCAGCTTGATGCAGCTTACGTGGTTTCGGTATCTCAAACCAATCCACTCGACGGAACACTTCGTTTTTCACTGTCGTTTGACTTATTCGGACTTCAAAACCTGATGCGTTAACGAAAATGGAATTTACATTCAGAACAGGCTTCGGTTACGATGTTCATCGGTATGCCGAAGGACGTGAGTTATGGCTTGGGGGGATCAAAATTGATCACCCCATTGGCTTGTTGGGACATTCGGATGCCGATGTGTTGATTCACGCACTTTGTGATGCCTTGTTGGGCGCCGCTAACCTGCGTGATATAGGATACCATTTTCCCGATACTGCGGGTGAGTATAAAGATATTGACAGCAAGATATTACTGGCACGCACGATGGATTTGCTGGATGCTAAAGGATATGCATTTGGAAATGCGGATTGTACTGTATGTGCAGAACAGCCTAAATTAAATCCGCATATTCCGGCTATGCAACAAAAGCTTGCCGGGGTAATGAAGGCCGATCCCGAACAGATTTCAATTAAAGCCACCACCTCCGAAAAAATGGGATTTGTGGGCCGTATGGAAGGGATGAGTGCCTATGCTTCGGTATTGATTTATAAAAAATAATTGATTCGATAATTATTATATTTTCTGACACGTTTTATCGATATAGGAACAGTATCTTTGCGTAGATACTAACCTTAGATGAAACGTGTTTATGCTTGTAAAATGTTATGGCGCTGCTGTTCAGGGGATTGGGGCGCAAGTGGTTACGATAGAGGTCAATGTAGGTCCGGGAATTCGTTTTTTAATAGTGGGTTTGCCCGATAATGCAGTTCGGGAAAGTCAGGAGCGGATCTCCTCATCGCTTGCTTTTTTTGGCAAACGCATTCCCCGAATGCAGGTAGTTATCAATATGGCACCGGCCGATGTACGAAAAGAAGGCTCGTCGTACGATTTACCCCTGGCAATTGGCATATTAGCTGCCTCAGGCCAAATCAATTCACGCTTGTGTGAAGAGTTTATGCTGATGGGAGAGTTGTCGCTCGACGGAGTGCTCAAGCCCATTCGCGGAGTGTTGCCTATAGCCCTGAAAGCCAGGGATGAAGGTTTTCGTGGCATAGTGTTGCCCCTGGCTAATGCGCGGGAAGCTGCTTTGGTGGAAGGAATGGAGGTGTATGGGATGGCGAATTTGATGGACGTGATTGAGTTTTTTAACGGCCATTCGGGGGTTCGACCGGTGGTTATTGATAAGGCTGAATTGCTGAAAGCAGAACATTTGCTCTACGGAATGGATTTTTCGGAGGTAAAAGGGCAGGAGAGTGTGAAACGGGCACTGGAAATTGCTGCTGCCGGATCACATAATATAATCATGATAGGTCCGCCGGGTGCCGGTAAATCGATGCTGGCCCGCCGGATGCCGACCATTATGCCACCGCTGACGGTACAGGAAGCCATCGAGACGACAAAGATTCATTCGGTAGCGGGAGCTATTGAAACGAATGTGGCGCTGGTGCTTCAGCGTCCGTTTCGGAGTCCGCATCATACCATTTCCGATATTGCCCTGGTGGGGGGAGGTAATTCGCCTCAACCAGGCGAAATATCGCTGGCTCACAATGGAGTGCTGTTTCTCGATGAGTTGCCCGAATTTAAGCGGTCGGTGCTGGAAGTAATGCGACAACCGCTGGAGGAGCGGAAAATTCAGATAGCCCGGGCAAAATATTCCCTGGAGTATCCGGCGAGTTTTATGCTGGTGGCGTCGATGAATCCTTGTCCGTGTGGATTTTACAACCATCCCGACAAAACCTGTGTGTGTGCCCCGGGTATGGTGCAAAAGTACCTGAATCGAATTTCGGGTCCTTTGCTCGACCGAATCGATATTCATGTCGAAATTGTACCGGTGCCTTTTGAGAAACTTTCGGAACTACGAGAAGCTGAAACCAGTGAGCAAATTCGTAATCGGGTGATCGGTGCCCGCTTACTACAGGCCGCCCGGTTTGCCGATTGTGAAGGAGTGTATTGCAATGCCCAGATGTCGACCCGTCAGTTGCGACGGTTTGCAGTGCCCGACAGGAATGGTTCGGAGCTGCTTAAAAATGCGATGCGGCGGTTAAATTTATCGGCACGGGCTTACGACCGCATTTTAAAGGTGGCGCTTACAATTGCCGATTTGGAGGGTGAGCCGAGAATTCTGACACATCACCTGGCGGAGGCAATCAATTACAGGAATCTGGATCGGGAGAGTTGGGCAGGATGAAATAAGTGAAAAGAGATTAGTGGGATGAAGTACTTTATAATAGCAGGGGAGGCATCGGGTGATATGCATGGTGCCGGGTTGATGCGGGAACTGAAGCTTCTCGATCCGGAGGCCGATTTTCGGTTTTTGGGTGGCGATGCTATGGCTGCCGAAGGGGGAGTCATGATTCGTCATTACCGCGAAATGGCTTTCATGGGATTTGTTCAGGTAGTCCGAAATACCTTTAAAATATTGAAGAATTTCCGGTTGGCGCACACATCGCTACTCGATTATCGGCCCGATGTAGTGGTCCTTATCGATTATCCGGGTTTTAATATGAAAATTTCGACCTTTGTGGTAAAGCAATTGCAAGTACCGGTTTATTACTATATTGTTCCAAAAGTGTGGGCATGGAAGACGTATCGGGTGAAGCAGTTGAAACGGGAAATGCGTGCTTTATTGACCATTTTCCCTTTCGAAACAGAGTTTTTTGCCCGTTATGGGGCAAAAGTACAGTACGTAGGAAATCCTTCGGTGGATGCCATTCATCGTTTTTTGCAGTCCGATCGGATAACTGAAACCGACTTCAGAGAAGAGTTCAGGGTTGCTGATTCGCCTTATATAGCCTTATTGCCCGGTAGCCGCCGACAGGAGATACGTTCGTGCCTGCCGGATATGGTGCGTGCAGTCGAATCTATGCCGGGTTATAAAGTGCTGATTGCCGGAGCTCCGGGAATTGAACCCGGTTATTATGAAGCTTTTACGGAGGGAGCGAAAATCCCGGTAGTGATGGGACAAACGCACCGGTTGGTGCGCTACGCTGCTGCCGCAGTGGTCAACTCCGGGACGGCAACGCTCGAAACAGCCTTGCTCAATACTCCTCAGGTGGTGGTGTATCATGTAAAAGGTGGAAAATTTACCTATTGGATGAAAAATACTTTTTTGAAAACCCCCTATATTTCGTTGGTTAATATCCTTATGCAGCGGGAAGTGGTACGGGAGCTGGTGGCGCATTTGATGACGGCCGATAATATCAAACAAGAGCTTCTGAAAATTGTATCCGATGGCCGGGAGAAAGCTGCAATGCTGAAGGCTTATGGCGAATTACAGAAACAATTGGGCTCCCCGGGAACCGCAGGTCGTGCGGCTGCTTTTATTGTTAAGGATATGGAAAGTATACAACCCGCTACGCAACTTCAATTATGAAACTGCTTTTAGTGCTGATCCCGGTTCTTTGTCTGGCTTCCGATCCTTCGGAAATGCCTGACTGGATGAAAAAAATGTCGTTCACAGCTGGTCCGGCGTATATCGATTATTCTTTTTCTGAAGCGCAACTCAATCCGGGATTCACTGTAAATAAACTTACTATCCCCAATATTGCATTTAAGATGGGACTTGCCTATCGGTTCAATCCCTCTCTTTCGGCTACGTTTTCATACCTGATGCCTTCGGCCTGGGTGACGTATACGGTTGAAGACCATACCCCCGTTGCGGGCAACGGAAGTGCTGAGCCGGTTGTGCCGGCCCCACGGATTTTTACCCGACCGGTCTGGATGAATTATGCAGGCTTAACCCTTAATGGTCATCTCCCCGTTACATCGCGACTGGATGCATCGCTCGAAGCGGGAGCCGCCCTGGTAACCCGCAAAGGTTTTTCAAATGAAGCCGGTATTCAGGCTGTTTCTCATGCAGTCTATTTTTCACCCCTGGCCGGAGTGGCGCTATCGTATGTGCTCCATCCTTCATGGTCGTTAGTTGCCTCAGCTGGCTGGATGCCGTCCTCCGAAAATCATACTCAGCCCGCAACCCGCTATGCTAGTCTGGGTGTGCGATTTCTGCCTCCGACCTCCGTTAAGGCACCGGCAAAGCTGTCGACGATGCATCACCCCCGGCAGTGGGTACAGGCTGGTGTTAGCTCCAATTTTACCGGCTATGGTGTAAATGATTTCATTTCTTCGAAATTGAAGATATTCTGGGGAGGCCGTGTGGAAGTGCAGGACGGAATACAGCTTCAGTATCAACGAAACATCTACCACACTCCCCGCTGGTTTGCCATCGATATGGGGGTGCATGTATCCCGCTGGAGGGCAGTGCCCTATGTGCAGGAGGGGGTAACTGAGCAACACTCATTTTACACACTCTCTGCTTATCCGGTTTTCCGACTTAATTTTGCGCAGACTCAACCAGCCGACTTTTATTTTTTCTACAGCGTGGCGGGCCCGAGTTATATCTCCGATTCCACCCCTAATTCCATTGATCTGGGCCAGCGCTTCATCTTTACCGATACCATGGGGTTTGGAGCTTTTGCCGGTAAAAAACGGAAACTAGCAGTGGAACTGCGCATTGGCCATTATTCCAATGGTAACATGTTCCCGGCCAACCCCGGAGTGAAAATTCCGTTAACCCTGCTGGTGGGAACCACCTTCTAACAGTAGGTGTGCGAAAGCAGTGAAATGGAGTGACCGGTAGATTTCAAATAGCCGACCGGATATCAGGTGATTAAAAAATACCGGCCAGTGCTATGCTGTTGAACTTTGAAGTAGCAGTGTCGCTCCGCGATGTCATCACCACTGGTTTGTCGGTGCCAAATAAAATTCCGCCCATTTCGGCTCCTGCAAAGGTTATTACCGTCTTGTAGAAAACATTGGCAGCTTCAAATCCCGGGAAAATAAGCACGTCGGCATCTCCCCGGATGGGCGTGCTTACCTTTTTTATCGAACCCAGAAGGGGATTTACAGCCAGAAAAATATCCAGAGGCCCGTCCACAATTGCCTCTCCAAAACGTCCTTTACGGGCTTCTTCCATGAGGGTGAGGTAGTCGTCCATGAAATTGAGCTTCGGGTTCGGTTTCTCAGTGCCATGCAACAACGCAATCTTTGGTTTAGAAATCCCAAAATTGGCAGTCATCCGGATGGCATAATCAATCATTGCTGTTCGTTGCCGCAGGTTGGGAGCGGGAATCACCGCCGGATCGGTCATGAAAAGCAGTTTGGGGTACGATGGTATTTCCATGGCCGCTATAAACGTTACTACATTTCCATAAGGTACCAGTCCTTTTTCCTTGTTCAATATCGCTTTCAGAAGTACGTCCGTGTTCACCAGACCCTTCATCAGGATGTCGCCTTCGCCCTGTTTTACCATTGCCACCGCACGTTCCGAAGCTTCCCGTAAGTCCTTGCAGTCAATAAGTTCCAGAAAAGGGTGAGCCTCAATATACGGTAAATCGTAGTGGGCCGGGTCGCCCAACATGACTACGCTAACCAGACCGGCATCGACCGCACGCAAAATGGCGTCGAAAGTTTGTACATCGGAAGGATTGACAACCACCAGGCGTTTTCGTTCGTTGGTTTTCTGAAGATGGCTGGTGAGCTCTGAAAATGATGTGATTGGATGCATAGAGATTCGTTTGTGAAATTTTACAAATATAGTATTTTTTATCCTGACAGAATGAATTTTCTTTGTATCTTTGAGCAATTTTTTTGAGTAATCATTCCGTTGCAGTGCGGAGTTTAGCTTCTTGCAACCCCGTTTTTTATTAATTGAATAAAATGAACAGATTCCGATTCTTAAACAATCTTTTTGGCTGGATTGCTTTCGCGATCGCTGCCGCGACCTATCTGACAACCATGGAACCAACAGCCAGTTTTTGGGACTGTGGTGAGTTTATTGCATCCGCCTATAAATTAGATGTAGGGCACCCTCCCGGAGCTCCATTCTTTATGCTTACCGGTCGGTTCTTTTCACTTTTCGCTTCCGATCCGTCGCAGGTTGCTTTAATGGTCAATGCCTTGTCGGCCCTGGCCAGCGCCTTCACCATCTTGTTTTTGTTCTGGACCATTACACACCTGGCCCGAAAAATTCTGATCCGCAACGACGAAGATTTTACCCTGGCTCGTCTGATTGGAATTCTGGGTGCCGGCATGGTAGGTGCACTTGCCTATACTTTTTCCGATACGTTCTGGTTTTCGGCTGTCGAAGGTGAAGTGTATGCCTATTCTTCCTTGTTTACAGCGGTGGTTTTCTGGGCTATCCTGAAATGGGAAGATGTGGCCGATGAGCCTGGTTCCGACCGATGGCTCATCTTTATCGCTTACCTCATGGGTATCTCTATCGGTGTCCATTTGCTGAACCTGCTCGCCATCCCGGCCATCGTACTGGTGTATTATTTCCGCACCTATTCAAAAGTTACACCCTGGGGTGTGGTTCGCGCCATGCTGGTGTCGGTGGTTATCCTGGGCACCGTACTCTACGGAATTATTCCGGGCTTTGTAGAAGTGGCCAGCCGTTTCGAACTGCTCTTTGTGAATACCTTCGGAATGAGTTTTAACTCGGGTTTGTTGCTGTATATAGCTCTGGCAATAGCGGTTTTAACATGGGCCATTTACGAAACTACCACCCGCAAAAACTACCTGCGTATTGTTGTTTCGTTTCTGTTGGCACTGGCTGTTACCGGTATCCCTTTCTTCGGTAGTAATTTCTTACTGGGTATCGTTTTGCTGGGAGCACTTGCTTTCCTGCTGGTAAAATACAAATCGAAAGTGGAAGTTCGCTGGCTCAATACAGCTATCATGATGATTACCGTGATTCTGATCGGCTATTCGTCGTATACAGTTATTGTGATTCGTTCGGCAGCCAATCCTCCTATGGATCAAAACTCGCCCGATAATGTGTTTGCTCTGAAATATTACCTCAACCGCGAACAATACGGCGATCGTCCGTTGTTCTACGGACAGGCCTACAATGCTCCGGTTCAGCTTCGCATCGAAGGGAATACCTGTATTCCGATGTACGAAACCGGCGATCCGCAGTATTCGCCGCTACCCAAAACGTCGGCCGACCAAAAAGATAGTTACGTGGTTACCGGACACAAAATGGACTATGTGATGGACGACCGCTTCATGATGTTGTTCCCGCGTATGTACAGCTCTCAGCCTCACCATGTGAATGCGTATAAAGTATGGGGCGATGTGAAAGGTAAACGAATCCGCTTCGATTATTGTGGTCAGCAACGTACCGAGTACGTTCCTACCTTCACCGAAAACCTGAAGTTCTTCTTCAATTACCAACTCAATTTCATGTACTTCCGCTACTTTATGTGGAACTTTAGCGGTCGTCAGAACGATATTCAGGGGCATGGCGAAGTAGAACACGGTAACTGGATAACCGGCATCAGCTTTATCGACAATTTATTGGTGGGCGATCAGGAAAGTTTGCCTTCAGCTCTGAAGGAAAATAAAGGAAGAAACAGGTATTACATGTTGCCTTTATTGTTGGGGATTTTTGGAATTTTGTTTCTAACCTACAATGGCAAAGAAGGTAAACATAGTTTCTGGGTGACCATGTTGCTGTTTTTCCTCACCGGTATAGCTATCGTGTTGTACCTCAATCAAACTCCTTACCAACCGCGTGAACGCGATTATGCCTATGCCGGTTCGTTCTATGCCTTCAGTATCTGGATTGGTTTAGGGGTGCTGGGTATTATTCAGTTTGCTAAAAAATACATGTCGGAAACCGTGGTTTCGATTGCTGCAACGGTGTTGTCGCTTTGTGTTCCGGCCCTGATGGCTGCCGAAAACTGGGACGATCACGACCGGAGTAACCGCTATGCTGCCCGCGATTTTGGTCATAACTACCTGGTGTCGACCGAAAAAGATGCTATTATCTTCTCGAATGGCGATAATGATACATTCCCCCTTTGGTATAATCAGGAAGTGGAAGGGGTACGTACCGACGTTCGGGTATGTAACCTGAGCTACCTGCAAACCGACTGGTACATCGATCAGATGCGCCGCGAAGCTTATGAGTCGTCGCCACTTCCGATTTCGTGGACTCCACAGCAATACATTGTGGGCACCAATGAGGTGGTTTCGGTTCGCGAGCTCGAAAAACGCCCAATCGATGTAACTACGGCATTCCGGATTCTGCACGATCCTGAAATTAGGGTCGAAGGTGAAGGCGTGATACCATCGAAGCAACTTTTTATTCCGGTAAATAAGGAAGAAGTGCTCCAGTCGGGATTGGTTGATGCTTCGCAAGCCGATTCTATTGTGTCGCAGTTCGATATTACGCTAAACAAAACGCGGATGACCAAAAGCGAACTGATGATTATCGATATGCTGAATACCAACCAGTGGAAACGTCCTATGTATTTTGCAGTTACGGTTGGCGACGATTATTACCTGGGTATGAACGATTACTTCCAACTTACCGGTATGGCTTATCAGATTATGCCGGTTAAAAATTCGGGTAAAGGTTCATCGGTGAATATTGAGAAAATGTACGACAACATGATGAATAAATTCAAGTGGGGAAATGTGGCTGATCCTAAGGTTTATCTCGACGAAAACACGCTGCGGATGTGTCGCACCCACCGGATGATGTTTGCACAACTGGCCAATGCCCTGGTTCAGGCCAACGATACCGTACGGGCAACAAAAGTACTCGACTTTTCGTTGCAGGTGCTTCCGCCGGCTAAGGTTCGTCATGATATGACTTCGATTCTGCTGGCCGAAAGTTACTACACCCTGGGAAGTATGGAAAATGGTAACCAGATTGTGGAGGCAATTGCCACCGAGAGTGTGGAGTACCTAACCTGGTATTTTAATTTGAAGGGCTCGCACCGTAACAGTATTTCGCAACAAATTAGTGAACAGTTCCGCTTGCTGAATCATGTATTGAGTATTGCCGATAAATATAAACAAAAAACGATTGTAGATAAATATTTGCCTGAATTCGAGAAGTTCGCTAAGCGCGTTCAGATGTAAATAAGGAGATTGTTGAAGCAGCAAAGCGCTTGAAAAGAGAAACTGATTCGTACACTATACGGTCATGAAGTTGCAGGTTCCCCGTTGGCTGAGGTCGATCATAGGACGCGACCTGCTCTGGAAGGTAGAGTCGTCGTCGAAGGTAATTTATCTTACCTTCGACGATGGACCGATACCGGAGGTTACTCCGCTGGTAGTCGAAATCCTGAAAAGCTACAATTGGAAAGCTACTTTTTTTTGTGTGGGGGAAAATGTATCCCGGTATCCGGAGGTGTTTACTCTTTTACTGGAAGAAGGACATCGGGTAGGTAATCATACATTTAACCACATGCAGGCCTTTCGGAATCCGGCAGATGTTTACCTGCGGAATGTGTACAAAGCGCGGGAGTGGATCGACAGCCGCTTGTTTCGTCCTCCCCACGGACAATTGACCGGGAGCCTGAAACGAGCGTTAATGAAAGACTTTACGGTGGTGATGTGGGACGTGCTTACCTACGATTACGATGCCGGGATGAAGGAGGAGGAGATGTTGAAGATACTAAAAAGGGAGTTGCGCCCCGGCTCAATAGTGGTTTTCCACGATTCGTTGAAAGCGCGCGACCGGATGTTGAAGGTACTGCCCAAAGCGTTGGAGTACTGGATGTCGGAAGGATATACGTTTGGATTGCTTTGAATATAAACCTGAATTCTAATTTATTAACTATGAAAGAGTCTGTTTTACAGTATGTATGGCAGCATAAGCTATTTGTGCAGCATGGTTTGACAACAACCGCCGGTCAGACAGTAAAGGTTATTGATGTTGGGAAGTTGAATACCGACGGAGGTCCCGATTTTTTCAACGCTAAAGTCCGGATAGGTTCCACCTTGTGGGCTGGCAATGTCGAAGTGCATATAAATGCATCCGATTGGTACCGGCATCATCATGATACGGACGAGACCTACCAGAATGTGATTTTGCATGTGGTACTCAGGGCCGATCAGGAGGTGCTCATAAATGGTCGCCGACGGTTGCCGCAATTGGAACTGAAGTTTCCGGAATCGATCGAACAGCGGTTCGAGGAGTTGGAATACAGTCAGAAATGGTTACCCTGTGTCGATCATTTGCATAAGGTGCCCGAAGTGCTTTGGGTGAGCTGGAAAAATGCGTTGGTGTACGAACGTTTGTCGCAAAAGGTGGAGGAGATCCGCGAAAAGTTGCTGAAAAGTAATTTTCACTTTGAGGAAGTTTTTTTCAGGGTGTTGGCCCGGAGTTTCGGATTTTCGATCAACGGACCTGCATTCGATGCATTAGCGTCCACCGTGCCGTGGCAATTGGTGTTGAAAAGTCGACAATCACGTGAGTTGTTGGAAGCTCTTTTGTTAGGTCAGTCGGGGCTCTTGTTAAGGTCTTGTCGCCGTTTTCCGGGCGATGCCTACCTGCAGGAACTTTCCGGCGAGTATAGGCTGCAACAGCAGAAGTTTGGGATAGAACCGATGCAGGCCTCATTGTGGCGATGGTTGAGGTTGCGTCCCGAAAACTTTCCTGAAGTGCGGATGGCACAATTAGCAGCTCTGGTCTGTGATAATGAGCATCTTTTTGCGACTTTAATGGAGAAAGTGGATATTGAACATTGGAAGTTGGTTTTAGGAAAGCCGGTGATGTCGGAGTACTGGCAACATCACTTTCAGGGTGGAAAAGAAACGAAAAAGAAACTACATGGTGCCGGTGCCAGCTCTTTAAACAGTATTATACTCAATGCTGTGATTCCGGTAGCGTTCTGTTTTGCACAGTATAAAGGCGATTTCAATCTGAAAGAGCAGTTGATTGAACTGATGGAACAGCTTCCACCCGAAAATAATGTAATTATTCGAAACTGGAGATCGGCTACTGAAGTATCGCATGCTGCTGATTCACAAGCTTTACTTCAGTTGTATCGTAAATATTGTGAGCCGAAAAATTGTCTGCGCTGCCGCATTGGTCATGCAGTACTCACACAAAGTTAATTGAAAATGAAGTGGATTAAAAGTATAACGGGTATGTTACTCGTGTTGATAATGATTTCGTGTGCCAATCGATCATCGGGTCCAACCGGTGGGCCGAAAGATTCGATACCCCCGGTGGTGGTTCGGTCGGTACCACTCAATGGCGCTCTGAACTATAAAAAGAAAGAAATCCTGGTTTACTTCGACGAAAATGTGACCCTCGATAAAGTAAACGAGAATTTTATTTTATCGCCCCCTCAAAAAACGCAACCTGTGTTGCGGGCCAACGGTAGGGTGTTGTCGGTGTTGCTGGAAGATGAGCTGATTGACAGTACCACCTATAGCTTGTTTTTTGGAAATGCGATAGTCGATTTGAACGAAAAAAATCCGTTGACGAATTATCAATTTGCATTTTCAACCGGCAACGAAATCGATACCCTTCAGGCTTCAGGTCGCTTGTACGACGCCTGGACGCTCGATCCTGTTTCATCTGTATTTATTGGCTTACATCGCACCGGCAACGACTCGGCATTGTTGAAAGATCCTTTTGTGCGGGTTACAAAATCGGATGAAGAGGGAAAGTTTTCCATCCGGAATATTAAAGCAGGTAGCTATTCGGTGTATGCCCTGGGCGACACAAACCGCGACTTAATCTATCAGCCGGGTGAAGCTGTTGCTTTTTATGCACATCCTGTTACGCCCGAAGTACATGTTTCGGAGCGGGCCGATACCGTATGGACCGATTCGGTTACCATCGATACGGTGCGGTTTTCGAGGGTGGTGAACTACCGTCCCGATACCTTGCGATTGCATCTTTTTAAAGAAAATATCAAGCGCCAGTACCTGGTGAAATCGGAACGAAAGGACCCGTATCATTTCTCAGTGTATTTCAATAGGCCCGCCGATTCATTGCCCTCGATCATCCCCTTGAATTTTGAAGTTTCCACGCGGTTTTTGCTGCAAAAAAATGCAACGCTCGACAGTCTTACTTACTGGATTCCCGATTCTACTGTGTTTTCGCAGGATACGCTGCAACTGGGCATACGGTACCAGAAAACCGATTCTGTATTTAATCTGTATAGTCAGCTCGATACCTTAAATCTGATCTATCGTCGGCCACCAGTGCCAAAGTCGGCCACGAAGGGATTAGGTGTTAAGCCTGTGCCGGAATTGGCGTTGTCAACCAATCTGAGCTCGTCGTTCGATTTGAACGCAGCGATCCGGATTAAATTTAATCAGCCTGTAAGTAGTATGGATACGGCGCTCGTACGTTTGTCCATGAAGAAAGATTCGTTGCTCGTGCCGGTTGCTGTAAGCTGGCAGGCACTCGACTCGGTGGGCCTCGAATTTCAGCTGGCAACTCCCTGGAAAGAAGGGGAGAGCTATGAGTTTAAAGTGGATTCGGCAGCCTTTTCAAGTATTTTCGGTAGCGTAAATAAGGAACTTAAATCAGGGTTCAAAATGAAAACCCCTGAGGATTATTCAACGCTTACGATGAAACTAGTGCCCTTTGATTCGCTGGTGGTGCTACAAGTGATTGATGCTAAGGAAGCAATGGTACAACAACAGTTAGCGCTACCGGCCGGAAATACGTTTGAATACCTGAAGCCCGGCGATTATTTTGTGAAATTGTTTGTGGATGCCAATGCCAACGGTAAATGGGATACCGGAGAATTACAACACAAGAAATTTCCGGAGCAGGTGTATTACTTTACCAAGAAACTGACCTTAAAAGCCAATTGGGAATTAGAAGAACAGTGGGACTTCAGAACTACGAACGACCCCTATGCAAAGCCATTGGAGCTGGTGAAAAAGAAAAAACAATAAGCTGGTTGTCGTGGAAGCCCGGATTGGTTGGGGTGTTTTTTTTCGGATAAAAGTACGGGATGGAAGGAGATTCCAACTCTCCCGTTCATTCTTGTTCGACCTTAACCTTCAGGATTTTCTTCCTCTCTGGTGTCCGGAGTTTTTTTTCTGGCAGAAGGTCGTACCTTCGACTGATTTTTAGCGATAAAGTCTTTCCAACCACTGTATGAAGAGTTGGTTTCGGGCCTTCCCATCTGCAAATAGTGACAATATGCTGCCGCCAGTCCATCGGTGGCATCGAGCTGCGGCAACATCTGCTCCACAGGGATGTTCAGAAATCGTCGGAGCATATCGGCCACCTGCTCTTTGGAGGCAGCTCCACTTCCGGTAATAGCCATTTTTATTTTCAGCGGTGCGTACTCGGTTATGGGTAAATTGCGGTACAGCGCAGCCGACATCGCCACGCCCTGTGCACGTCCCAACTTAAGCATCGATTGCACATTCTTGCCAAAAAAGGGCGCTTCGATGGCCAACGCTTCGGGCTTAAACTCGTCGATTAACGAGAGTGTGCGGCTGAAAATCCGTTGCAGTTTCTGATAATGGTCGGCGTATTTTTTTAAATCGAGTACGCCCATGGCAATCAGTCGTACCTTGTTTCCTTGTATCCCTATCAGTCCATATCCCATAATGGTGGTTCCCGGGTCGATGCCTAAAATGATTTTTTCTTCCATCATCAGCGCTCAGGGAAGTAATTCCAGGGTGGTTGCGAAAAATAAAACCGAGCCGCCAAAGTCGCTCATACAGGTTTGCTGTAGCCGGGCTCCTTCGGTTTCCAGCCACTTGTCGATAGTGGATTTACTGTCTGTTCTGAACTGGAGTGCAAACGAAAGTCCATCCTGCTCGTTTTCCGGGGCATGCACCCGGGCCAATTGTGGACTGTGAAAATCGCCGTTGGCTACAACCGAAGCGATGAAACTGGTGCGTACCCAGGTGTTCCAGGGTGCAAGCGTCTGATTGGCAACAAGAAAGGTAATATTGAGTAGATACATGAATGCAAACTTAAAAATATTTACACAAAAGTAGTGATATTTTCCAAAAACTTGCTTATCTTTGCACCGCAATTTCAAAATCAAAATCACGGGGGTTTAGCTCATCTGGCTAGAGCGCGACACTGGCAGTGTCGAGGTGACCGGTTCGAGTCCGGTAATCTCCACTAAAGAGAAAGGATTAACTTCGGTTAGTCCTTTTTTTTTGTGCTAACATGTGTATCTTTGTGATTTAAAACTAAAAAAAATGATCAGGCAGGATTTAATTAATGGTAGGTGCGGCTGGTGCGGAACCGACCCACTGTATGTGAAGTACCACGATGAGGAATGGGGCCGGTTGGTAACCGATGATGCTACTTTATTCGAATTTCTGGTGCTCGAAAGTGCTCAGGCCGGTTTGAGCTGGATTACCATACTCCGGAAACGCGAAGGATACCGCAGGGCTTTCTGCGATTTCGATGCCCAACGGGTGGCGCAACTCACCGACGACGATGTGGAACGGCTGATGCTGTTTGAAGGAATCGTGCGCAACCGCCTTAAAATCAAATCGACCATTACCAATGCCCGGCAATTTCTGGCTATTCAACACGAATTTGGCAGTTTCTACAACTATACCTTGTTGTTTCTTCCCGACAGGAAACCGATTGTGAATTCGTTCCGCACCCTGAGCGAACTGCCCGCCTTTTCGCCTGTTTCGGATGCCATGAGCAAGGATATGAAGAAGCGGGGATTCAAATTCTTCGGAACCACTATTTGTTACGCTCACTTACAGGCAACCGGTTTTATCAACGATCACCTGGTAGGGTGTACGTGCAGGTAAAATTAAAAGATGAATGAAAGTGAGTTCAGTAAATTTTAATAGGTGAATACCTGTTTAAGAGTAAGTTCTGTCATTTTTTTTATTCTATGGGAAATTTAAAAGCATACAGCAAGCGGGAAGAAAAGGCCAATTACCTTTCTCATGCCTTTGGAGTGTTACTTGCAGCAGCTGCCACAATATTACTTGTATCAAGGGCTGTTGATGCCGAAAACGGATGGGCCGTTTTAGCCTATTCCATCTTTGGAGTTGGCATGATGACCTGCATGGCAGCATCCACACTTTATCACTATACACAGCATCCCGAACGCAAAATACGGCTGCGCTATTTCGACCATGCCAGCATTTACCTGCTTATCGCCTCCAGTTACTCGCCCTTCACCCTGATTCTGATCCGCAACGAAGGCTTTTGGGGATGGGGATTGTTTGCATTGATTTGGCTTATTGCGCTGGTCGGTATTGGATTTAATTTTCGCGAAATCAAAGCAAATAGTCACCTCAAAACAGCTTCGTATGTGCTGATGGGTATGGTGTCGCTGATCGCACTAAAACCGATGGTCGATGTTGCGGTGGCTACTGATGCGCTTGCTTCGCTCTATTGGTTGGGCATTGGAGGTGTGTTTTATATAGTAGGTGCTTTTTTTTACGCGCTGGCCAAACGGGAGTTTATACACACTATTTTTCACCTTTTTGTATTGTTAGGGCTCCTTTCGCATATTGTAGCGGCCTGGCTGATTCCGGTGTGAAACCACCAATCCATTTACAAAACTGTGAAAATAGTCTTTCTCTTGTAGTTGCTCTGCCGTCACGTTTTTGAGTTGCACATTTTCGACCGGCAGTTCTTCGAAACCTTGTATCCGAGAAATAAACCGGACCTTGGTGGCATGTACGTTTTCAAGGTAGATATTGCCGATGGGTGTGAGTTTGCGCTCGACGGTTCGCACCAGGGTGCGCCACTGATAGAGCACATCGGTTTCAATGCCAAGAATGCCCAAATCGATTTTGCCGGATTTAATATTTCGGAAGAAGATGTTGTGTACATACCCACCACGACGCTCGTTAGTTTTGATGAAAAGCAGATGATTGAGCTTAGCCCCATCTTCCACTTCGCAGTTTTCCATCAGCACATTTTCGATGCCGCCCGAGAGCTCGCTACCCAACGCTAGTAACTGATGTCCGTTTTTTACTAAGCAATTGCGTATCACCAGATTTTTAGTAGGGGTATTCAGTCGCCAGGCATCGCGGTTGCGACCCGATTTTACAGCTATAGCATCGTCGCCCTGATCAAAAACGCAGTCTTCGATAAGCATGTTCTGAGTCATTTCGGGATCCACGCCGTCGTTGTTGTGACCGTGTGCAAAAACCTGCACTTTTCTGATTACCACATCTTTGCACAGGTAAGGATGAATAACCCAAAACGGACTATTGGTGATTTTGACGCCTTCGAGCAGCACATTTTCGCAACGGTTAAACTGGATGAAATGCGGTCGGAGATTTGCGGAATCGTTTACCATTTGCCGCATTGCCACCGGACTTTCGTAGGCAGCCAGATAATACAGACGCTTCAGGTTTTCCATGTGCGGTTGAGGACGCGGAAACCAGCGTCGCCAGGTATCCATCTTCGCTTTCAGCTCGCCTTCGCCGGTGATGGCAACGTTCTTACATTGCCAGGCATACACCAGTGGCGAATAATTGTAACACTCCAGTCCTTCCCACGAAGTATGCACTGCCGGAAGATAATCGGCAGGGTTGTCGGAGAAAAGCAAAACGGCTCCCTTTTCCAGATGAAGATTCACATTGCTTTTCAGGTGAATTTTCTTTGTCAGCCACTCTCCTTGGGGAACGATGACCCTGCCACCTCCTGCTCTGCAGGCTTTATCAATGGCACGTTCGATAGCCACTGAAATTTTATCGATATCACCCGTGACAGCACCGAAATTACGGATGTCAAATGCTTTTGTTTTGCTGAAATCCGGAATTTGAATGGCAGGCATATCGAATGGAGCTTTCACCTGAACAGAACGTAGAGCAACTTTTGATTTTACATTTTGCGAAGTTACAAATTGTATACTACAGAGCGAAACGAGCAATAAAAGTGGGAGTTTTTTCATGACTGAGAAATTGATTTTTTAATTACCCTGCAAAGTTAAAACGAAAGAATTTTCAGGATATAGAGTATTGTGCAATGATATGGCAGGGAGTACATGATTGCGAACATTCGCTGTTTTTTGCTACTCTGCCCGGGCCCTCAGTAGCAATGTGTTTTTAACAAATGGCTCAGTTTTGTTGGAATATTCATTTTTAAACATTTCCGCTGTTCTGTTGGTTATGTGTATTGTATTTATTTTTAGTAAGCAATTCTCAATCAAATTTACAAGATGGAAGTAATTAAAATTACAATACAGGCTACTGTGGAGGCTCCGGCCGAAAAGGTGTGGGCGTGTTTCACCCAACCGGAGCATATCACCAGCTGGAATTTTGCGAGCGACGACTGGCAGTGTCCGTGGGCTACCAATGATATGCGTGTTGGCGGACGATACGTAGCGCGGATGGAAGCGAAGGATGGTAGTTTCGGGTTTGATCTGGAAGCTGTGTATAAAGCTATTGAGCCGGGTCGTTCGTTTGTATATAGTATGGGTGGCCGGAAAGTGGAGGTTCAGTTTTTGGCTTTCGATGCTGGTACTCAGGTTAATATTACATTTGATGCTGAAACCGAGAATCCGGTGGAGATGCAACGTGCTGGCTGGCAGGCGATTCTGGATAATTTCAAACGGTATACGGAAGGGTTGAAGTAAGGTCGCTTGTTGTGCTGTTCGGGAAGCGGGTTTTTCTTCGGGTTGAATACAAAGTCAAACTTTCGTCGCTTCGCTCAAAAATGCGACCTTCGTTCGGTGCCCGTCCTCCAACTCGCCCTTCGGGCTCAAACAGGAGGACTAATGGCACCTACCTCAGGGGCATTTTTGGCTCACCGCCTGAGGTTTGACTTTGTATTCAACCCGAAACCGAACCAGCGTGCGAAAGGAAGGTGCAAGGCTGTGTGCTTTTTTTGGCATGTGTACTGAGCTGTTGTATACAAATTGGGGATCAGAGCTGTTGCGATTTTTTTTGTAAAAAACACTAATAAGTGCCTGGTATTATTTATTGTATTTAACACGCCTGAGTTATAAAGTGGTCAAATCCGACCACTTTAAACTCAGGATTGAGAATAATTTCCCTTATACCCAAAAATTCAAGTTTATAACTGTTTCTGAGTCAGTTAACCTAACTCCTTAAGTTCTTGCTGAATAATTCTATAAATACACAAACGATTGTGGTGCAAAATTCAAATCAAAGTCAATCAAATCCATAGGTATTTTGTACTGATTTGTCTCTTTGACTCTTATTGCAAATGCTTTGTCACGATTTAAAAAGTATTCATCAAAGAACTCCTTTGAAATCCCTGAATGATTTTTCGTCTTTTCCCATACTACTTCGGGATGTTCTTCAATAATTTCATCAAATGTGAACTCACCTATAACCTTTTGCATGGGAGAGGACGCATATACAACAACAGTATTGATCTTTGAATTCTTGAAAATACTCTTTCGGAATTCAAATTTTTTAGTGCCATCGAATATCTTTACTGCAAACTGTGGTTTAATCGATAATAAAACTTTCATCGCTTCTTGTTTCTTTCAAAATTAAATTAAACTGTTCAACACTAATTGGTTTAAATCCTCTCGGAGCATCGTCAACTCCACCAAGAATTCCCAAGTCAATCAATTGTTTCATATTAATTCTATGTGGAAAAGAATAGTTATACATAAACCTTACAACAAATGGTTTGGTAAATTTATTATAATTCCACATAGCTTTAAGCTCATGCTCAGGAAAAACACTTCCTTTCCGGCAATGTCTCAAAAACTCATCTTCATTTTCAATATTAAAAATAACTTCTTCAACAACTCCAATCGTAGAAATTACACTTTTATAATAACCGCCTGTTCTGTAAAATATCAACAAATCACCCTTTTTAGGATGGGGTTTCATAGCCCTTGAAACATACACTTTACTAATTCCATTTCTATGCGGAAAATCCTCAACAAACTCTGCTGGTGATTCATTATTTAATATTGAATCGGGCAAAAGTTCGGTATGATACGACTCATAGATGGGTACAATATGAATTCCATTCTTTTTTGACACATAGGGGTAAGTCAGTTTCAGATTGTCAAGATCAAATGAAGGTTTAAAATCGCGAACATAAACGCGTTCTTCTCCTTTCATTCCCCAAAATTTAAAGCCCCATTGTTCCATCAGGTCTATCAATCGCCTTTGCTCATCTCTATGGTCAAAGATTGTAACATAAACTTCATCAACATGGTTTAAAAGTGCATTATCAAATACAATTTTCAGGAATCTTTCACCTAACCTGAACCCGTTATTAATAACTTTAAAAGTTCCGATTTTTAATCTTTTTTTAGGTGCAAAAATAGGGAATATATCCGAATAATTTTCATTTTTATTCTCCACCTTCAAATATAAAAAAGACAGGATTAATCCATTTGATTTATTTGAAGTTACATATGCCTGATCATCCGACTTCTTAATGTACCATTTTTCAAATCCGTTATAATCCTCTTTAAGAGATAAGAAAAAATCATCATTAATATCTATGTTTCCAAATTGCTTTTTCTGAACATTAAGCACTTTATAATCAACTAAATCAGGATGTTCTGAGAATATTTTCTCAAGAAAAGAATCAATCTTAAATACTCTTTCAGAAATTCCCAGTTTCTCGGCTTTTAAATGTATCTTTTTATCTTCAGTAATTAGTATGTCTACTCTTTCGGTGTAAACTTCGTTAAGTAAAATTGAATCGTTGATGTCATTTTCATTTACATCCAACAAGTCAGAAACCTCCTTTACTATAGTTTGTAATGGCGATGGTATTTGAATTTGCTCGTAGCTATTCAGTTTTGCCATAAAAGTTTCAACCGTAATTTTATTTGGATTTTTCTGTATTTCCGAAATAGTTACAGGATGAATACATTTAATGTATTTTGCACGGTCGAGCCAACGGAATAAAATGCCAATATCCTGTTGAACAATTCTTCCTGCTTCTCGGTGAATAATAATGTTCGTGTCTAATAATGCTTTCATACGATTTACGGTAGTAAAGGAGTTTGAAATAATGATTTAATTGTCTCTTTTATCGCCCATTTGGCTAATTCTTCCAGTTTTTCCTGATCATTAAAAAAATTATATTCATTAAAAACAGATAAGCCTGAATCAACATGAACAAACTGATTTCTAAGTTTTCTCAACGAATTAATGTCTCCACCTTTGTAATGTTTATTCAATAGGTCTTTTGTCTTTATCTTATCATTTAATGCTTCTGTTTCTCTGAGGTGTGAGTCGATAACAGATATTGACATTATAATTACAGAAATCCATGCACCGGCACAGAAAGCTAATGACATATCATAGAATAGATTTGGTGCCTGTATTCCAGTTTCACATTCACCATTAGTGGAATTATGACGTTCAAGTTCATTATCAATCCAGTTTCGTCTCTCTTTCCAGATAGTGGACGGTGTCTGTTCAAGAATATCAATCATGATTATTTTGAAATTCTAAGTTTTTCTTTGAATAAAAGACCAAGTAAAATAATGAGAATAAGCGTGATAACCCAGTATTCACCTGGAATTTGTTCAAGAATAGTTTTATTAGTGTCGTAATCTTGTCTTACACTAGATAATGCGAATAACAAACTACAGAGTATGTTTGCTCCAATGGCTAGCAAAATCTGATTTGTACCTATTATTTCCTTAGTGAAGATTGTAAAGAAAGAATATGATGTTTCTTTCTTCATCTTATTAAATACGATCATGTATTTACCACTTTTCATAGTTTTCAATTCATCTGGCAAATATCTTTTAAAAGCTTCAACTTCGAGTTCTCGCACATTCTTTAGTTTATTTTGATCAACAAAAGAAATGTTGTAAGCATTTGGTATTACATGCAAACAAAAACAATTTTCAATATTACTGAAAATGTATTCTTCTCTTAATAAGGTATGTACTCTATTCGGAAGATTTCTCATTTCATTTACTTTGATATCGTGAATGTAACTTTCATTTGCAATCCCTTTTTTTATTGTTGATAATGATTTAGATTCAACTTCAATGATAAATCTAATATAGCAGTTTGTTTTATCATCTAATTTTGGCGCTTTTACGCGATATGATATAATTTGATGCTCAATTACTAAACTCTCAATTGGCAATATCGCTAATTTTTGATCAGTCTTGTTCTCAAACGTAACAATTTGACCATTTCGGTTATCGCCTTTTAATGGATTTGCAGATTGGACATTATCATTAAATATAAATTTGATGTTATTAGAATCCTTATTAAGATTTTCGGCTAAACATCGAACTATAGTTGACCTCTTTACAAATGGAGCTACAAACTTAAAATTAATTTCAGGAATGTTAAGGTTGTTGAAATCAACTCCAATTTCAACATAAGATTTGGAATTTTCAATATCCCACGTACAAATATGAAATCTTAAAACATCGATCTTATGATCACTTAAAATAAAAAATGAATTTTCCATATTAAATATCTGTTTATCTAATTATAATGCGTCTATTGTTGATTTTATTTCTATAAGATCCCAACTTCTTTGTCCAACGCCAACGTAATTTGAGACTATCTCACATAGATGACTTATTCCACCACCGTATTGTTTCAAAGTCTCTGTATTCGTTTTTTCAGCAATATGTTCAGTAAAGTTCATTCGCCATATTGAATTAAACATTAATAACTTATCTTTAAATGTACTCCTGTTTTCTATAATAATATCTCCTCTATTTACTTGTTTTGGTTGTATTAATAACCATGGAATATCAACAACCCCATCATGAGCAAATAATTTATTTTCTTTGTCATTTCTCCATTTTTTATACAGACTATTAGTTTTGATTTTACTGATACCTGAACCACATTTTTTAAATTCTTTTATTATATCCTTATCAACTGATATTAATCCTCCAGTTGTTTTCTTTTCTAAATTATAAGCTTTTACAATCCCCTCCCCTGCAAGCAAATCTTTTGCTGATATTCCTGTAAGTCTTTCATCAACAACATCTTCAACTACACCTTGTAAAGCTAAAACCTTACCTTTTGAAATAACTATTTTTGGAACAATCATTTGATAAAACATAACATGAGGCATTGATCTTATTTGTGCATAGTTATGAATCATACATTCGTTTTGTATATTACTTGCTACAATCAAAGCTGATTTGGCATCTTTAGTAAGTATATAACATGCATCTGTAAATTGATACTTAATGATATCTTCAATACCAATAAGTGCGTCAGTAATTGCTCTATGAAATCTAATTATATTGTTTAGAGTAACACCTTTGCTAAAAGTACAACGATGAGCGAATGCAATCAAATCTGCGAAAATCACATAATATTCGTCCCAATTATCATCCCATTCTTGTGAATTCACAAGATGTCCATTTCGACTCACTAACTCTTCTGTTGCGGCATTAAAATCCATATGAAATTAATTTATGTGTTTTTCTCATCCCTATACTTCATCCCCGGCTCAGCCGCCATCAACCTCTCAATTTCAACCTCTTCTTCCCCTTCAGGAGCTAGGGGTTGCACTTTCAACTGCCCATTCATCAGCATTGGCAACAACCAATCACGTAACGACGTCAGTTGTTGGTTTTCCTTTAGTGCTGTTTGTTTCTTCTTCTCAATATCCAGCATAAAGTTATAGAATTTGCTGATCAGTTTATCGTCTGGCACAACAACCCAATAGGAGTTTACGAATGAATCAAAAAGCAGATTTTTAATACCGCTTGTTTTTCCTTCATATCCAAAGAGTACACCATTATCATAAAGTCCGTTCCAGTTATATACGAAGTTGAATAAATGCCTTTTATTTTTTAATTCAATTGCTTTACAAAAGTTTGAACAGATAAGTGGATTGTCAAAACGACTTAATGTTTCATCAATAAGATAAGCCAATCTACCAGTTGATTGAGTGGGGCTACCACCAGAAATTTCAACAATTAAATCGTGACTGCTTAATTGCTTGTTGTTATTTTTTTCATGAATGTATCTTTCAGGAGGATTACATTCACCTTTTCCATTCAACCCATTAATATCTGCACCTCTAACACAAGATACATGTTCAGTATAATTTCCCTCTAATGATTCTTTACCCCAATCACCATTTTTGTCCTTTAAAATCCAATCAGCAATTAATGAAGCTCCCCACCCCTCAGGCACTTCTCTCTTCAACTCCTCACTCCAAACCATTTTTCCACCACTGCTTTTGTAGGGTTTGCCTTCGGCATTGGGAAACTCAAATTGCACAAACCAATAATCATACATGGTTTTGGCCATCGCTTCGAGTTCGGTGTTGATGCGGTTGTTAAGGGAGATTTTGGAGTCAAGGGAAGAGAGAACACTTACTATTTTATTTTGATTTGCAGTGTCTGGAATATCAACTTCTGTATTCCGAATAATTGGCAAGGGTGGCAGATTTGGAATAACAGAATCACCATTAATCCTACTAATAATTGCCTTAATATAATATTTGAAATAATACTTAAAGAATGTAGATGAAACTACTGATTCATTCAGGCGTATTCTAAGTAGCGCCTGATTAATTACTCCTTTTGGTGCATATTCCGGTACTGTGAAAATTTCTCCTAGTGTTCCTGCTCCGGTCATTAATAAATCACCTTTTTTCACCTCAAATCTTTTTAATTTATTTTCGAAATGAATTTTCGAAATAAAGTATGAGCCATAATTAATATCATTTTTAAGAACGACACCTTGCTCATACACTTTATATGTTTCTGCAGACTTTGAAACAAATAGCGATTTTTTAATATCACCTCCAAAAGGGCCCTTTATTAAACCATCTTTTTTAATTAATAAATCGGAAAATAACATTTTACTCATACTTCAACCCTCCCAACTGTTTCTGAATCTCCTTTTCCAACTCCCTCGATTCCGCAAACATACGGTTTAAATTGCTTTTATACGCTTCCATTTTCGCCCCAAACTCCTCCGCACTGATATCCACATATTCAATCTTCACTTCGAAATACTGCCCGGCACTGAAACTGTAATTTTTTTCCTTGATCTGGTCGTACGACACCACCACCGAGAAATCTTCCACGGCTTTGTGACCGTTAAAGGTGTCGATAATCAGCCGTTCATCTTCTTCGGAAAGGACAGTTTTCTGGTTTTTGCCTTCCTTCACCGTGGTGCCGAGTTTGGAAGCATCCAGCAGCACAATGTCGCCTTTGGTGTTGGCTTTGTCGAGAAACAGCACCGACACATTGGTGCCCGTGTTGGCGAAGATATTGCTGGGCATCGACACTACACCCCGAAGCATTTTCTGCTCCACCAGCCGTTCGCGTATCTTGCGTTCGATGCCGCTTTGGGCGGTGATAAAGCCCGTCGGAACCACGATGGCCGCTTTGCCGTCCTTTTTGAGTGAATACATGATGTGCTGGATGAACATCACATAAATGGCCATCGATTCCTTCTTGGCTTTGGGCACATTGGGGATGCCCGCAAAGAAGCGTTCGTTGTTGGCTTTGGTGTCGAGGTCGGCGCTGAAGTCGGAGAAGTCGAGCTTAAACGGCGGATTGCTCACGATGTAGTCGAACTTCATCAGACTGCCATCTTCCTCCCGGTGATAGGGATCGAGGATGGTATTTCCCTTCACGATGTTGTGGATGGAATGCACTAAGTTGTTCAGAATCAGGTTCAGTCGCAACAGGTTCGACGATTTCTGCGAGATGTCCTGCGAGTAGATGCTGCAACGATCCTCACCAATCCTGTGTGCCAGGTTCATCAGCAGCGAGCCCGAACCCGCCGAAGGGTCGTAGCAGCTCACATTGCTCACGTCGGTCTGCACCAGACAGCGCGCCATGATCGATGCCACCGAGTGAGGCGTAAAGTATTCGGCATAATTGCCCCCGCTGTTGCTGTTGTAATCCTTGATCAGGTACTCGAAGATGGTGGAGAAGAAATCGAATTTCTGCGAGAAAATGGGTTCGAAGCTAAAGCCCACCAGCTTGTTGATGATGGCTTTGCAGAACTCGTCGCGGTTGTCGGTCACATACTTGCTGATGTTCTCGAACAGCATGATCTTCTCACCGCCATTGGTCATCACCGAGAATATATCGTTGTTCAGTTTGGCAATTGACAGCAGCGTTTCATCGAAAATCTTATCGAAATCCGGCTCATTCTGCCGGTTAAACAGCGCTGCAATAAAATGTTCCGGCTGCAACTGCGCCGTGCTTTCGCTCAACTGCATCAGCAACATCTCATAATCATCAGCCGGATAAGCCTGCAACACTTCCAGCAGCTTGTCCTCATCCTTTAGTTTGGGTTCAATGGCCTTTATCTCGTGGATAAACTTGTCATTCAAAAACTTATACAGAAATACCTGCGTGATGATTTTGAACTCATTGCCATCGCCGCCGAGGCCGTAGGTGGAACAAATGCTTTTGAGGCTGTCGATGAGGGATTTGGTGGATTTTTCGAATTGGAGGGGGAGGGTCATTATGTTTGTTTTGTTGTTTATGTTGTATGTTTTAATTTGAAGTTTTTTTTGACTAAATAAAACAGGAAATAATTAAAATAATTCTCTTGAAACGACAGTATTCATTACCAAGTTAAAACATTTTTCCATTGTTTTTATTCCTATACCATCGTATTCAATCAAAGCAATCATTGATTTTATTTGAGGAGAGTTTATTGCATAATCCAATGTGTCTATCTGTTTTTGGGTACGAATACCAGTAACTATTTTTTTTTGAGAAATTGGTATATTATTCCATTTATTTTTAAAAGTGAGAAATAAATCATCAGGAGCTAATGGGTCGTATTCGTATACTTCAATAGAAATATCTGAGCATTTGCCAAGGTGTTTGATCATTAAATTCTTTACTTCTTGTTTATCTAAACCACCATTATGGGTGCCTAAAAGCGGAAAAGCGATTGAACTGATATCTTTTTCTTTATATGTTTCAACAAATTTGATTAGGCCTTTTTCTATATATTCTATCTTGCTTGGATATTTCCAATGAAATTTTGTTGGAAAGTTTAATACCCATGGCTTATCTGACTCAGCTTTGTATAGCCAAAGCTTCCCAATTCCAATATATTTCTTCTCGCAATACTCTTGATAAATATCAAACATTTTTGGATATCGCAATTTGAAAACCAAAGCAACTCCTTTACCCATCACACCAACGCAATTAACCGTATTTACAATGACTTGTGCTTTTGTGTTGAATATGTTGCCATTTATGAATTTTATATTTAATGGTGATTCGATTGAAGTTTCACTATTATTTAAAAACTCAATACCGTATATTTTTTCAAGTAAAAGATCATACCTTTCTTGATATTTGGTTGAGAATTGAAGCAGATTATTTTTGTCATTATAACTCTTGTGTCCATCTTTATATTCAAATATATACTCTAAATATTTTAAACCACCGGCATCAACAGTATAACTTGCAACATCACATTGGTAATAAACAGATAATAAATAGAAAAAGAGTTTTATCTCAAGATTTGAAAAACTGCATTGCTTTATAATCTGATTATAAGCACTGTCCATTGAAATTTTATTTTGTATATAAAGCCCCAATGAATCATCAGATAAAAGAGCCTTATACAATTGAAAGTCATTATCAGAGATATTAAGTATTTGTTTGTGTTTTGAAATTATACTGAGAGTTTCGGTATATTGATTGCTGCGGTTGCCGTTTTTGTGAGCAGTATATTTTCCAATATCATGCAATAGTAACATTAATCTAAATGATTCTATATCATAACTGGAAAACTTGTTTGCAAAATAGGTTTCAAACTGATTGTAGACATTAATTGTATGAGTCATTATTGTGTAATGGCGTACCCTCGCTTTATATAGTTCCTCCAATTCGGGAATTGCTAGATATATTTTTAATATTCTTTCTTGTCCTGTCATATTATTAATTCTTATAAATTAACCATTCTCGTTTCCCAATTGCCAAATCCACAAAGTGAACCTCAATTGGTTTGTCTGTTTTTGTAAACCGAATTTCAGGATAAGCAAATATTTCGTTTGCAGTTTCTTTCTGTATGTTGTCAGGATTAAGCACTTGAATATCATTTAAGCCCTGACCTTGAATAGATAGATAAGCATTATCTCTATAATCTGAGCTAATCGATATTTCAGTATCTGTTTCATTTATATTAAGTTCTCGATTGTCTCGGTGAAAAATACCCCAACTATCAGAAGTTACTTTCTTGCAAATAGGGTCGTTAACAATTTGTGATTTAAGCAAGTTTGCATACTCCTCGTTGTAGCAGATTATTTCAAACGATTCCAATGCTGAAAAATCAAATTCTTCTTCTACAAGAAATTCTTGTTGCGAGTAATGTTTGCAATCGGATTGATATTGTTTCATTAGTTCTTTAAAATAGGGTGGTGCTGGGTGATCCCAAGTACCACCACAATTTTGCTTTGCATAACTATATGCTTCATCCATATTGTAATACAAGCACCTTGTGTTTATTTTATTAGGATTCATCCCAATTTTTATCACCATAGCAGAATCTGATTGCATATTACAAGTACTATAAGAGCACTTGTCTGCCATATTCATTAAAACCTCTTTTAAATTAAACTTAAAAAACACAGGTATTGGGCATTTCGGTAATTTCAATTCATATGCTTTCCCGTAATACGAACCACCCCAACTCGTTTGTAAGGACGAATCCCATCCTAAACATTCATTATAAAATTGAGTTGGCGTTTGTGGTCGAAAATAGAAACGAGCAAATGGGTGTGCTTTTTCACTTCTTTCAACAACACTTCCTGCTGCATCATATTTTAACATTCCAAGTTCTTTTGCTTTATTTCGGCTTAAAATTTTCCTGCTCTTAATTATGTCAATAGCATGGAAAAGGTGTGTGAAATGGTAGATATAAGGTGTTTTATCTATTTCGACAAATTTTTCTAAAAACTCTACGCAATTCAACTCGGCTCTATAATTCTTCAAAACGGAATCTAATCGTTCAATTACTTGTGGATTTTTCATTAATAATTGCCAATCCCATTTTGTACGATATTTTTCAATAAGTTCTTCTGTAAAATGAATCTTCATTGATTTAGAAACATTTGACCAGTCCAAAACATCTGAAAACGGCTCAAGAAATTCTTCTGATATATCCTGATCGATTCTTTTATTGATAGATTCCCAATTCAATAAGTTTTTGAATTGTTTAAGGTTTTCAAGTGAAGTTTTAAAGTTTTTGGATTTAGAAATGTACGACCAATCAAGATAATCACGATATTTATTTAATAGCACGCTATCTGACAAATCAAATATTTCATTTTTTGTAAGATACACCCATTCTAAATTATCCCTGTGATCCCAAAGAATATCTGTGGTTAAATTTTTATTCTGAGAAATAGCATTCCAATCCAAAGTTTCTCCTTTAAGTAAAGACAATGTTTTGGTGTTAGGAATAAAAGTGTTATTACGAGATACAGAAAGCCAATCCAAAGGTTTATCTTTTAATTCAGATATCAAGTCTTCGGAGAATCTAATATCGGTTCTATTCGATATTGCAATCCAGTCCCAATCCTTATTGGAGAGTTCTATAAAAGCATTATTATCAAAATCAATATCATTTCTGTTAGATAACAATTGCCAATCCCACGGCTTGTCTTTTTGTTCAATGATAAAACCTAATGTTTTAGCAGAAATATATATTGATAATGCTTGCCAGTCCCATTTTACATTTATGAATTTGGATACAACTTTGTCAGATAGGCCTGCATCTGGTTTCTGGGAAAGAATCTCAAAATCTATGTATTTCTGAAAGCTTTTTATTTTTCTTTCATCTTTGTGGATTTTTGTGAAAAATTTACTGTTGGCTGACAAAAAAGTCCAGTCTAATTTATCTCTGTATTTGAATAAAAAGTCGAAATATGCATTTATCGAATCTAACTTGGATAAGTTTTTAAAATTCCAATGGTATTTCGGATTGTCTAATTGTCGTAATATGTATTTTATCCAAACCTGCTCATTTGTAAGCTTTTCATTATAACTAAACTCACTATTTAATTTTTTTGATTCAGAAATGTATTTCCAATCTATACTTTCAGGATATTTTTCAACATAACTTAAAACTTGAAAATCTGGAAGATTATAAAAAAAGGCATAATCCCAATAGAATATTTCTTGATTAAAAGTTTGAGCAATTAATTCTGCTAACTCATTATAATCAAATTTACAGGTGATAATACTCCAAAGTTCAGACCGTATATCGTTGTCGAAAATAGAAATACAAGTTGCAACTTCTACTAAGTGTGTAGATAACAGCAAATCTTGTTTATCAAATCTCTCACTCAACAAAACCTCCCAACTCCAATGCTCATTATAATCGAGTAAATGGTCTAATATAAATTCTTTGTCCAATTTCCGTGTAAGGTATATCCAATCCCAACGTTCAAGATATTTGTCTAATTGAGCAGCAATTATATTTAAATCGAGGTTTTGAGTTAAAAATTTCCAATCCCATTTATTAATCCATTTTGGATTGCCAAGAGCATCAATATTAATTGTAGAGTAGAAGCGACTTGTGAGAATAGTCCAATCCCAATTATAATCTATATGTTTTAAAACGAATTCTTTTGAAGATTTTTTTGTAACATCAAACCAAAGTTCTTCATTTGCTTCCAAAAAGGACAAGATACCCGCATTTTCAAAAATTACTTCTAATATAGAACCTGATATATTGGGCAATAAATGCATGAAATTCAGTTTGTCTTTTACTGAAAGCAGAAAATCTAAATCAGTAATAAGATTTGGGTTTGCTGAAACAATGTCCCAGTTCCATTGGAAATCTGGATATTCAATAATTATGTTAGTGTCTGAAATTTGTCCAGAAATAAAATCAAATCCTTTTTGTGTAGTTATCTTTAAATGGTGTTGATTAAAAAACTCAAGACTCCACTTAACAAAAGGATTACATTCAAAACCTGAAGTAATACGTCCACTTTCCCAAATCAAATAGCCGGTTTTTTCCAACAATGATATAAGTTTATCCGTCCAAATATATTTTGATTGATTCGGAGAATAGTCTCTTAATGTAGTATTTTTGGCAAACAGAAGTACCTTTCTGAAATTATCTGAATTGCAAAATAAATTAATATCGTCTTCTGAAATAAATGCACGATTTATTACATTTTTCAGATTTACAAACGTTTCGAAGTTGAGAATATTAGATAATATAAATGATAAGTCATACTCATTCGAAATATAAGCCCAATCCCATCGCCTCTCTGGATATAAAGCAATCAGATTCCGAATATCAACGTTATTTGCTTTTGTCAATGCTGACAATTCAAAATCAATGCTTTCAATATTTGCTTTAATAAATTCATAATCCAACTGAGGCATTATGTTATCCCAATCCCATTCTTGTTCTTTCAGTTCAGGGATAAGTAACAGTGTTTTTAAGACCTCAATACTAATATCTTCTTTTGCTGATATAGCTTCAAAATTCCATGGAAATATTTTTGCATTCTGGATTAAGAAATCATCGTCAATTCGCATCGATATTGAAGTCCAATCCCATTTGTCAGAATATCTTTGGATATTCATTTTGATAATTTCTAATGGACAATGATTTGACACAGAATACCATTGATTAGCATCTGCATTTTCTGCAATAAATTGAAATAACAATTCGTCACTCCAAACCAAACGATTATCTTTTATCAGAGAATCAAATTCTAACAAGTCCTCAAAAGGAATAATTGTTTGATAATCCAATATGGCATTGGGGTCTTTGATAAGTTTCAGATACAACCCCCATTCGATTTTTTCCTCTTTTGTGTTTGTATTCTCCGGTTTATTTAATAATTCTGTAGCCTCAAAGCAAATGATATTGTTATTGAATATTATTGGATAATAATTTGATCCTTGTTTGTAAAGTCGAATGTCTACATTATAACTCTCTATTTTAAAATATGAAGTAGTATCGGATTTGTAAATATTGTATTTATTTTTTGATTGTAGTTCGTGTCGTTTGATTAAATCTGTTTCTTCTATACCAAATATATCATCAATATAAATATTTTCATACGGTATTTGTCTGATACTTTCAATGGCGGAATCGATACCTAATGCAGAATGAAACGGAAAGAATATGTTCTCAAAACTATCAAAAGGTTTTATACCAAAATTCTCGAACAAAATTTTTGTGCCGGTATTAAACTTATATTTAGTTTCTGTACATAATGCCTTTTGTCCTAGTTTGGTTAATTGTAAATATGTGCTTTTGTCGTCACCAATTTTCTTTTCAATTAAGCCCCAATCTAAAACTGGTTTTACAATTGCCTTGAAAATATCAAATTCAGCTTTATCTGCGTATCTTTTCGGATTAGCATCAAAATCATCAATTACATTAAAACCTAATATAGTTGCCAATCTGTCTTCAGCAATTACACCCTCCTGATTGTTAATTGCATTGCAAATTACACGATCAATATTCTCAATCGGAAATGTTTCATAAAATGCAACATTGCATGTAGTTTTTTTTAGACTCCAAGTAATAAATCCTTTATCTTCAGGAACTGAAGCATAAACAAGTTCGGAATTATTTATTATATTTTCCCAATTCATAGTGTTTCGTATTTAATAATTCTTCCATTAGGATTTTGTGCAATTGTTTGATATACATTGTTGTATATTTCCTTTTGCTTGAATAAATCACTATTACCAACGATTATTAGTAATCTTTTCGCCCGTGATAAGGCTACATTCAAACGGTTTGGTGATTGAGCAAAGCCCAAATCGTTTTGTTCTGTGAAACCCAACTCCCCATACAAATTGAAATCAGCTTTTTGATTCCTATCAGAAGCTATGCGATTACTGCGAACCATTGAAACAATTATTATATTTCGCTCCATTCCTTGAAAGCGGTCAACCGTACTTACTCGAATTGGAATATCTTTGAATTCATTCCTTAGATTTCTTAGTAGCTTAATTTGTTTACCATAGAAACTAATAATGCCTATTTGTTGATCCTCCGGGTTGTTCCAGAATGATTGGTATTTTTGGAAACTATCTGAATTTCTAAGCTTTGTCAGGACATCCCGTATTGCATCTACTTCACCATAGTTAATCCTTGAAGTGCCATCTAATAATTCAGGCGAATTTGTATCAATCCAAATTACATGATTGTTTTTTGAAATCAATTCGTCAATTTCAATTCCATGATATCTTGAAGCAGAATTATGCATATTTGGATCATTAACTCCTAGGTCTATCGGATTTATCAAACCACATTCCAACCCTCCATCATTGATATAAAACTGTTTAATAACCTCATTTATGTCAGGGTGCATTCGATATTGTTTATTGAAAATACCCTTTAAACTCGGATCAATCTTATCAAATAACCGTTCAAAATGAGAAATTTCCATTTCATTGAAATTATTCATGACAAATGATTTTAGTTTTTGGATCTTCTTTTTTTCATCTTTGTTTTCAGTCCGTTCTAATAAAAAATCCAATGAGAGTTTAAACTCCTCCTTGTCTAACATTGGAGGTAATTGTCTATGATCACCAATGATTATATTTTTTTTGCCATATATTAAAGGTAAAGACAATTCTGCGGGAGTTGCCTTACTTGATTCATCTTGAATTATTGTAGAGAAGATTAAATTCCCTTTATAATCAGTGTATTCTTCATCGAATCTATTCATTTTAGTTGTAATACTTCCAAATATTTCACAGTAGGTTTTATAAAAACTTGTTGGTTTATTCTTGGTGTTTTTTTCACCTATGGAGCTACATGTTGCCCCAATTAGATTACAGTTTTTAATGTAATTGTTATAGAAAATTTGTCTTATTTCTTTCGAAGGATTTGAAAGTGTTTCAACCCAAAGATTTAATGTTTCGGTATCTAAATCACTCTCAATTTTCGCCCTATTCTTGATATTCTCTATCCAATTAAGGAGTATTAATTTTTGTGTGGCTGATTCCTCATCATCGGGTTCATCTTCGGAATTAATTTCAATTATACCATCCAGAACCCAACGTTTCATAACCTCAATTGAAAATTGTCTACCCTCCATTTCAAGTTTTTCTTCATCCCCAAAACGTATGGGCTTTACTAAATTATGACTACTATTCACTATTCTATCTATAGCGTTATCAACAGCCAAATTGGTTTCAGAAGTAAGCAATATACGTTCTTTAGGATTTTTACGGATATGTTGCCAAATTATCTCAGCAATAGCTGTAGATTTACCAGTACCAGGAGGACCTTGAATTAATGCTAAATCTTCTGCCAACAAAGTTTTAATTATTGCTTGCTTTTGAGATTCATTGATTTTTTTATTCAATAAATGATATTCTAATTCTTTGAATGTTTCACTCAGTGAATTTGTGTGGAAATCAATATTCTCGATTTTCTTTGCCTTTTCTGCATCAAAAATAAAATCCTTTAGATTTGGATTTTGAAGATTTGTCCCTTTTAAGATATTACTGAGAGAATTTTTAAGTCTATATACTTTCTCTAAATCACCAGTTAAGTTAGGCTCTATTGAACTTATAATATGAGATTCAAATAATTGTTTGGTTTTTTCAAATTCATTGCCCGAAATATCGAAAATCAATTCCGGGTAATTTACTCTAAATAACTTACCGAAAGTATTCTTGTTGACACAAAAGTCAGAACCACGCAATTCTTTTATAGAAGAGGCTTGTGATTCCCTTTTTGACTGTTTGTCAATTTTAAAAATATATTTTTCTTTATCAATAGGATTGTTATGTAATTTGTAATTAAATATATTCTGATTTTCAATCTGTAAATCAGAAAGTTCCGCTTCCAAAATTTGTCTTATCTTAATATATTGTTCTGAATCTTTATATTCTTGATAAAAATATAACGATCCATTTTTGTCATCTCTAATTGTCTGAATAGAAGGGAATTTCTCACGCAACAGTTTCTCTGCTTCGTTTAAAGGTAAATCTTGAATCTGGAAATCAACATTACATTTATGATTATCGTAAAGATTAAAATAAGCAAATGGGTATTTAGCTTTAATTTCTGTTACTAAATCATTTATATGAACATTTCTCCAATTAAAATCAATGCCAATTGACATTGAATGTTCGTTTATATTAATACTTCCATTGTCTATCTGAGTTTTGTTTAATTCATCTAAAAAGTATGAATCAAAGGCGTTATTATTATATGAATAATTAAAAACAGCCGTAAATGATACGTTTTGAGCCCCAAATAAGGAATTAAAGAGTTTTTTAAGGCGTGAATACTTGAGATCAAAATCATACTTTTCATCCTCTGAAAGTTCGGAAATAATACTACAATCTTTGTCTATATTTGTATGAAAACAAAAAGTATTATTTTCTTTATTTAATGCTGGCAATATATGTGGACTTGTATTTGAATTAAATTTCCCTATAGCATCTGAGGATATTTTAAAAATGAATTTATACCAACATAGTTTTAAATCTATTTCATTCTTAAGGTTTTCATAGATACTGCCAGAAAAATACACATCTGTTGTAGTTATTGTATTAGTAATTAAAACCTTTTTATTGTTCGTACTTGTCAAAAATGGATATTTTCTTTCAATATAATACTTTTTATTGGGTGAAATTGGTAGTATTATGGACGCTGTTTCAGGAAAGTTGATATTATATTGTTTATTTTCAAATGTTTTAATGAGTTTCAATAAATCATCAATAGACATTTGCAATCTTCCCCTCTTGTCGAAGTTATGTTCTAAATGAATTTGGTTGAGTAAATTTTGTAAATCTTTAAATGGAGATTCAATTTTTTGTATATACCCATCAACAATTGGATAAGGTTGGAAATTTATGAAATTAGAAGCAGCTAATTTGGATAACTCGTTTTTCTCTTCTTGTTTCAAGCTCTGTGATTTATCAATATCAGCGTAGAAATAACCATCTTCTAAGTTAAGTTCATTTGTGGATAATTGAAAATTGGTTGCTACTTCCTCAACAAAAGCATCAGTAATATCATCTTCGTTGGCTAGCAAAATCAACTTTTCGCCCAATACTTTTGCAGAATCTGGTATAATGCTTACAGGTACCGAGCGTAATCTTATCATTTGCTCTTGTACATCGGTAAACTTTTCCCATATTTCTTTTAGATTGGTGTCATTGTTTTTAACAAAATCTTCATCAATTTTTAAGACAGAAATATTTGGTTTATTAGCAGAAATATTATCATTTAATTTTTTAAGTCCTGTTTTATTATATTGTGTGTTTCTATCAACTTTCTTTATAAAGCTAAGTTTGGGGGTTGATCCTTCTTTCTCTCTTTGTTTATGTTCTTTCGTTTTGGGTTTTGGACGTGTACTCTGGTTTATAAAATTCAAATCGATATTACCAATTAATACCGGTAGAACTTCAAGGTTAGGTTGCGCCAAAGACAATCTTTCTTCTTCTTCTTCTTCTTCATTATTGTTGTCTTTTGTTTTGGCATTCTCAGTGACTTTTTCAATAGATTTGTCATTCAAGTCAAAATTGATAACTCCTATTTGCTGTATACTTTTTTGACATTCAAAATTAATTTCTAGCGACTTAACATGCTGTGCTGCATCTTTTGCAAATCTTTCCGTTAGAATTAAATATAATTCATCATCCAACTTTAAATTGGGTTCGACAGGCAGAACATGACCGAGACTTGCAAGGTAATCGATCGCCGTTAAGATTCCAATTTTTAATTCTTTTGAAGCTTTGCTTAATCTAATTGACATAATAATTCTATTATTTTATTCTATAAAAGTGGAAATTGAGTATTTGGTTTACTATTTCTTTCTTTAAATTCCTCATTTTGAGATTCTGGCATAATTTAATTTAAATTATTTTTCTGACACACTTTTTTGAAAAGCCTCATGAATTCAAGTCTTAAATACTGTTTTTCACTATTCCAACTTATATCAAAGTCCCTAAGTACTTTACTTTTATTCTTGTATTTGAAATTTTCATTTGTTGATAGAATTATTCGTGGTCTGTATAATCATTCTCTTCTTTTATGATTTACTCTTAGTCCTTTTTCTATCTCTGAATAACTTGAAATAAATTCAAGTTTAATGAGGTTTTCAAGTAATTTGCGATTTAATGAGTTGTTTTCCAATGTTGCTTTTTTACTTACGTTTGTAATTTCTTCATATTTACCACCTAATGAACTTAGAAAAGCATCCAACATATCATATCTAAAATGGCGTATGTGTCGATTAAATAAAGCAAGTCGATTATTTTGTATTATTCTCTTTTCATTTATAATCTTCAACATCAAGCTACTTGATATTGAATAAGAATCATTTTCAATAAGTAAATGTGCAATTAGCATTAAATTTTCCGGATTATCAGTTACAACATCTTCATCGCAATTATTTATAATGTAGAACTTATATTTGACAAGAAGGTGATATGAACTAAGCAAAAGATTTAAATCAACGCTATCTACCTTTATTTCATTGATTTTGCCATCAAACTTATCAAAATGCCTCTCAAGCAACAATATATTCGTGCCATCAAAGTTATTTTTAAGAAATTCATAGCTGGTTATGGTTGGATTTATTTTACTTGCTTCTATTAAGATGGTTATTCTATCTTTTGACATTTTTTCAACTTCAAATTTCTCGTACCACCAAGGAATCGATTTTAATAAAAGCTGATATGAACTATAGTTGATTCTTTGTTCATATATTATTGCATTACATAACACTTTAAACTTTAATTTTTCTCCAACTTTTAACGTTGTCATTTTTTCTTTGGATAGAATTTCTGAATTGGGCAACATATTGAAATATTCAATTAACCCATTGCAAAACTTATTTTCTTCATTTTCAAATGAATACAAAACATTATCCCAAGTTGCAATTACTTTAGAGTATTTGAAAAGTATGTCAATAACACCATTATCTTCTATATCACATATATTTTCAATGATAGTTTCAATTTTCTCAATTACTTTTTCCTTGAGAGCAATATCTAAATCTGGATTATTAAGAAGCAATATGTAATCTTCTGTTTTTTCATGTTTGTTATTCTCAAGCTTAAGATATACTGATTCAATATACTCAACAATATTTAAATCTATGTATTCAATTTGATTATCATACCCTTTTGATAGTATAAATCCATAATTGGCTTTTTCAAATTCCTCCCATTCAAAAACTTTATTGAATGACATAAGTGTTCGGAACATTTCAATATTTATATCATAATGATTGTTTTTGAAAATATATTCCAAATATGACTCTGGAGAATCAATTGCAATAGAATTAAATTTCAAATCTAACTTTTCGATAATTTGTTCTAGTTTCCCTTTTTTAGTTGGTATATTCAGGAAGTCACTATAAGAATTTAAATAATCATGTTCTTTTTCAAATATAATTTCTATATCTTCAACATTTGCATGTTGAATTATTAGTCTAAAGTATTTATCTATTCTTTCATTTGTATATTGTGTCTTATGGTTTATACAATACCATATATTTGGCCAAAGATGACACATATTGTTAATAAATAGTTCAACATTAATACTATTATCCAAATGCGCATCAACAAACCTTATACTTAAATTTTCCTCATTGCTTATCTGCCTAAGAAAGAATTCTTTCTTTCTCTCATTAGCTTTTGATTTCAAAAGGTAATCAATCAGATTATGATTAAAAATATATGGTTTCTCAAATGCATAGACATCTATTTTCTTAATCAATTCTTCTGTTTTGATTAATTTGTAGTTAAATTCAGTGGATTCTTCTTTTTTTAAATTAATCAGAAATTGATAATCTGATTTTGTCAATGCACCTTCATGGAAAATTGAAATATAATCCGAATAGTTTTCATCAATATATCCGTTTCTAAGTAAGATATTAATGATGTCATTTTTCTTTCTTGTTTCAGAATTTGGTTTGTCTGATTTAATTTCAACAACAATCTGTTTGTTTGATAGCAGGTCTTTTAATTTGTATTTTTGAATTTCATTTTTCTTTTCATTTAACTGCTTAATTTCATTTTTCAATTCAACAGTGCCATTTTTATCTAAAAGTTCTTCACGTTGTTTGTAGTTATATTTACTATCAACTTTCGATTCAATATTTTTAAAATCAAATTTATGTGTTGATTGTTCTAGTCCGTTATAATATCCTTTATAAGAATAGATTATTGATCCTTTTATTATCAGTTGAAAATTTTTATCCTCACATAAAACACTATTATCTACCAGAGTACTATCAATATTAAATCCATTAAAACCAGTCGATTTTAAATCATTAATAAGTGCAAATACATATAAAGCTCTTAATTCTTTGACATTTTTTAGTTTTTGTTCATTTTTGATTTCTATCTTCTCTTTTATTATTGCAATTTCATTATCAATATCAGTAAATGATCTTTTGATAAAGTCATGTTTTTTATTTATTGCATTATATAAATCTCCTTCGTTTTGACTGAGCTTAGTGAAATCATTCGGAAAAATATTTTTATAAACAATCATTGCTAAGATTTGATTCTGAAAACGTTGTCCTAATTTGTTTGAATAAATATAGAATTCATTCATTATATTATAGAGCAATCGCATATCATCAATAAATAATGATAGATCATCGATCAAAGCTTGAGAAATTACATATTTATTTGAATCTATTATTCTCTTTAATTTGTTTCCTGAGTTTGAATAATCAATTACGGGTATAATAGGTATCATAAAATCAAAAAACTTGGCTCTGTCTTTATCCAAAAACATATCATCCTTTATTGCGTATATAAAGACTATTTCTCGGCTAATTTTTTTTGAATTATTTATTAAAAGATTAATTTCCCTTAGTTTGGTGAACACTTCGGATTGTTCGAAGCGATCTAAATCTTCTATAATAACTACATTGTATTTTGTAGCTTCAAAGAAGTAAATAATCTCATCCAAATGATTATTTAAAATTGATTTACTAATTCCTTTATCAATTTCAATTTCAGCATTGTTAATATTCAACTTTTTAATTGAAGCACTTAGTAAACCTCTTGAAGATTTTAATATAATAAGAAAGATGCTTGCGATGAGCAAACCAGAGGCGATATTTCCCGCTATCTCAGAATCCGCACTTATTGATTTAAGTATTGTTAATGTCTGAAATATTCCAGGCAAGAATAAATAAATTATTGATAATAATGATAGAATAGCAAGACTCGTGTATGATACAAGCTTCCATGCGCTTTCTCGTTTAATCTTTTTTAATCTAGAGTCAGGTGTTTTGTGATTCTTCTCGTGAAAGAAAAGTTGTTGTAAAATACTCAACTCAATTAATCGTAATAATTCTGTGTTGTCTGGTTGTGATTGAGTTATTACAGTGTCTTTAAAGGTTGCTAAAGATAAATTTAAAAACCTATATGTTGGTTTAAACTTGCGTTTAAGGAAATTTTCAGATTGTGTTATTCGTTTGATGAATGTTCTAATTATACTACTTTTACCAGAACCATATGTTCCGGATATCGCAATATTCTTAATTGTTTTCTTGTTTTTAAGAGCCCACTCAATAGACTCTAAATAAATCTCACAATCTTCTGCATTATCTGTGGGAGTCAGTGGATTGAAGTGTTTTGCAGACTTTGTTTCATTCTTTTTTATTATTTTTAAAGCCCAGCTATAAGCTTTGCAAATGTTATTATAAGCTTTATCAAAATTGTAATTTACTTTCTGCATTTATCTTTTGTTTTGTATTACTGATTATTAATACTTCTTCACGCAATCCTCTCCCCCCGATACTCACTCAAATATTCCTTCACCACCATCCCATAAACCCGTTTTGTTTTCTGCGCATCCAGTTCAATATGATGTTTGTTTTTCAATTCACTGATCACAAGCCGGGCAATCATCTTTTGCACATATTCCTCGTTATCAAGCATTTTGTAGTTTTTCAGTATCTGGGCATCGACTTCCTTTTTCAGACTTTGCAGGGCTTCGAAGAGTTTTACTTCGCTGTCGGTGAGGGGGTCTTTCTCCATCAGGCGTTTGTGGAGGCGGGCATATTTCTCGTCGTTCTCGTATTTGGCTTTCAGGTACTGGTTTTTGCGTTCGAGTTCCCGGGCTTGCTGGT
>CAZLHC010000019.1:0-58373 GCA_964559265.1 uncultured Paludibacter sp. | reverse complement strand
AACAAGTTAATTCATTGATTTTCAATTATTTAACTATTAATTTAACACACTATTGCAATAAATAAATGTAAATTTGTATATTTGCGCAATGATGCACTATGAAATGATGATTGACAATTAACCCGAAAAAGACTTGAACATATCACAACAAACGAAGAACTTAAGCAAATTAACAATCAGAATTATTTTGCATTTGCAAGTTGAATTCAGCTATAATAAAACAGGTTTTTATGAAAAAAAACAGATACGTTTTAATGTTAATAATAATTATTTCATCATTTTTGATAGTTTTGTTTACTTATAAAATCATTAATAGGTTAATTGAAAATAGAAAAACGTACACTATTGAGTTAAGCAATGAATTTGGTTTTACGCCGAAATACATATTTGTACCTGTTGTTATTAAGAATAAAGTTTATCGTTTTATTATTGATACAGGAGCATCTGTTTCAATTTTAAACACAAGTTTGAAAAACGAGTTGCATCTACAAGAAAAAAACGAGTTGGTAGATATTTCGACATTTTCCCCTATCTACACTACTTTATCTTTCAAACCACTTGAAAAGGTAAAGTTTAAATTAGGTGGCAAAACATTATCTCACACTTTTTACTACAATTCAGAAAAAGGTGCTGATGACACATTTGATGGTCTTCTTGGTATGGATATATTGAACCAATTTAATTGGTTTTTTGCTGTAATGGACAATAAAATACGATTTTCAAAACAAAAATTTGAAGTTGATGGTCAAAATCAATTGAAACTTAATTATGAATTGCGTGATGGAGGGACACCAAACTTTAATATTCAGATAGACGATACGATATCGGCAAAAGTATTGTTTGATACCGGATATATTTCTACTTTACAGATAAATAATAGTTGTTTTATTGTGGATTTGTTTCTTAATAAGGATGCACAAGGGGATAGTATTATCAATTACTTACATGAAAAGTATGACCCGCACCATCTTTTTAGAGAGTTGAAAGAACGTGAAAATATCGCTTTTCACATTAGTCCCAAACTTAATATAAATGGTTTTACTGTTGATAGATTTGTTGCACTTCAAAGTAATGATAGCAAAACAGTTGCCAATACGTCGTTATTTTCTGTGCAGTTTCTAAATCGTTTTGACAAGGTATATCTATTTCCCAAGACTAAGGAATTTGTTTTTTGTAAATAAGTGCAACTGATTGAATTTTTTTGATACTTTGGGTACTTCCCTTTCTTTGATTCACAAACCAGACAATTGAAGAAAAGGTTTGAACGAATGATTTCAATTCCCGTAACAAAGTCCAATTTTTGGTATTTTTCATAATCAGAAACACGATATGCCATGTTAATTTCCGTTCTGGAGAGGCGCATGGCATTCTTGTATGAGCTACAATAGACACCCGGGCCGGGATGATACTTTTGTGCGTTTTTGGATAGATGAAGTATTCCGTGTTTGTCTTTCACTCTACGGAAAAGTTTATCCGGATTTTGAAGATACTGTGGCAAGTCCCGATTAAGCTGTGCGGCAGATCGTCCTTTACCTAATGCGATGTCGTTTCCCGGTTCCAGTTCTCCTTTGAATTGACGTGAGTAGTTCCAGTTAGAAGAGCCGTGTGATGGGAGACTATCAAGCACGGTTCAGTGAGAGGTATGGGGTGAAATTCCCTTTGCAATTACTAGTTTTTTAAATACTGGCGCTATATCCCAATTAATTCCAATTAAAAATGAAAGTTGAAAAAGTAGATATACTGCAAAAATATTTAAGAAAATATTGGTGAATTTTGTTTGCATAAAATTATGTGAATTATATGTTATTATAGATCAAAGAAATAAAAATTTAAAATAATTTATTAATACGTCAACCTTCTCAAGTTAAGCCAAATCTATAAACATATTACATTATTCCGTAAATTCTTATAGATACTGATTGAGCTTGAAAGGTTGACGTATTTAATACTATCAAGGGCATATAGAGCGCCTAGTACTGAGATATAACTAGCCAACCCCACATTGCCCATGCGGCTGTACCTGCTGTATAAGCAGTACCTAAAGCGCCTAGTCCTATTCCAACCTTCGTCATCACTCCATTACAAACAATACTATCAATACTTTTTCCGCCATTAATGTTTTCCATTTGTTCGAAATCTAACTTTTCAATGATAAATATTTTATTAATTAATAAATTGAGTTAGTTTGAGAATATTTACTTGCAAGATTTATTTCTCGGTTGCAAAGAAATAAAAAATATTCAAATTAACAGAATGATTCCCTTTATTTGATACACAAACCGGACAGCTTAATATTCGATTTGACCTGATGATTTCAATTCCGGAACAAAGTCCAACTGCTGGTACGTTTCATAATCATCCATCATAAAGGGAGTTATCATGAATTCAATTTGCGTTGCTTTGGCAATTGAAGCCAGTTTCTCCTTCCCGTCAATTTATGCATCATTTCAACCAGTTTTTACACTTCCTTTTTCAGGATATGCGCTATTTTTGCAAAGTTCAACTTATCTTTTTTATCATGCAAAAAACACGGGTTATTTTATTTCTTTTCCTGATTGTAATTACCGGCGCACAAGCGGTTCAGTTAACCGATGCCGGTGGTTGGCGCGAAACGGCTTTCGTGAAATGGTTGCCTGTGGAAGGTGCCGATTCGTACCGGGTATATGTTTCGGGGGGGGAGCTCACCAATAAACGGATTGATACACAGTTAATCCGGAGCTACGGTTCGTTTTTCAGGGCCGATGTGCCGGGATTACCTGCGGGTGACTATACACTCAGGGTGGTGGCGGTAACGGCCGGACAGGAAGGGCAGGAGGCAACAACACCTCAACTTGCTGTGACGGCGCACGACCGAACCGGTTTTGCTTTTTTCAACAACCGTGTGCCCGGTGCCTACAAAGCCGATGGTACACCCAAAGCCAACGCGGTGGTGGTGTACATTACCGAAAATACCAAAAATTCGGTTTCGATGGAGGTTACCGGAGCCAATGCGAATCCCTGCGTGGGGCTGCAAACTATTCTCGATGGTTTTAAAAAGGGTAAAGACAACCGTCCGCTCATCGTTCGGTTTATCGGACAGATTACCGATCCGGCCTATCTGCTGAATGGCGATGTGGTGGTGGAAAACGATAATAACCCGGCTTCGTATATTACTCTCGAAGGTATTGGCAACGATGCGGTAGCCGATGGTTGGGGCATCAGGGTGAAAAATGCCTGCAATGTCGAAATCAGAAACTTAGCTACCATGAATTGCGATTCGGACGAGGGCGATAATATCAGTCTGCAACAAAACAACGAATACATCTGGGTGCATCATTGCGATTTCTTCTACGGAAAACCGGGAGGCGATGCCGACCAGGCAAAAGGCGACGGAGCACTCGACAGCAAGACCTCGGGCTATGTAACGTTTGCCTACAATCACTTTTGGGATACCGGAAAATCGAACCTGCTGGGCAATGGAACCGAAGAGCCCCGCTACCTGAGCTATCACCACAACTGGTACGACCATTCCGATAGCCGCCACCCACGGGTGCGCAGCCACCACGTGCATGTGTTCAATAATTATTTCGATGGAGTGGCTAAGTACGGAGTGGGAGCTACCAACGCTTCTTCGGTGTTTGTCGAAGCCAACTATTTCCGCAATTGCGGCTATCCGATGCTTATTTCGATGCAGGGTTCGGATGTGTGGAGCAGTTCGAAAAATGCCAACGATTACACTACCATGCCTACCTTTTCGAAAGAAAACGGCGGAATCATCAAGGCTTACAATAATTATATGGTGGGTCAGAAACGTTTTGTTGTCTATGGAAACACGGCATACCCGAATTCAACCGTCGATTTTGATGCCTATGTGGTGAGTAGCGCTACAGAAACAGTACCCGCAACCGTAACTGCTTACAGGGGAGGAAGCGCGTATTCCAACTTCGATACCAACGGAGCACTGATGTATGCCTATACAGCCGATGAGCCCGAAGCCGCCCGCGATAAGGTAATACAGTGGGCAGGTCAAATGCAGGGAGGCGATTTTAAATGGACCTTCAACAATGCGGTCGACGATACTTCGTCGGATGTGAATGCGGGATTGCGCAATGCACTGGCCGCATACCGCACCGGACTGGTTGCCGTACAGGGAGATGGAGAAGCCCCCGGTGGTGGCGACGACGATGATGATGATGGTGGCAACGGTGAGCCGGCAGTCGATTTGGTACATAATTTTACCACCAACGGCAAGGAAAGCACCTTCTTTACCATCACCGGAAGTTTATCCGATTCGAAAGGAACGGTAGATTACGGCGGACAAACCCTTTCCATCTGTTTGAAAATAGAGTCGTCGACATCGGTAAACTTTACCACACCGCAACCTTCGGTACTTACCCTGGTATTTAATACCGGTTTTTCGGGCAGGATTAAAGTAGATGGAACCGACTATCAGTCCGTTGCAGGAAAAGTCACCCTCAATCTGGCAGCCGGTACCCATACAATAACCAAAGCCGATGTAGCAAACCTGTATCTGATTGGTATTGCTTATGAAACGACGGGGGTGAGTGAAGCCGGAATCAACGAGCCGAAAATGTGGCTGGATGCAAGCACCCGGCGACTGGTTATCGGTAATTCCGATGAAGAGATCAGAGGTGTGGCGTTCTATTCTGCAGCCGGAAACCTTGTTATGTCTGTGGCGGGTGATGGTAATTCGATAGATGTTTCGGAATTGCCCCGTGGAGTTTACATGGTAAAAGTGACCACAAAAAACGGTGATTATTTGCAGAAACTGCTAAAATAACCACCGTTGAATAAAAAACACAAAAAAAAAGTAGCAATTACCAAACAAATACCACTCTGAAATACATGGTTTCAGGCGGATCGGCTACAAAATCGTTGTTAGTGACATAAAAATTAACATCGTTTTTAGAATAATCAAAATCGACGGTGCGGGTCCATTTCGCGCCGTCGGCATTTTCGAAATGACGACTATAAGGCAGTGTTTGCTGGAAGCCATCGAATTCGATATAACCCATTGTAGCTCCATTGTCGACTGTGTATTGTGTTACACCGGAAATAGGGAAACTACACCGATAATATTGGTTAAGTCCGGCCTGGTCGGTTACCCGTTGCCAGTCGGCAGCCTTCACAGTAAACCGGAAGACTTGTTTGGTGTTCAGTTCTTCCGGATAAGAATACGTGCCTTCGCAGGATATCAGCACAAAGGCAGAAAGGAGAAGTAGGAGATAGGAGCGCATAATTGTTAATTATTAATTGTTAATTGTTATTTTTTCGGGGTTGAGGGTTAAAACAAATTTCTTGCCGAAATGTTGAAAAGTGCCTTTTTAAGTGAGATTTTAATAATTTGAATTAATTTTAAAGTAGCGTTTGACCCTGATTAATGTTTTATTTCTACCTGATTGACCAAAAATTACCATGTAAGAAGGGTCGGATTCCGTATATTTGCAGCTCAAGAAACGAAATACGCATGAGAAAGCTAATCCTATATCTTTTTATCCTGAGTGTGCTGCCCCTGTGGTCGCAGTCGTCCACGCAATTGTGGTTCGATCGTCCGGCAGCATTTTTTGAAGAAACGCTGGTGCTGGGCAATGGTCGCTCAGGTGCCACCGTGTTTGGTAATACCCGCAACGAAGTAATCTGGCTCAACGATATTACCCTGTGGTCGGGTAAGCCGGTCGACCGGATGATGAATCCCGAAGCTTACCAACACATTCCGGCCATTCGCGAAGCCCTTCAAAACGAAGATTATGCACTGGCCGAAAAACTGCACCGTAAAATTCAGGGACGATTTTCACAATCGTATGCACCGCTGGGAACGCTGAAAATAGAATTTGACAACGATACGGTGGTACAGAATTACCGCCGCGAACTCGATATCAGTCGTGCCGTTTCGACTGTAAGCTACCAGGCAAACGGAGTGACCTATACCCGCGAGTATTTCTACAGTTACCCCGATAAGGTACTGGTCATCCGCATCAGCGCCGACAGGAAAGGAGCGGTCGGTTTCAAACTCGGGTTCGACAGTCAGCTGAAATATACCAATACGGTAAAAGGAAGTTCGCTCCTTTCAACGGGTTATGCACCTGTACATGCCGAACCCAATTACCGGCGAACAGCAACTGACCCAATTCGGTTCGACGAAAATCAGGGCACCCGTTTCAGTTCGGTAGTCGAAATTAAAAGCAAGGGTGGCCGCATTATACCTACTGCCACCGGAACAGGAGTGGAGAAAGCCGATGAAGCACTGATTTATGTGTCGTTGGCTACCAGTTTCAATGGATTCGACAAGGATCCGGTGAAAGAAGGACGTAACGCTCCGAAACTGGCGCAGCAACAACTGAAGGCCGCTAAAAAGCTGAGCTACGATCAACTGCTCCGTCGCCATCTGACCGATTATAAAGAGTTGTACGACAGGGTGAAACTCGATCTTGGGAAAACAGCGGCACCCGAACTTCCCACCAACGAACGCTTGAAGCGCTATGCCACCGGGAAAGAAGATAAGAACCTGGAGATTTTGTATTTCAACTACGGTCGTTACCTGCTCATTGCCTCGTCGCGCACACCCGCCGTGCCAGCCAACCTGCAGGGGCTCTGGAATCCGTATATTCGTCCGCCCTGGAGCAGCAATTACACCATCAATATTAATTTACAGGAAAATTACTGGCCGGCCGAAACCACCAACCTGCCCGAATTGCACCAATCCCTGCTATCGTACATCGAAAACCTGGCAGTGACGGGCGAAGTATCGGCACGCACATTTTTGGGCACCCGTGGCTGGATGGCAGCCCATAATTCCGATATCTGGGCCATGAGTAATCCGGTAGGCGAGTTTGGCGATGGCGACCCATCGTGGGCCAATTGGTATATGGGAGGAGCGTGGTTGAGTACGCATTTGTGGGAGCATTATCTTTTCAATCCCTCCATCGACTATCTGAAAAACAAAGCCTATCCGTTGATGAAAGGTTCGGCTCGTTTTTGCCTCGATTGGTTGGTAGAAGATAAACAAGGCCGGTTGATTACCTCGCCCTCCACTTCACCCGAAAACCGGTATATAACCCCATCGGGTTTCAGAGGAGCCACCCTGTATGGAGCCACAGCCGATTTGGGCATTATCCGCGAAACATTTTTACAAACCATCAGGGCCGCCGAAGTGCTGGGAGTTGATATAGCATTCCGTGATTCGCTGCGCAATGCCCTGGAAAAACTATACCCTTATCAGGTAGGACGAAAAGGAAATCTTCAGGAATGGTATTACGATTGGGAAGATGAAGATCCGCGGCACCGTCATCAGACCCATTTGTTCGGCCTGCATCCGGGAACTCATATTAGTCCGATGGCAACTCCCGAACTGGCGGCTGCCAGCCGTAAAACGCTGGAGATAAAAGGCGACGAAACCACCGGTTGGTCGAAGGGCTGGCGCATCAATCTGTGGGCACGACTGCTCGATGGCGACCGGGCGTATAAAATGCTGCGCGAACTGCTCCGGTACGTCGATCCCGATGGTTATCAGGGGCCCGATAAACGGCGGGGCGGAGGCACTTATCCCAACCTGTTCGATGCCCATCCGCCCTTCCAGATTGATGGAAACTTCGGTGGAACAGCGGCGGTGGCCGAAATGCTGCTTCAATCTTCTGAAAAAGAAATAAACCTGTTGCCGGCACTGCCTCAGGCATGGGACACAGGTTCGGTAAAAGGACTGCGCGCCCGGGGAGGTTTCGAAGTGGATATTCGCTGGGAACAATCGGAGTTAAAAGAAGCAACGCTGATTTCGCACTCAGGAGCAAGTTGTGAGCTGGTAAGCAGCAGGCCGCTGAAACTGATAGCAACCGGCCGGCAATCGGTAAAAGAAGCCGACGACCGCTACCGCCTGAAATTTTCGACGGAAATAGGGCAGCGGTACGAACTGGCAGCAGTTGCAGAGCACGATTTCTGGATTTTCTCCTATTTTAAAGGCAACAGTCGCGACGGATTACACCTGGCAGGTAGCATCGACGGACTCAACTGGACCGCTTTCAACAACGATTCGTCGTTTTTACGGCCCACGGTTGCCAACGATAAACTGATGCGCGATCCGTGCATCATTAAAGGCACCGATGGAAAGTTCCATATGGTTTGGACCGTGAGCTGGAACGATAAAGGCATAGGATACGCCTCATCCGACGATTTGATTCACTGGTCGGAGCAGCAATTTTTACCGGTGATGGCACACGAGCCCGGAGCGCGCAATACCTGGGCACCCGAAATCACCCTCGATCCTTCGAGTGGCGAATACATGATTTATTGGGCTACCACCATCACCGGTCGGTTTACCGAAACCCAGCTGGAGCTTGAAGCCGGATACAATCACCGCATGTATTATGTGCTGACGAAGGATTTTAAAACCTTCAGCGAAGCCCGCCTGTTGTACGAGCCCGGTTTTAATGTAATCGATGCTACTATTTTGAAAGATGACAACCGCTGGGTGATGTTTCTGAAGGATGAAACCCGCGAACCCGTTCAGAAGAACCTGAAAATCGCCTATGCCGATCAACTAACAGGACCTTATACCGCGGCCAGTGCACCCATCACCGGCAATTACTGGGTCGAAGGGCCCACCGCTTTACGTCGGGGAGCCGACTGGATCGTGTATTTCGATATGTACCGCAATCATCGCTTTGGTGCCATTCGTTCAAGCGATTTAAAAACCTGGGAAGATAGTTCGGCAACGATCAGTTTACCTGCAGGAATAAGGCACGGTTCGGTGCTAAAAGTGAGCGAAAAACAGTATAATATTTTAAAAAACTATTCAAAATAAAGGTGTTTGCTAGACTACACTTTTTACGATAAATTTCAAATTTTACAGCATGAATCGTTATTTGCTTTTCTTTTCTTTTGTATTTCTGGCTTTTTCGGCCGTTGCAACATTACCTGCCCGCATTGGCAGCAGCTTTCCGTCGCAATCGGCCTATGTAATGGGCACCGGCGAACAATTGTCGGGACAGCAGTTTCAAACCGATGGAATTCTTACCTACAAAGGCTATCAGTATACGGTGTATTACAACATGACCCGCAATGTGACCCTAGCCCGTCGTAAAATGCCTGTGGGTGCCTGGGAAGAGGTAGTACTTCCGTACCGCAACACGGCCAACGATGCACACAACACCATCTCGATAGGGATAAGTGCGGGCGACGGACGCATTCACCTGTCGTACGATCACCACAACGATCCGCTTCATTATAGTTATTCTGTGGCAGGTTCGGCCAACGAGCCGGAGAAGATGCCCTGGGAAGCTGCCAGTTTTTCGGCAACCACCGATATCATGGAAAAGGCCATTCCCAATGTAACTTATCCTCGCTTTATTTCCAAACCCGATGGTAATCTGCTGTTTGAGTGCCGGTTTCGCTGGAGCGGTTATGGCGACAGTTACCTACGCGAGTACGATTATAAAACTCAGAAATGGTCGCTCATTGGCCGCTACGTTCAGGGTGAAGATGTTGATCCCGATGCCTGTGCCTACATCAACGGGATGAGTTACGACAAGCAGGGCCGCCTGCACGTAACCTGGTGCTGGCGCGACGACTTCGGAGGCGGAAGTAACCACGATTTTTATTATGCCTACAGCGAGGATCACGGTCGTACCTGGAAAGATACAAAGGGAGATGCGAAAGCCTCGGTGGATGTAATGGATCCGGTAGAAGACCGGGTTACCCGCAATGCGCTGGGACAAACCAAAAAATCGTATATGGTGGAAGCCATTCCGTATAACCGTGGTTATATCAATCAGGAAACCCAGGATGTGGATAGCAAAGGACGCATACATGCCGTGAATTCACATATCCCCGACGGTCAGGCCAGCGACGCCAACTGGAACAATTCGCGGGTAAAAGCGAGGCTGCATCACCGTTTCCGGAAGGAAGACGGCACCTGGGTAAAGCGAATGATTACGGTCAATGGCGTGTCGGTGAATTCCACCCGGCGGGTACACCTGGCCATCGACAGTTACGATAATGCCTACGTAATGGCTACCGGTTACGGAGTGCTGATGGCTTCGCCGGCCGATGATTATGCAACGTGGCAGCTTGTGTCGCAGGATGGTCGCACCGGATATCTTTCGGAACCACTGGCCGATAAGCCTTTGTTGCGCGAAAAGGGAGTATTGTCGTTTGTATACCTGAGTTCGACCAATAAAATTGAAGTGTTTGATTTCCTGGCCCGAAATCCTTCCACCCCTGCGGGCACCGGATTGCTGGCCGAATATTTTGCCAATGCCGATTTTACCGGACTGATCAGGAAAGAAGTAGTAGCGTCGACCCTGGCCGGACAGATTCCTTCGGGAACCAAAAGTATACGCTGGTCGGGTGCGTTTGAAACCGTTGAAGGCGAACAGCACCAGCTCCATCTGACTACCGCCACAGCAACCAGGGTGTATGTGAATGATAAATTACAAACCGAAATTGCAGCCGGAAGTGGCGAAGTAGCGATCACGTATCCACTTATCGCATCGCATAAAAATAACCTGGTAATTGAATCGGTAGGAGCAACCGCGGTGAGCCTGATGTGGTCGGCTCCCTCTGTTACCAAACAAAATATACCCACTACCTCGCTCTATCCGGCAAAGGCCAACGACCGACCCGGAAGTGTAACTCCACCGGTATTACCAGTAAAGGCTCAACTCGAAGAGGTCTTACTGGCAAAAAAAAAAGAAATCAACACCAGCGCGAAAGAAATCGTTGCGCTAACACCCTTTAATCCACAGGGCGAATACAGTATCGACCTCAGGGCCCGGGTGCAGGCCGCCGACGGACGCGGGTTGGATATTGAAGCCCGTGCACAGGATGGAAAAGGATTTCGGTTTTCGCTGGCGCCGGCAAGCACTTCGCTCACCAGTGTATTGTCGGCGAGCACCGAATTTACCCGTGCCGATAATGTAAGTACACGCAACTACCGTTTTGCCGTATCAAACGATAAGGTATTGGTATATAGCGATCAGGAATATGTTGGCAGCACCAGTCTGGCCATGATTGGCGATATACAAGCCGATGATGCCGAAGTGGCAGCCGCGCCAGCCTATGGCCCCGAAGCAATGGGCGAATGGGCTGGTCCCGCCGGAGCAGGAGCCGGAAAACCCACCGAGTATGGCTGGAGTGCTACTACGACCAGCATTCCCTGGCAAACAGCAAGCTATCCGGGAGGAGTTCGTTACGAAGAAGTAACTCACCAACTGGAAGCAGGCGGATCGTTCACCGGAAGATTGATGACCATTCGCTGGGATGCGGGTAGTTATTCGTCGGCCACCTATTTTTATCCCGTAATACTGGCTGCCAATACCTCCTACGAACTCAGCTTTTTGTATGAATACTGGTCCAATGCTTCATCGGCACAAACCATTACTGTTGGCATCAGTAGCACAGCCAATGCCGCCAATCGCTACCATTCGCAGCCATTTATAACATCGGCCAGCGCTCAACGCCTGCGCCGGGGCAACTTTCTGTTTACCAGCGACGAAGCAGGCACCTACTACCTCACCTTCAACGGCACCTACGCCATGTACGGCATAGGCGATTTCAGCCTGAAAAGTAAAGCCTACGAGAACAGACTTCAGCTGGGAAAAAATTACGAAGGAGGACAATTGTCGGCCGAAATCGAATCGGTAAGCTACGAAGACGGAGCCTATGCACCCGATGTAATTTCATCGGTTGAACCAGGCTCACCATCGACCAGTTTCCGGGCATCGGCAAACAATGGCCAACTCAAGGTTGGAAATATACCCGAAGGATCGATTGTAAGGATTGCCGATATTGCAGGACGAATCCTGATCAACCATCAAGCCACAGAACAAGAATTTTCAATCCCTGTCGAAAAAGGAATCTATATAGTACAGGTACAAAATAAATTGACTAACGATACCAAAAGCATTAAAGTAGCCCATTTATAAGCGACATTTACACAATAGTACACCAATCAGGCAGATTTGTTCCTCATCAAGTGCTTTGGTTGGTGTATTTTTGTATCCATAGTAATAATAAATCAGAAAACACATGAGACAAACCCTTTTAGCAATGGCTATGGCAACAGCCCTTCTGCTGCCGGCACAGGAAACACCGCAGGTAGTAAAGTATGAACCCAAAGGAAACCCGCTTTTTACCCATAAATTTACCGCCGATCCGGCAGCGTTGGTACACGACGGTACGTTTTACATCTATGCCGGTCAGGATACCGGCGATGGCAATCATTATAACATGCCCAACTGGCTGGTGTTTTCCTCCACCGACCTGAAAACCTGGTACGAACATCCGGTACCATTGCGCAATTCAGATATCGCATGGGCAAAAGGCAACAACGCATGGGCTGCACAGGTAATCGAACGTAACGGGAAGTTTTACTGGTATATTACCACCGAACATGCCACCATTCATGGCAAAGCAATTGGAGTGATGGTAGCCGATTCGCCGGTGGGACCCTTCAAAGATGCACGGGGTTCGGCTCTCATTACGAACGATATGACTACTGAGCACACAAAAATATCATGGGACGATATCGATCCAACCGTATATATTGATAAGGATGGACAAGCCTATCTTTTCTGGGGGAATACCCAATGCTATTATGCCCGCCTGAAGGACAATATGATTGAGCTCGATAGTGAAATAATGACCGTTGATTTGCCCGCATTTACCGAAGCACCCTGGATTCACAAGCGCGGCGACTGGTATTATTTGTCGTATGCCACCGGTTTTCCGGAAAAGATTGCGTATGCCATGAGTAAATCGATCACAGGTCCGTGGCAATACAAAGGAATTCTGAACGAAATTGCCGGTAACAGCAACACCAACCATCAGGCCATCGTTGAATTTAAGGGTCAGTGGTATTTTGTATACCACAACGGCGGGGTAAACACCAATGGCGGAAGTTATCGCCGCTCGGTGTGTATCGACCGCCTGTATTACAACCGCGATGGTAGCATGAAGCGCGTACAAATGACCAGTGAAGGAATTTTTTAATCGCTGAGTTCGCCCAGGTACGACACGCCCTGCCGGTTGACAGCACTTACCCGTACCGATGCTTTTCGGTTTTCAAACAAATCGACGTAAAAAGTAAATGTGTCGTCGATGGTTTTGGTACTAAAGCTAATGCGTACCGATGTCTTTTGAAGCGAGTCGACATTATAGCTAAGTAAGGGTGCTGTGAAACTAAACACATTGCCTCCGCTGTAAGGAGCTGAATAGGCTCTTCCGAAATAAGGAAGATGTGAAATCACCGAATCGCCCTTTACCCGAATGCTATATTCGGAACTAAGAATTTGTGAATTCCCCTGCATGGGTATCATTTCACGAATTTGAATATTCAAATCCCCGGCTTCGGCACGACTTAGCAGTTGGGCCCGAAGTTGGGGATTACTGGTCGTGGAAGAAGTGGAGCAGGCGCTTAGGCTAAGCACTAAGGACAGTAGTATGAGAAGTTTCATAATTGTTAATTATTAATTGTTAATTGTTGGGGGTGTAGGATTTTCGATACATTGGGACGATTACACAGGTTTAAAGCCGATGAATCGTGGAGCTAACAGCCCCGAAATATAGCGTATTTTTTCTATTTTTGCGCTACTATTTAATACAGCAAGCATGAAGTTTACCAAAATTTTACTTTTATTTTTTTTAGTCCCGATTGCAGGCATTGCACAGTCCACTTTATTTGAACGCGGCAAGTCGACCACAATCTACATCGACAAGAACGAAAAAGAAGTGGTGTTTACGGCGCTGGAGTTACTTCGCCGCGATGTAAAAACCGTTGTGGGAGCCGAACTGGTACCGGTTGATAAAGCATCGAAGGCACAACTGGTGGTGCAGACGTCGCGGGAATTAAAAGGCAAATGGGAGAACTTCAGTTTAAACATGCAGGGCGAAAAGCTGGTGATTTCGGGAAGCGATGCGCGCGGAAAGGCATATGGCTTGCTGGAATTATCGCGTATGCTGGGAGTTTCGCCCTGGCATTATTATGCCGATGTAAAACCGCAGACCCTTGATGAGTTCAGGTTTAACAGCCCTGTGGCAGCCCGCACTCCTTCGGTAAAGTACAGGGGGATTTTTCTGAACGACGAAGATTGGGGATTGATGCCCTGGGCCACTCAAACCCTGTCACCCCATTCAGCAAAAGGAGCGATTGGTCCTGAGGCTTACGAAAAAATATTTGAACTGATGCTGCGGTTGCGGGCCAATACCATTTGGCCGGCCATGCACGAATGCACGGTGCCTTTTTATTTTGTGGAAGGAAACCGGCAGATGGCCGATAAATACGGAATTGTGGTAGGGACATCGCACTGCGAGCCCCTGATGCGCAATTCGGCAGGTGAATGGGATGTGGCCGGAAAAGGAGCCTATAATTTTGTGAGCAACCGCGAACATGTAGTGAATTATTGGTCGGAGCGGTTGGTGGAGCTACGCCAATCGGAGAATATTTTTACCATCGGGATGCGGGGCAAGCACGATGGGATGATGGAAGGAGTGAAGACCCTTCAGGAGCATAAAGCGGCGCTATCGGAGATAATACCTGCCCAACGAAAATTACTTCAAAAGTACATTCATAAACGATTGGATCAGGTTCCGCAGGTGTTTATACCCTACAAGGAAGTGCTGGATGTGTACGACAACGGTTTGGAAGTGCCCGAAGAAGTGACACTGGTTTGGTGCGACGATAATTACGGGTATATCAAGCGCTTGTCGAATGAACAGGAGCGAGCCCGGTCGGGGGGCTCGGGAGTGTATTATCATGTATCGTACTGGGGCAGGCCCCACGATTACCTCTGGTTGGCCACCACCTCGCCAACCCTTGTGTATACCGAGATGAAACGGGCTTACGATCATGGAGCCGACCGTTTGTGGATTTTGAATGTAGGCGACCTGAAGCCAGCCGAATATTTAACAGAGCATTTTCTGGATATGGCCTGGGATATTGAATCGGCCCGCCCCGGCTTTTCGCATTTACAGGGCTGGATGGAGCGGGAATTCGGAGCAGCGCTTTCGAACGAAATTACACAACTAAAAAAGGAATATTACCGCCTGGCAGCGATTCGTAAGCCCGAGTTTATGGGCTGGAGCAGGGTAGAGGAGTCCGGTTACGGTCGTGGAGGCCGCACTCCGGTGCGCGATACGGAGTACAATCCGGCTTTTGGCAACGAGTTGCAGCACCGGTTGAAGGTGTACGAACAGTTGTCGGCACGGGTTGATGAATTGAGCGTGCAGGTTCCGGAGCGGTTGCAGTCGGCTTACTTCCAGTTGGTTGAATATCCGGTGAAAGGTGCCTCGCTGATGAACCAGAAGTGGCTGTACGCCCAACTGGCGAGGCAGTGGGCGCTGGCGGGGAGTGAAATGCGCGCCCGTGGAGCGGCGGTGAAAAGTGAGATGGCCTACCTGGAGATTGAGAAGCTGACCGGGATTTACAACCGTCTGGAGCAGGGGAAATGGAACCGGTTGATGGATTTTAATCCCCGGACATTGCCGGTATTTGCAGCACCCGATTTTTCGAAGCTCGATTCGCTGATAGCGGCAGGAAAAAAAAGGTTGCAGGTACAGGAAAATCAGGCACAGAAAAACACAACTCAGAATAACCCGGCGCTAGCTATGTCTGCACTCACGAATTCAGCCGTATCTCCCGGGCTTCTAAGTACTACCGCCCGGAATGTGCAGGCGGTAAATGCTTCGCAGGCGGTAAATATTGCCGAAGCCGGGAAGGTGATGGAGGGGCTTGGACATAGTTTTGCGGCGGTGCAACTGCCGGCCGGTGCTGAGTTGCGATACGAAATGGAGGTGCCCGAAGAGGGTACTTACTGGATTCGGATTGCGTTGGTGCCGAATCACGGTGTGGATGGTAAGGGGATGAAAATCGGGGTAAAGGTAAACGATGGTGCTATGCAGGAGATTAGTTATAAAACGGAGGGCAGGAGTGAAGCCTGGAAGCAGCAGGTGTTGCGTGGTCAGGCGGTGGTGACTATTCCGGCCGTTGGTTTACCCCGGGGTAAAATGGTGATAACTATCAAAGCATTAAGCACCTATGTTCAGCCCGACCAGGTGATGATAGGTCAGGGAGAAGTCGATTTTTACGAATTTCCGGTACGCTAAACTTCTTTTTATGGGAAAAGAGTAGAAATCAACCACTAAATTGAACGAATAGTACCCTGTAGCCCGTTTGGAATTTTTTATTTTTGCATTCGGGAAACCAGTAACTAATTTTTTCAATTAATTTTTTTTCCATGAAACAAATTATTTCAGTTATAGTCGGAGTTGTTTTGCTGATGCTACCTTTTCAGCTACAGGCACAACATTCTATTGGCGATACTATCACGGTAAGTGGGGTAAACTATAAAATCACCGGTATTAATCTGATTTCCAATCCCGGATTTGAGGAGGGTTTTACCGGTTGGACCGATGCTACATCGTCGAGAGCTCCTTTGAGCAGCGAAAAGTTTTCGTTGATACCAACCGGAGGCATCGATAATTCGCAATATTTAGTGGGTACTTTCAACGAGGGAGCTACTGCTTCCGGTTCCATAGGTACCTCCTGGCCAATCGAAGCAGGTAAAAGTTATGTGTTTTCTTTTCATGTAAAATACGTAACGGCGAGTAATCCGGCAGCCACCGAATTATGGTTGAAAACATCGCTCACCAATTCGCCATCGACCAATACCGAGTCGCGTATTTTGCTCGATGGAGCAACGGTGCAGGGTGGAGGTGCCTGGACTAACAATAGCATCGGATTTACGAATGCCAGTCCTGCCTATACTCACCTTATGGCCCGTTTCCGCTGGTTAAACAATCGCCTGGGCTTCGATCAGTTTTCGTTGCACGAGGCCTATGAAATTCCGAATACCGATAGCCTGCAGGCTGTCATTGTTAACGCCGAAAGTGTATATAAACCAGATGCCAACGATGCTTCCATCCTGCTTGCTTCTATCAATCAGGCTAAAACGTTTCTTACCAGCACCTCAGCCACCGATGTGTGGCAGGCTATTAAGACGCTGAATGATGTGCTGTTCAATTACAAGTTAGTAAATGCTTCGGCCGGCGAACCCATCGATATGACACGTCTGATTGTCAATCAGGGATTTGATGCCAATACCACCGATGGATGGACAGGTGCCGGATCGGTAGGTTCGTATACTATCGAATTCTACCAGAAAACCTTTAACATGTATCAGGAGGTTAAAAACCTACCAGCCGGAAAATACCGCCTGATGGCCAAAGGCTACGAACGTCCGAAAAGCAATGATGGAGGAGCCGCTTACCGGGCTGGTACTGAAACTATTTACGCCCGGTTGTATGCCCGTTCGAATCAGTTTAAGGAGTTTTCGGTGCCTTTTACTTCCTTGTATAAGCACAGTTATACGGGCAGTGGTTCGTCGAACGGATATGCCAATACCATGTCGGCGGCCTATATCCTGTTTAATTCGGCAGCGCCATCGTATTACGATATGGAGGTGACTGATATTTTGTTAGGCGAAAATGATGTGTTGACCATCGGAGCCAAAAGCGATTTTCAACAAACGGGATATTGGACCATTATGGATAATTTCAGGTTGGAGTATCATGGACGAAATCCGGCCGATATTGCATCCTATCTTACCGCACAGCTTACTTCTGCCGAACAGTTGGCAAGTTTGAAAATGCAAGCTGCCGTTTCCACTCAGCTGAACGCCGCCATTTCCAACGCACGTGCTGCAGTAGCGGCCAATCCGCTGGTGGCTGCCGATTTGTACGCGGCCAATGCGCAACTGCAAACGGTGCTTCAACTGGCCGTCGAATCGTCCGATGCCTATGCTGCTCTTACAACAGCCATCGATCAGGCCAACGGATTGTACGGTAACGGGGCAGGAGTGGGGGCTGATCAATTACTCCAGGCAATTCAGGCAGCGCAAACCCTGTTCGATAGCAACGATGCAAGTGTGGCTCATTTAGCGACAGAAACAAAAAAGCTACAGGATGCTCTGTTGAATTATCGCGTTGCTAATGCAACAGGATCGGTGCCAAAAGTAACTACACATCCGTTTGTTGCCCGTGGAGCAACGGTTGCCTATGGTCGTAATACAGTGACAGGTGTTGTTTCGAGCGCATTAATGGAGCGTGGATTTGTATGGAGCACTCACCCTGAGCCCACAATTATTGATAATCGTACCGTTCGCTATCTTACGGATAGAACCGGGCAGTCCATTTATAGAATGGAAAACTTGCAGCCTTCAACTGTTTATTATATGAGAGCCTATGCGCTTACAAAAGAATATGCAGTGGGTTACGGCGATGTAGTAAAAGTAATTACGATTCCGAAAGGAAACATTGGCTATTGGTTCGATGGAGGGTTGACCGGCGATAATCGTACCCGGGTAGAAGCAGCTATTAAATCGGCCGTTGAGTACTGGAATACTCATACCAGTATCAGGGGATTGAATCTTACCGTTAATTATGGTTCGGGAACACCTACTGCTGAAGCAAGTTATGGCGGATGGATGCGTTTCGGGCCCAGTGCCAGTTACCAGCAAACGGGAACTGCACTGCACGAAATGGGCCATACCATTGGGGTCGGAACTCATCAGTATTGGAACAATACAAGCTCTTCACCCTTGAAAGTAGGTGGAGTATGGCTTGGCGAACGCGCTACCCAGGTGGTTCGTTTTCTTGAAAACGATGCAAGCGCAACCTTGCGGGGCGATGCTACTCATATGTGGCCTTATGGAATTAACGGTGCACACGAAGATACCGGAGCAGAGCTCTTGTATATTGGTAATTCGCTGATAACTCAAGCGCTTGGCGAAGATGGTCTGCCTCCAACTTCCGGATTCGCATTGCCGGCCTATACCTTTGCGAGCAACGAAGGAGTAAAATATTACATTAAAAACGAGTCGGAAACCCGCGGTTTGAACACCGCATACCTGGTTGAGTCGGCTGCGGGTCAGCTGATGTATACCGATATGTCGATGTCGCAGGCTCTGGCCGACGATAAAGCAGCCTGGTACCTCGATTTCGTTCCTGCGACCGGATATTACCGGATTCGCAATGCTGCATCGGGTAAATATTTTACGTATAAAACAACGGGTACATTTGGTATTGGACTTGTTGCCCGTACTACTCCCGGTGCTGTTGAGAATTTTCAGTTAATGGGTTCACGATCGGCAAAAACAATCGGATCGGGAACCAGCACTTTTGTAACTAAAGGATATTGGATCGTAAGACCCGAATCGTCGCTTACTCCTCCGGCATTTGTGGCATTAACCAATGGTAGTACCGGATCGGCTGCTTTTAATATAGCCTCCTCCTCCGATACCCAACGTTGGCTGATTCTTTCGGAACAAGAGCTGAATAAATTTAATCAGGCTCTGGCACCCAGTGCATTGCCTTCTGTCGCTGATTCGAAGGTGCAAATACATGTCGATCAAAAGTTATTAGTTATCGACAATATTCAGTCGGAAGCCGGTATTTCGGTGTTCGATGGGATGGGGCGTTGCTTGTCGACTGTTTCTAAAGTTATCGGTCGATTTGAAACGCAACTCAACTCCGGAGTGTATATAGTTATGCTTACTATAAATAATCAGCGCTATCAACAAAAAGTAGTAGTTTATTAGTTTTATTGTCAATTGGTTGAGCCCTGTAAAGTGTATTGCTTTACAGGGCTTTTTTGTATTTAATTAATTGATAATTAGTTGTGTTGTTTGGATTGTAAAATGATTTTAAATTATATTCAAAACTAACTTTAATTGCCAGCAATTGTTTTGGTATTGAAATAAAAACTAATAAACATTAATGCATTTTTAGGGGCTTAACAACTAAAATTATGAAACGACAATTATTTTTTTTAGCAGTAATGTGTAGCCTCACATTTCAGGCTTATGCATTATATTCCGATGCTTTCGATGCTGCCAGTCTTTCATCCCGATGGAACATTATTAATCTAAATCCATCTGGTGTGGTGAGTCTGGTTGATGGGCAGTTGTTTTTGAAGGCATCAGCACTAAATGGCGGGTCTGATTTGTATTCCAGATCAAATTATAACGCGCCGCGTGTGATACAACTGACTAAGAGTGGCAAAGCTAGCTGGTCGGTGACAACTCGATTGAGATTCAATCCTACCAGCAATTACCAAAGTGCCGGGATAGGATTACTTATGGAGGCGGATGTTAACAACCCGGCTGCCTATGTTCGTTTTATCGAATTGAAGTTCAGTCCGAATGAAGGGGGACGAATGATTGGTGGTCCTCAGAAGACTCTGCCCTATACCGAATCGGTAGTTTATTTGCGATGCGACCGGTCGACTGATAGTTTACGTGTTTGGTTTTCGCCCACTTCTTCAGATTGGATCAGCCTGGGTGCTATAGCAACGCAGGATGTTTACGGGGTTGGTTTGCATTGTATTCGACAACCCTGGGATGGTAATTCGCATAAGGATTCAGAGGCTTTTTTCGATTATTTTAATGTTGAACAGGAAGGTGGCGATCAACCAGAAGGAAACGACAGTCAGCTGCCTTTTGTTTTTCATCAGAATTTCGATACTGAGAGTCAAAGTTATGTTTCTTTTTTTAAGATGAATGCCCGGGGGACTTACACGGGTGTTTCGGGACGATATGGTCAATACCTGCCCGAACGTACTGTGTCGTTGGAGGAGTTTGACCGTAATGGTAAGTTGAGTTTCTCAAAGGTGATTGCGCGACGTCCTGCTGGTAGTGGAATTGGTGACTTTAATTGCGCGACAGCCGATTTTGAGTCCGATGGATCGATGTATCTATTGTTCAATAACTATATTCCTGGTCAGGAATGGAATTCGGTGATGAAGCTAAATGCGGCGGGCGATTCGGTATGGGAGGTAATGGTGTCTGAAAAATGGCAATGGTCGGCTATTGTGATGCCCCTACTGAAAACCTATCCGTCGGGTGGATTTGTGGTGGCCGGAAATACCAACGAATTTCCGTCGAAGGCAAGGGTAAGCCGCTATTCAGAAAAAGGGGAACTGCTCTGGTCGCAGGTAAATTTCGAAAGCGACTACGGATACAACAAGTTTGAGGCTGTTGCCGTTAATGCCAGTGGAAAAGTGTTTGTAGGGGGTATAGTTCATCATAATTTAAACAGCAGGCAAAGTGCGCTGGTGGCAAAAGTCGACACGGCAGGTGCCATTGAATGGCAAAAAGTTCTTTATTCAGGATATCTTACATCGGGTGATAGCCTTATGGGTGAAATTACAACCCTGTTACCTACCGCCGATGGTGGATGTATTGCCGGTGGCTTTGAAAGTGCCAAGGGTAAATGGGGTGGCTGGGCAATGCTCCATAAATTTTCGGAGGCTGGTGAAATTCAGTGGACTAAACGCTATTTTTATACCGGTGATGATTTTCAGGATGCAAAAGTGATAGGACTTTCAGCTTTACCTTCATCGAATAATTTTATGGTTTATGCTCACCGCGATTGGGGCAATACGAGTGCCGGAGCTACGTTGATGGAATGCACCGAGCAGGGTGATAGTTTATGGTCGCAGGTTGACTACGATTACCGGTTTCAGTTTTCAGGTGTAGACCCGACCGGCAATGTATTGATGATTGCCGGAGCTCCTTACGCACCCACTAATTGGAACAGTCAGCGCTTTTATTTACGAGCGACTCCCGATGGACTTTTCAGAACACCCGAATTGATCTATCCGTTTGCTAATTATAGCGACATTAGTTATAAACCTCGTTTTGAATGGGTAAAAACCGGGCATATACAAACTAAAACTCATTTGCAGGTAGCACATGACTCGCTATTTATCAATTTAATAGCTGAAAATAAAGCTATTGAAGGAACTACTTTTGAACAATTGGAATTACCCTTGAACACAGTTTGCTATTTTCGTGTCAGAGAAGTGGGAATCAAAGGATTTCCGGGTAGTTGGTCGGAAGTACGTAAGTTTACCACCGAAGTTCGTACAGTAACTGATGTCGCTGACTATCAACCAATAATGGCGACTTATGACAAGTCGTTACAACAACTTCGGATAATCAGTAGTGATGAGCTTTTACTATCGAAAGCCACCTTGTTTGATAGTACAGGTCGATTGTGTGGCTGCTTTAGTTTCGATACTACTAATCCTGCAATTATTTCAATAAAAGAGTTCAACCCGGGAGTGTATATTCTGAAGTTAACAATAAGCGATTTTAAAGAGACAACACTTAAAGTAATAATCAATTGATATACTAATAAAAAAGCTCCATCATTAAAATGGAGCTTTTTTATTGCCACGACTTACAAAATTACTTTCGCCGTTGATACGCCTTTTTCGGTGTGGTATTGAATCAAATAAACACCCGGCGAGAGTCCGCTAACCGGTAGTTCGCCCTGTTGATTGTCAATACTCAGTTGAACAAGCTGATTTCCGGAGGCTGAATACAGTGTCGCTTTGTTGATGTTCATATCGGCGCTAAAGTAAATTCGTCCCGCATTACGGTCGGTTATGGTTTGGATGGATGTATTGCTAAACTCGTTGGTCGAAGTTAAGGTCAGCGTAAACGAAACTACTTCCATGATGTGTACATGTTCGTTGCCCGGTTCTCCAAAACGCATTTCGGTACACAACCTCCAGAAGGGGTTCATATGCCGCAGGTAATAGGTTTTATCGCTTTCGAGGGCAGCATCAATGTGGTATTCGGCATCGCTTTCGCCTTTGCGCACTGAATCAATGGTTATAATTCCTTCATCGTCGGTAAGTTCCAGTTCCGACACAAGCAGTTCGGGAGCCGATTTATACAAGTGGAGGGTAAATCCGGTTAAACCCATTCGGGCTACGGTAGCTTTATTGGGGATTACATTGTCCCAGCCCGATACAAATTTGTAGAATCCTCCAATTGTGCTTTCGTCGCCGGTAGCCTGTATCATTAAATGATAGCCGGTATCGTCGGTGGTGGTTACATAATTGGTGTCGGTAGCTCCGGGTATAGGAGTCATTTCGTAACTTAAAGGATTGACCCGGTACCATTGGTACGTTAAAACATTGTTTGGAATTACACCGCCCAGAATTAAATCCTTAAATTCGAACGAAGCCGATAGTCCACGACCCACCCAGGGAGCCATAATGCCGGTGTGGAACATACTTTCGTCGAGCGAGCTGTGACTCATATACGAATTGATACCACTTACCGGGCCGTACTGAACATTAGAGGTGTAACCATCAAGTTTACCCCCTTTGGCACGTAAGCGGTAATTACACGATTGATCGGGACGATAATCGAACATTACCCAGCTTTTAGAAAGCCGAATGTCGGTGTCGTGCCAGCTGCCACCAGCATCCGATTGAAGGATTAAACTGTCGGTTTCCAGATTTTCAGAGTCTTCACACTCCATATACAAGCGGGCATAGGTGCCGGAATAAAAAACAGTATTCCACCGACCACTTTCCTTGATTAAAAATCCCGGGAAGGTAGCTGCAGGAGCTGTAAAGGTGGGGAACGCGGGCAATGCACCTCCTTCACCAGCCGTAAACTGACCGGAAACTCCGGTAGTCATCATTGCCAGTAATGCGAGAATGCTGATCTTTTTCAAAAAAGTAACTGTTGATTTCATACCTGTTGTTTTTTAGTTTTATAGTTACAGGTCAGTCCGACCTATTGTTGAATTCAGTACTACAAAGGTATAGTATTAAACAAGCATTCAGATAAAAAAGATTAAATAATTGTAAAAATAAGAGAAAATATTTACGAAATAAGAATCTTGTACATCAATTCAGCTTTTGCAGGTAATCCACCAACTCTGATACATGCGTAAAGTTCAGTTTTTGTTTTATCCTGAAGATTGCTTTACGTACTGCCTCATAACCCATGTAGAGTAAATTTGAAATTTCCTTGTAAGAATAACCCATACGTAAAAAGATACACAGTTTTAGTTCACTTTTGGTAAGCGAAGGGTAAATTTGCTTGAGTTGAATTGCAAAGTTGGATGATAATTCGTTAAAAACAAGTTCAGTTGCGTCGGAGTTGACGTGGTTGTTTTGGATTTCGTATTTTTCAATTAGTTGAACGACAGCTTTTTGCTGTTGACTGGAATCGGGAAATAGCGATTTCAGGTCTTTTTTTATGGAGGCCAGTAATTGCTTATGCCGGATAATGTTGGTGTGAAATACATAAACTTCGCGTTCTTTCTGTTCGATGCTTTCGTTCAACAGTGCTTCTTTTTCTTTAAAATACTGATACGTTTTTACAGCGCTTTTTACCCTGGCCACTAATTCGATAGCATTCAGAGGTTTAGAAATGAAATCGGTGGCGCCTTTATCGAGTGCCATACGCAGGTTATTCGACGAAGTGTATCTGCCGGTCATAACGATTACAGGGATGGAACGCAATTGCTGGTCAGCTTGCAGTTCAACAAGTAGTTCCAGCCCACCTTTGCCGGGCATGTCCCAATCGGTAAGAATAAGAGAGGGTTTCAGTGTGCGAATTATTCCGGGAGCCCCTTCACCATCGCTGTGTGTCGAAACTGTAAACGATTCATCGGTGAGAATACGCCGGCATATTTCCAGCGAATCATTGTCGTCGTCGATTACTAAAATGTGGTGCATATACCTTATGATTTCGAAAATTCAACCTGCTTATTATGTTCATTCACCGGAAAGGCGATTACTACTGTTGTTCCTTTTCCCGGCTGACTTACGATTCTGATGGTTCCATCGTTGTTGTCAAGAAGTTCGCGTGTAAGTATCAGTCCGATACCCGAACCAATTTCACCCCTTGTTCCTTCCCGTTTTTTGTCTTTTCGCAAGGTGAACAGATTGTCTTTAATCCATTCGGGCATTCCAATCCCATCGTCGCTGATGCAAATTTCGACCATTTGTTCCACCCGGCGATTGCTTATCAGAATATGGCCATTTTGAGAAGTAAATTTAATGGCATTCGAAAGTAGGTTGCGAACGATGGAGTACAGTTGGTTGTAATCGCACCAAAACACCAGCTCATCATTGATATCAGTTTGTATATGAACCGATTTCCCGGAAATTGCATCCACTTGTTGCGAGATACATTCGGTTATAATTTTACTCAGATGTACAATTTTAACAGGCTGCGAACACTGCGATTCCTGAACACTTCGCCAATCCAGAATATTGTTCAGAATGTTGAGTCCGTTTTCGGTGTTGTTTTGAATCCGTTGTACATCGCTTGCAATTTCTGGTTTCAGGAGCTGACGGTGCAATAAATCGTTGCTGAAATAGCGCAGATTGTTGAATATATTCATCAGGTCGTGCGAAATAGTTGTAATAATAAGTTCCTGATGCTTATTGCTTCGGGCAAGTTGAAAATTAGCTTTTTTTAATTGAATGGTATGTTGCTCAATTGTTTTTTCCAGGTTTTGATTTATACTGATTAATTCCTGTTGTAATTGCCCCATTAGCTCGTACGAACGTGCATAACGGGTAATCACGATCCAGGTTTGAATGCTAAGGAAAACGAGTCCCCCAATATGGGCCTTTAATTCGCTCCGATACAAATCGGTGACATAAAACATGTCGTTAATAAAGCCAATAAACATAACGAACAGAGCCATAAAATAAACTAAAGCATATTTCCGTCTCTTTTTAATGGCAATCATTAAAACAGCAAGTAAATACAGTATGCCCAAAAAGGGAGGTAAAACCAAATAATGGCTGATGGAAGTCAGGAGTTGAAGAGGGAGAAATACAATAAGTATAAGCATTCCGGCGAAAACCAAATACGATATTTTAGATAGTTTTTCCGGAATATCATCGGGAAATAGTTTTTGTGAAAAACTGAGTACCATTGGAATCAGGAGCAAGGTGGCATTCCATAATTTATATTCGATAGCCAAATCCATCCAGGTACTGTACTTTAACAAGACATGTTCGTTTTCGGTTAGCATTTTCAGCATAAACAACAAGCTGATAATGGCTATCTGCATGTGAGTTATTTCCTTACCCCGAATCATAAAAATGAGCAGGTGTAGAAAAAACAAGATAAAAAATGCAGTGCTAAAGAAAAAAGTTTTGGCGTAGTCTCTGAAATTCTGTTTTTCGATTTCTTCAATTGGCCCAAAAACGATGGGTTGAGTTACTCCACCGTAGTTACTCAGGCAATAATTGCTTACATGCAACACCAGGTGCAGGGTGTCGGAGGTAAGCGTTAAATGCAACAAATGAGCCGAGCGATCCGATTTGGATCCTTCTCTGGTACGTGAAGGTTGCCCCATGGTCAGCACTTCTTCGTCGTTAACAATTACCCTGTAGGCCGACGAGATGGTATAAAATTTAATTCCTGCAAATTTTCCGGTTACCGAAGGATTCACAATTAGTTGCAGGTAATAGGTCATACAACCCAAATTGGATAATTGCCCGGGGTAGTTTTGCCTGTTGTTCCAACGCGATGGCAGAGTTGCATAGCGCTTCTGTTCCTCCGGGAGTTGTTGCATTTCGGTAGCCGAAAGAAAATTACCGTAATAATATTGCCAGGGGCCATTGAGGGAAATGGTTGATGTGAGGTGAATTTTTGTCAGATTTGTCACCCCCTTTTCAATACTACCTGCCTTCAGTGGAAACAATATGGCCGAAAAAACCAGAATCAGGAGAATAAGTAGTAGCTTCGTGCGATTCATTGGTATGATTTACTTTAAAAAAACAAATATACGATTTATGTTAATATTGACATCTTTTTAATAGAAAAAAAAAACACACTTGCAAAAAGTCCCTAATTTGTCCCAACAGCGAACAAAATTTCTTTCTACATTTGTATCCGATATTAAAGATAAACTTGTTTCTGTTAATTAAACTGTGAATACAACTCAAAAATGCTTACAATGCGGCAGTGAAGTGCCAACCGGCAAGCTAATCTGCAATGCCTGCTTTCAAAAATCGCTCGACAATTCGGATCTTGCCATTCGCTTGTTGGAAGAGCATGAACCTTTGTGTGAATACTACTCAGGAGTAAAAGACGACCTTCAGAAAGAATTAACCAAGTCGTTGTCGCGAAAGAAGCGGGCATTGGTGATGAAAAAACACCAATCCAGACTGGTTACCGAATGGGTAGTTTTACTACTGGTGTTGATAATTGTTAATATTGCAGTTTTGTTTATATTGATGATGAATTCCTATCCCGGTGGGATTGTCATTGGGTCGCTTGTTGCCTCGCTGCTTTTGCTGATTATAATGAAATTTACCCGGTATACAACGCTGGACATGAATTTGCGTACCATTCCTCAGTTAGCCTATCAAATTGATCTTCTCGACGTGCCAGACAACTATATCGATCATTTACAACAACAACTGAATAAAATTTCCAGGATTTTGGATGCGAAAGTCTGTACCTGACTTTAACTTCACTTTATAACGTTTTCAAGTAAAAAATGAGAATTTCTCTGTTGGTTCTAAAAGGGATTACTGTACTGGTAATCCCTTTTTTAGGTTTAAAAACAGTAGGGAAGCTGTTGTGTTAAACAGTTGATTATGAGAGTATGTGTGCTGTGGTCGAAAGTAAAGTAACCACAACCAAACAAAATGTAACAAAATTGAAACTAATGTAACGCAGCTACAAGTAGTTGTTGCGTTGCACGCGATAGTTCGTTTTAGTATTTGCTACATTTGCCCTGTGAAAAAAAACATATAATCATTAATTCCATTATCATGAAACAAACTTTTTGTAAGAAAGTATCCGGGATTCTATTCCTGTTACTTTTGTTTTCATTTTCTGCATTCGGACAGACTATTACCGTACGAGGTACAGTAAGAGATGTGTCACGATCGGCGCTCGTAGGAGTGAGTATCGTTGTGGATGGAACCAGTAACGGAACCATTACAGACCTTGATGGTCGCTTTTCGATTCAGGCTCCATCCAACGGTAAGCTGGTTTTTTCGTACGTGGGCTATAAACCTCAGACAGTTAATGTCAGTGGTCAGGCGATAGTAAATGTCGTTTTGGAAGAAGACACTAAGCTGATTGACGAGGTAATTGTAATTGGTTACGGTACGCAGCGTAAAGAATCGGTTACCGGTTCGGTAGCTTCGGTGAAAGGGGAGATTGTACGCGATGTGCCATCGGCTAACATTACACAGGCGTTGCAAGGTCGTGTTGCCGGGGTAAACATGGAGCAAACCAACTCCAAGCCCGGAGCCCCGATGCAGATTCGTATCCGTGGAACCCGTTCGCTCAGCGCGAGCAACGATCCGTTGATTGTTCTCGATGGTATTCCGTTTGCCGGTTCAATTGGCGATATTAGCCCCGAGGATATTCGTAGCATCGATATCCTGAAAGATGCATCAGCCACCGCTATTTATGGTTCGCGTGGCGCCAATGGGGTAATCCTTATTACTACTAATAAAGGATATAAATCGGAAGCTGCTTCGGTAACCTATAATTCGTATGTTGGCTTTAAAAACGCGATTAAGTATCCGATGATGAATGCCACCGAATTTTTAGCCTTACGTAAAGCTTCCGGAAAGTACACGACCTTAGGTGTCGACGAAGCCGAAGATGTGGATACCGACTGGCAGGACTTATATTATCGACAGGGATTGGTTACTAACCATGATCTGGCTGTGACCGGCGGAACCAAAACGTCTAACTATAAATTCGGAACAGGTTACTACAACGATCAGGCGGTAATGACCGGACAGGACTACACCCGTTATTCAATCCGTGGTTCGCTGGATCAGGAAGTTGGAAAGTATTTGCGTTTCGGTTTCACCACTAACAGCAACTTTTCGGTAGCAATGGGAAGTAATCTGGGACTTTATAATGTGTTGAGTGCTACCCCAATCACCAATCCGTATGAGACTAACGGAGACTGGAAACGGGTGATTAAAATGCCACAGGACGAACAGTTTGTTTACTCGCGTGAAATTATCGAAAGGCTGGGCGACAAATGGATTGACCGTGCCAATGCCTTTGGTTCATACAATACCATGTATGCTGAATTGCAAATTCCGGGTGTCGAAGGTCTTAGAGTACGATCTAATGTCGGAGCTAATTTCCGTATGACCAACAACGGAAACTTTACAGGTCAGGGTGTATTTAATGTAACTCCCGACGCAGCTTCTACGGCTTCCATCAGCAACTCATTGCAAACCAACTGGGCCATCGAAAATATCGTTACCTACGATCGAACCTTTGCCGATAAGCATTCGGTAAATATTGTTGCCCTTCAATCGGCCGAGCAAACTACCTACAATCGTTCGCATGCTTCGGCACGCGAAATTCCTTCCGACGATTTCCAGTATTTCAATCTGGGACGGGCCGATGGTACTATCACCATTAATCCGGCCGAACAACATTACAAACAAAGTGGATTGCTATCGTATATGGGTCGTGTAATGTATTCGTACGACAATCGCTATATGATCAGTGCCACCCTGCGTTCGGATGCTTCATCGGTACTCGCTCCGGGTTATCAGTGGCATACCTATCCGGCGGTTTCGGCAGGATGGAATATCAAGAACGAATCGTTTATGCAGGGTGTCGACCTTGTTGATATGCTGAAAGTACGTGCCGGTTTTGGTCAAACCTCCAACCAGGCAGTTGAACCTTATGCAACACTTGGTTTGCTCAATACACGCCCCTATAACTTTGGTTCCGATTTCGCAACCGGTTACTATGTATCGCAACTTCCTAACTCCCATCTTGGTTGGGAATTTTCGGAAACCTATAACTTTGGTATCGACTTTGGCTTGTTGAATAACCGTCTTTCGGGTTCGTTTGAATTGTATCAGACCAATACGAAAGATATTCTTCTCAGCGTAGGGCTTCCACCAACTTCGGGTGTGGGTAGCTACACAGCTAATATCGGAACAACTTCGAACAAAGGATGGGAACTTTCGCTCAACGGTGTTATTGTTGAAAATAGCAATGGTTGGAGCTGGGATGCCGGTGTAAATATGTACAGCAATAAAAACGAATTGACCTCTTTGTCGTCGGGACAGCTAATCGACGAAACCAACTGGTGGTTTGTAGGTAAATCGCTCAATGTGATTTACGACTACGAGAAAATTGGTTTATGGAACGAGACAGATCCTGATTTTCAATATCTTACTACCTATGAACCCGGCGGAAATGTGGGTATGATTAAAGTGAAGTATACCGGTGAGGTGGATGCAAATGGCAAACCGGTTCGTGCAATCGGTCCGGCCGACCGCCAGGTAATCGAACTCGATCCGGCTCTGATGGGTGGATTGAATTCCCGGGTAGCTTACAAAGGATTCGACCTGAGTATGGTAGGTGCATTCCGTGTAGGTGGTAAACTAATCAGTACCTTGTATGCTGCCGATGGTTACCTCAATATGCTTACCGGTCGACGTAATAACGTTCGTGTCGACTACTGGACACCCGAAAATACCGGTGCAAAATATCCTAATCCTGCCGGAATCACCAGTGGCGATAATCCAAAGTATGGTAATACGCTCGGTTTGTTCGATGGCTCATTCCTGAAAATCCGCACGATTACACTGGGTTATAATTTTAACAAACAGATGATTCAGGAATTCGGAATTTCGAACCTGAGAATTTACGGAACCGTTCAAAATCCATTTGTGTTATTCTCGCCTTACTACAGCGAAACCGGAATGGATCCTGAAACCAACTCCTATGGTAACGAAAACTCAGCGGTTACAAGTACGTACAAAAAACGCACGCTGACTATCGGTACAAATACGCCCTCATCGCGTAACTTCCTGGTTGGTCTAAATTTAACGTTTTAAAAATTGAAATACAATGAAACGAGCACAACCACTTAATGTCGACGCACCAGGAGATGTTAACGTGCAAGTTCCATCGGACCATTTAAAAAAAATATAAACAGATGAAAAAGATAAATATTAAATTAGTTGTTGGAACGGCTTTACTTTCTTTATTCTTTGCTGCCTGTTCCGATCTGCTCGAAGAAACACCGCGGAGTACCTACACTCCCGAATTCTTCAAATCAGAGAAAGGAGTTCAGGGGGGGATTACTTCTTTGTATACTCACCTTCGCTATATGTACGGACAGGCTTACTATTACAATAGTTTGCTTACCGGTACCGATGAGGTAACCTATGCACAAAGTGCCGATGCCAACTTTAAGGATATGGATATGACAGGAGTAGGATCGGTTACGGCACAGGGTAGTCGTAGCGATGTGCTCTGGAATACTGCATTTCCTAACATCAATACTGCCAGTGGTATTATCGAAAATGCCATGGCTGTGAGTACTATCCCGGCATCACTGATAGCCGAAGCACGATTCTTCCGGGCATTCGATTATTTTATGCTGGTACAAACCTTTGGAGGTGTGCCGCTTGATTTAGGAGCCGGTGTTTTGAAGTTTAATACCACTCCGGTTCGTACTTCAAAACGCAATACGGTGCCCGAAGTGTATACCCAGTCTATTTTTCCGGATTTAAAAAGGGCTATTGAAGATCTTCCTGAAGTTAGCCGCATGACGGGAACTGTAACAAAAACCGTTGCGCGTTTGTACCTGGCTAAAGCTTACCTTACCTACGGTTGGTGGTTGCAAAATCCCAATAATATCCCCACTTATCCGGCTGCCGAACGGGTAGACCCGGATGGTAAGGATGCTGCATGGTATTTCCAGCAAGCCTATGATGTTGCAGTTCAGGGTATCGAAAATCCGGGCTCTTACGGATTACTGGATTATTACTACGATGTGAACCTGGGTTCGAACGATCGCAACAAAGAAATTCTGTTGTATGCCGACCATACCGAAGCCGATGAATTCTACAATGCTTCCAGCTTATCGTGGAGTAATGGTGCGGCACCCGAAAACTTTGCAGGCTGGATGATGACCTGGAACTATACCAACCTGCGTAGTGGTGGTAAAAGCTCGGTACAACGTGAAGCTGTACAGGCACTGGGTCGCCCCTGGACACGTATGTCTCCAACTATAAATGTGGTTAAAAATACATTTGCTGATAAAACCAATGACTCTCGTTACGATGGTACCTTTACCTACGTATACCGTGCTAACTTCAACAAAGGTGGTATTGCTGATGCCACGCTGGCTAATGCTAACGGTATGCCGGTTGCACAGGGTGAGGCGGTTCTTACCTTCCTTCACGATGATGTGGATGGAATTACCTATGCCGAAGCAAACGGAAATATTGGTGCTGGTGTGATGCCGGGTCGTGCCGACTTTGTAATTGCTCCAAGTGCAATCAGCCGTATTACCTATCCTGGTCTTTGGAAATTAGGCCCTTATCGTACCGATAACGGGACAGGGTTGGGTCAGCCCAATGGTGCAAGCACTCGTCCGTTCAATATTGCGAAATTCTCTGAACTCTATTTTGTAGCTGCCGAAGCTGCTGTAAAAGGTGCTACTCCTAAAGCCGGAAAATCGGCTCGTGAACTGATCAATGTAATTCGTGCCCGTGCAGGTAAATGGCGTTGGTACAACAATGGCAATGTAGCGAAAGTAGCCGACAACAGTGCAGCTATGATTGCAGCAACACCTGCTGTAATTGATATCAATTATATTTTGGCCGAACGTTCGCGCGAATTTTACGGAGAAGGTTATCGCTGGCACGATTTGGTTCGTACTCAGAAATGGGAAGAGATAGCCGGTACGTATCAGATCTGTGGAACTGGTTATAAAGACCGCACTCCACAAACCTTCACCCGCACCATCGAAAAGAAACATTACCTCCGTCCGATTCCTCAGGGACAGTTGGATGGCATGGAAATGTCGGCTGAAGATAAAGCAGCTTATCAGAATCCGGGTTATTAATAATTTGTTTTCTCATAGTTCCGTTTTTTAAGGTCATTTTGTTGATCGTTTGGTATTCCGGCTGGTTCGTTGATGAATCAGCCGGAATTGTTTTAACGTTACATTAAGCACCCGGAATCAACATCAGCACAGGTGTCCGGCACCAAAAAATTGTTGGTTGTCGACGACAGTATTGCATCGGGTAGTTCGATAATTCAGGTTAAAAAAGGAGCCAATGATCACTTTATTCATACCGAACACGGAGAGTGTGTTAAAGGCGAAGTGGAAGACTGATGGTAAATTTTGATCCTTCACCCGGTTGACTTTCAACCTGAATAGTACCACCGTGTTTGTCGATAAATTCTTTACATAATATCAAGCCCAGCCCGGTGCCTTCTTCTTCGGCAGTACCAAGGGTTGATGTATTGGTATCGATGCGGAATAAGTTTTCAATGCGATTGGCAGGAATACCTGTTCCGGTATCGCTTACACTCAATAAAGTGTTATTGTCGGTCCGAAGTGCTTTTATGGTTATTCTTCCTCCCTCAGGTGTAAATTTAATGGCATTCGACACCAGATTCCGGAGTATGGTTCCGAACATATGTCGATCGGCAAAAACAGGTATGTTTGCAGGAAGGTTTTTAGTAATATTGATCGCCTTTCGGCCAGCAATATTATCCATTACAAACAGAGTTTCGTTGAGTATCTGTTGTAAATCGAGGTACTCGGGATTAAAGCTGATCTTTCCGGTCTGACTGCGTGCCCATTCCAGTAAATTCATTAGTAAGTCAAGGGTTTTTTTCGACGATTTAAGAATTAATTCTACATATTCTTCTATACCGTCGAGATCTTTTTTTTCTACCCGCTTTGCTAATAATTCGCTAAATCCTACAATGGCTGTAAACGGACTGCGAAGGTCGTGAGCAATTATGGAGAAGAATTTATCTTTTTGGGCGTTAATTTCCCGCAACATTTCTTCGTTGTTGTGAACCACTGCTTCTGCAACTTTCCGATCGGTAATGTCAGATATAAAACCATCCATTACCCGTAGTTGCGATGCTTCATCGAAATTGACATACCCACGCTCCCAAATCCAGCGAATGCTTCCGTTAGCATGTCTGATTTTGTATTCGTGCTCGAAATGCGATTTTTCTTCCAGAGCCACTACCCACTTCGAACGTATTATGGTTAATTCTTCCGGTAAAATAATATCTACAAATCGAAGTGTAGTGTTATTAACGAAATCGGAGGGCAAATAACCAGTAATCTTGTAGCAACCACTACTGATGTACTTCATGGTATACGCATCGTCGTCGACACATCGGTAGATAAAACCAGGTAAGTTCGAAATAAGATTCGACAGTTGTTGCTCACGTTCATGCAGCTTTTGTTCAATTACTTTTCGTTCGGCAATGTCCTTTTCTTGCTGCTCACTCAGAGCGATTAATTCGTCTTTACTGCTTTTCAACTGCTTGTTCAGCTTACGAAGCTGATAATTCCAGATTAGCCCGATAGTAAACAGCACCAATACAACAGCACCAAACAATAGAGCAGGGGTGTAATTGGTTGTATCGACAACGGTTATCGAAACATGTTTACTAATTGCATTTTGAATATCCTGAGTTGTAAGGGTTGCTATCCCTTTGTTTAGTATTTCCTTCAATTGCGGATAGTGGTTGGATATTCCCATTCTGAACTCGTTCTTAAATTCCGGTAGCTGTCCGGCAATTTTCAAATTAAACCATCCCTGCGATTTTATTACATGGGCGGCCATAGTCATCGAACGTAAGGTGATGTCGGCTTTTCGATCGTTTACAGCCTGTATCGATTCTTCTTCAGTAGCGAAAAGAAGAATTCGTACTCCCGGATACAATTTTCGAACTTTTTCTTCGATGCTGGTGCCGGTTGGCAACGCCATGGTAAGCCCCGATACTCCCGATAAATTGGGAATTTCTGCGTGATCTTCGCGGGTTATAAATACATTGGGCTCCGAAAAATAGGTATCGGTAAATATCAGCCATTTATTCCTGTTGGCGGTTTGATTCAGGAACGAGAGTGCCATGCATTTACCTTCTTTTGATAGTCGAAGGCTTTCGTCCCAGTTGGCGGTGGTGAGTACCCGAAATTCGAGTCCGGTTCGCTCCGAAATCAACCGTATAAGTTCAGCCGAAATTCCGGAATATTCGCCTTTTTCGTTCAGGTATTCGAAAGGACGCCAATCCGGATCAATACACAGGGTGATAGGGCCGATACTGTCGAGATAGGCATGTTCGCCGGATGTAAATTCGGAAGAATACGAGTGTGCATGTAGTTTCGGCATAAAAGAAAACGACAGTACTGTCATCCATGCAGAAATCAGAACTACAGAATGAATTTTTCGGAACTGTAAGTTGACGGGAAATGAAAGAAGTGTGCTCATATCCATTGAATATGAGCACAAAAGTAGTCATTTAACTGAAAAATGCAAGTATATTGCTTTATTTTTGAGCAAATGGGTGATTGTTGACCACCGGAAGGGTGAATCGGATCAGTTTCTGAATGTCTTTCAGAAACGGACGTTCGTCGGCAGCACAAAACGAAATAGCTTTTCCATCGAGCCCGGCACGACCGGTACGGCCAATGCGGTGCACATAGGTTTCGGGTATATTGGGTATTTCGAAATTAATTACCAGGTTGAGGTCGTCGATATCGATGCCTCGTGCAGCAATGTCGGTAGCCACCAATACGCGGGTAGTTCGTTCTTTGAAGTTGGAAAGTGCGCGTTGTCTTGCGTTTTGCGATTTGTTACCATGGATAGCTTCGGCCTTAATTCCTCCTTTGGTGAGGAACTTTTGTACTTTATCGGCGCCATGTTTGGTACGGGTAAACACCAGGGCCGTAGCGATGGATTTATCTTCCAGTAAGTGCAATAATAAATCGCGTTTAGCAGTAGCATCGACAAAATAAATGGCTTGTTCGATGGTTTCGGCAGTCGACGAAACGGGTGTTACATGTACTTCTTTGGGCTGACGCAGGATACTGGCTGCCAGTTTACGGATGGGTTCGGGCATAGTAGCCGAAAAAAACAGGGTCTGACGCTGTTCCGGAATCAGTTTGATGATTCGTTTTACGTCGTGAATAAAACCCATGTCGAGCATGCGGTCGGCTTCGTCGAGTACAAATACTTCCAGGTGTCGCAGGTTGATTTGTCCTTGCTGCTGCAGGTCGAGCAAACGGCCCGGAGTGGCAATAAGTATATCAACACCGGCTTTTAATTGTTGAATCTGCGGATTTTGATTGACCCCGCCAAAGATCACCGTATGGCGAAAAGGCAGGTTGCGGCCATAAGCGCCGAAACTTTCGTCAATCTGGATGGCCAGTTCGCGGGTAGGCGTCACAATAAGCACTTTGATGGTACGGTGCTGTTTCTCGTTCGAATATCTTTTAGCCAGATTTTGAAGAATCGGAATAGCAAAGGCGGCTGTTTTTCCAGTGCCGGTTTGAGCGCATCCGAGTAAATCGTGGTGGTTTAATACAATAGGAATAGCAGCTTCCTGAATAGGGGTGGGGGTATGGTAGCCCTCATGTTGCAAAGCGTTTAAAATCGGCTCTGCCAGATTGAGTTGTTGAAATGTCATATAAGGAAAAATCGGGTAGTTTAGATCCTGGAATTGTCGTTTCGGAAATTTAACCAGTTCGTTGAAAACCGCCCGGATACGAAAAGTGTAAGGATACAATAATATTAAGGCTGCAAAGGTACGTAATTAAAAATGGAAATTACTATGTGCTTATTTTTTTTTGTGAAACCCGGCATGCATAGTTTCTCCCGATTTTGTTGTATCTTTGCCGATTAAATTTAGAATATGTACAGTAAAGAAAACAAAAAGAACAAAGATCACAAGAAGTCAGAAAAACTGAAGAAAAAAGAAATTCGTCGTCAAAGTGCCGGTACCCGGTCGTTTGAGGACATGATAGCGTATGTCGACGAAAACGGAAACCTGACCGACACTCCTATCGATCCGAAGACCAAAACCGTAATTGAGTTGGAGCACATCGAAATATCGACTCCCAAAAAAGAAGAAGTAGAAGACGTTCCGTTCACCGGCCGTGTGGAATATTATAACACGGAAAAGAAATTCGGGTTTATCAAGGATGTAAAGTCGGTAAACAAATATTTTTTCCATATCAACCAGGCTCCCTCGAACATCGCCGAAGGTCAGAATGTGGAATTTGAAGTCGAAAAAGGGTTTAAAGGTCTTAATGCTGTAAATATCAAGATTTTGAAATAATTTTCCCGATTGTCTGTTTTTAAATAAAGCTGCAATTCCATGAAATCGTTCAGGTAGTTAATTACACTTATTTTTTAATAGGTGTTTTTTCTGTATGCGTACTATCTGTATTGGCGATTAGAGTACCTTCATTTTTTTTCGATGCCTCATGAAGTGAACCAATTCTGACCGGTACAGCCTTTGGTTTCGAACAATCAACCAATGTACGGAAGTCCCGGTAATTTATTTCCACCCATTTTTAAATACGTTAAACCGGAAAAGGGGCATTTTCATACAATAAATCAGGACGGTTAAAAAGTGTGTATAAAGTGTATGCTTTATTTGCTTATTTTTACACTGCATTTGAGATACACACTATGACTTCAGTGATAAAAACAATATGCATTACGATAGGAATGATACAAACCTGGTAATGCTTTCACTACAAGTGATTATTGTTTACAGTAGAATTTCACTGATCCTGACAAAAAATTAGTATGAAGAATTTCCTTTGATGGTTGTTTACAAAATTGAAAATCCTGAAATTTAGTTTACTAAGTTTCAGGATTTTTTTCAGGGCAGGTTGTTGTAGGATAGTTCGATTTTTTATACTTTTATCCAATAAATCTTAAAACCATGTTAACAGCTATAATTATCGATGACGAACATAATTCTCTCGAATATTTGTCCAATTTAATTGCACGGTATTTTTCGTCCCAAATACATCTGTTTGGAAGTGCTACCAGTTTGATGGAAGGAGTAGCGCTCATCAGGCAGTTTAATCCTGATGTAGTATTTTTGGATGTGGAAATGCCCCATGAAAACGGTTTCATGTTGTTCGATTATTTCAAAGAAAAAGTGAGCTTTGAGGTGGTTTTTACGACAGCTCATGAAGAGTATGCAATCAAAGCCATAAAAAACAATGCGTTCGATTATCTTTTAAAGCCGGTTGATAAGTTAGACATTTTAGCGTTGCTTCGGAAATACGAGCAACATAAATTAGTAAAGAAACAGTCGGAGCTTTCGTTGTATAATATCCGAAAAGGCGATTCAAAAAAGATTTCTCTTACCACCCAGTACGGTTCTGTTTTTATTGAAGAAAGCCTTTTTTTGTATGCAAAGGCTGCGGGTTCTTACTGCGAAGTACATACCATCGATGGCCGAACCATTGTATTGTCGAAGCCATTAGGCGATTTTGAGGAGATGACTAAAGATTTTAATTTTTTTCGTTCGCACAAGTCCTACATAGTTAATCTCGATCATATAAGCGAGTTAATCAGGAAAGATGAGTATTTAATTGTACTGAAGAACAAACTCCGGATTCCACTTTCAATCAGAAAACGAGATGAATTTTTGGCAAAGCTTTCGTAGGGCGGTAATTGTAAGCATTCTTTTACAGTTAACTGTGCAGTTAGGAGCCTTTAATACCACAATTATAAATTCAAAAAATGGTATTGCAGGTAATGCAGTCCGCAAGGTATTTATAGATCATTCCAACCGTGTGTGGCTGGGAACCGATAACGGAGTTAGTTGTATCACCGGTAACGGGGTAACAAATTATATTTTTTCAAATGGTTTAACCGAAAGCAAAGTCTGGGAAATTGCACAAAGCAACGATAATCGATTGTGGTTTGGATCGTTTGGAAATGGATTGTATGAGTTTAAAGATAATCGATTCGTACATTATCCCTTGCCCCGTTCCCGGGCCAATAATTCTATTCGGAGAATTTTTCCTGTTGATAGCTTGCTTTTTATTGGAACCGAGGCTGGATTAAATGTATTCAACATGCAATCCAATGAGTTTTTAACCTATAAGAATCGAACACCTGTCAATGCATTACCACCGATTCTTAATCCTGATTCTTTTCAGATACTCAGTTTTTTTGAATACAACCAAAAAGTATATTTTCAGACATTTTTCAGAGGTACCTACGAAATCGACTCAGAAAATAAAAGCTACCGTTTGATTCGATTTAACACCAGAGAAAACAGGTGGAATTATTCTGCCTGTACTTTTAAAAATCAATTGATTTTATCCAGAACTAACTTCGATAAATCGCAGAATCACAATTTGTTGTATTGGAGTATAACGGACTATCTGAAGGGTGGTAAGCCTGATTCAATCGCATTTAATAGTGTTGTGTGGAATTATGAACCGCTCCACAATTACCTGGTGTTTGCCTCCTGGGGTGTACGCGATGATACAGGAGGACTGTACAGATTGGCTAATAACCGGGTTTCCAGATTGAATGAAGAGCTGAGTGTCAATAGTAATCAATTGGTTGATCTGGCTTACAACAAAAAACAAAATAAATTATATGTTGCCTCAATCGATAATGGGCTATACAAAGTTGATTTAAATCAGCTCGTTAAGCCGGTTCCGGGGTTGTTTGGATTTGAGGTGTTGGACATGCAGGTCGTTGGTGGTAAATTAGTTGTACTTCGAAACGATACCATTTTATTGTACGACAAAGGAAAAATCGCACGCAGCTTAACGCTGTCGCAGGTTCAGTCGTGGATGCAGCACAAAGTACCAAATTTTAGATCAAAAGGACTTAATCTGCAATCGACCGAACGTTTCAAAAGTTTAAGCAGTTCGGATACACAAATTGTGATCAACAGCAATTTCGCAGCGATTCGCCTCGATTTGAACTTAAATCTGATTGATTATATAGCTACCGGAAGTGACGGATGGCTGCATTTCATAACAAATAGGGATGTCCTGTGGTTTAGAGATTATGCAAGCTCTGAATTGTTTAAGGAGTTTGGTAAAGGTGAATATATGCTATTTAATTATTGGCTTCCACATAAGAATAACCCGAGAAATGTGGATGCTGCCTGCAGGTTAAACGATAGCCTGTTGTTGGTAACGACCAGTAGTAGCCTTTATCTTTTTAATTCGAATCAACTAAACTATAAAAAATTAGTTGCGCCATCCATCCTGAAACTACCACTCATGATGGATGAGTACGGTGAGAACAGGGTCGTGAGCCTGGATAAATCCAACAAGCTTTACAAGCTCAGCTATAGTCGGGATTCCTTGTATGTGAAAGAAATAATGGAGTTAGGCAAAAGGGGAGTTTTTGAATGTTTTTTTGTGAAGTCGTTTGGAGACTTGTTGGTTGCAGGTACTAATAAAGGCATTCTACTGATTGATGACAAAGCTGTATATCAATTGGATGCAGAAATGGGTTTGAAAGATGAGCTGGTAACAAAAACTGCTGCCTTTGTGGGCGACACCTTGATGATAGCCACATCCGGAGGCGTACTTCAGATTGATATTAAAAGACTCAGGAACCTGAATCCGGATTATACACTTTCGAATTTGGTTGTGTTAGCTGATAGTGTTCGATATGCGATAGCACGTGGCAGTCAGTTGAAAATGTATGAAAAACTCGCTGAACTCACGGTGATGTGGGAGATAAATTCACATCCTTATCCGGGTAAGCTGAATTATTCGTACAAGTTTGGCGACAATTCAGCATGGAAAAAAGTGGATATTAAAGGCCAGCTAAGGATACAGAACCCTCCGTATGGGGTGGTCCCGGTTTATTTACGAATCAGTGATGATACGAATGGTCAGGAAAAAGTTATGTTGTTGATGATACTAACTGTAAACAAGCCATTTTACGTTCAAAGTTGGTTTTATGTGTTGCTGGGGATGTTGAGTGTAGGAATTGGATATTATTTTTATACACGGAAACGTTTTTTGAAATTAAGTCAAAAAACTGAAAATGCATTGAAGGAAGCTCACGAATTACAATTACGGCTGGATACCTTACAGTTTTTGTTGAAGCCACATTTTATTTTTAATGCATTGAGTTCGGTTCAGAATCTGATATTAAAGAATGAAATTGATAAAACACTTGAATATACAGGTCATTTTTCAAAATATTTGCGGGCAATAATGCAGAATTCGGGACGTAAACTGGTTTCTTTGAACGAAGAAATGGATAATTGCCTTCGTTATGCAGAGCTTGAAAAATTACGATTTAACGAAAAGGTAGATTTTCGGTTTACAGTGGCCTCCGGATTAAATCCAACTGAAATTTTAATTATTCCATTTTTGTTTCAGCCATTTATTGAAAACATGTTTAAACACGCTTTCGACAAAAACACCTTGCAACCCGAAATTAGCATTGCTGTAAGGTTGGATGCCGACGAATTTATTTATACTATTGCTGATAATGGCAAAGGGCTGGGAGGTAAAACCCTGGATGATCTCTTATCGAAACCGGATTCAAAGGGAATGAAGATAGTAACAGCTCAATTGAAAAAGTTTTATGCCGGGCGAAGTACATTGCTACTGGTAGAGGCAGCATCGCCGGGAACTGAATGGGAGATAAGGGTTCCGGTAGATGAATAATATACGTTAAAAAAGTGATTTGTTGAGTTAAAAAGAATGAATTGATGTTTCGGAAAGTTTACACTTTTAGAGCTGGAAATTATTTTATTTTTGCTGATAAAGTTTTATTTGATTCAACAACACTATGAAGCCTTTCATTTTTTTTGGAATTTTGATTTTTACTGTAGTATCAGTAAACTCACTTTTTTCGCAAAATAACGTTATAATCAGTACCACTGATGGTTCTGCTCGTAGCGAGCAAACTGTTTCGATAGTAGTATTGAATCCAGATCCTGCAGTTGCTTTACAACTTACAATTCCATTATCAGATCAGCTTACTTATGTTGAAAATTCGTTTGCATTAAATGCTGATCGTATTAATAATCATACTTTTTCAGTCCGGTATGTAAAAGATACTCTTAAAATTATCATTTATTCGTTAGATCTTACCTGCTTTAAGTATACCGGGGGTGAATTGTTTTCATTTAAAGTACGGCTGGGCGACTTTCCGGGTTATTATGAATTGACATCCATACAAACGTTATTGTCCGATTCAGGGGGGGGGGCACTTCCACTAACCTTACAAAATGGAGGTGTGAAAATAAGTACACCTCTCTTATTTATTTCCAATCCGAAAATTGACTTTGGAAAAGTGCCGATTCGCTCCAATCATACACAACTCCTTAAATTACAAAATATTGGCAATTTGCCTTTACTGGTAAGTCGTATCAATTGTTCTCGTGAGGATATTCGTTTTCAACAGGAGTTTCCACTTACTATTCATGCAGGTGAACAGCTAACTGTTCCGGTGGAACTTAATTCGCAACTTCATGGTGAATTTACAGTCGATGCACAAATTATAACAAATTCGGTAAAAACGGCTGAATATCCTATAACCATAAATGCAAATCCTTTTTCTGTAAATGAGTTTCATGTCCTGAATGCCGAAGGAAATACAGGTGATACTATTACAGTAGGATGTTCTATGATGAATATGGAGAAAATTTGCGGATTTCAAACCTCAATTTCAATTGATACTGAAATTTTTGAGTTTATTCAAGGTAGCTTTGAACTTACAGGCCGGAAAGCTGACCATAGTTCGGTAGCCAATCTGGATAAGAATATTCTACATTTGGTTGCCTTTTCTCCTTTGAATAATTCGTTTGAGGGCGAAGAAGGTCCAATTGCTGTTTTTAAGCTTTACTTGAAGGGTCAGTCGGGGTCGTATCAACTCATACCAAAAAATACTCTACTTACCACAAACGAAGGTACGAACTTTTGTTCAGCGACAGTACCGGGCACTGTGGAGGTGAAAAGCCCTATGCTTAGCCTGTCGACACGTAATCCGGATTTTGGTGTCACTCCGGTTAACGAGGCAGCTAATGCTACAATATTGCTTAAAAACGAGGGTAAGGCGGTATTGGAGATTACATCACTGGTGCTTACAAATCCTGGATTTAAAACTGACCTGCTTACACCTTTTAAGTTAACCCCGGGGCAAAGCTATCCGCTTTCAATTTCTTACAGTGGGCAGGTTGAAGGACAGCAAGCCGGTGAATTACTGGTTTATTCGAATAGTCCGGGAAATCAACTGGAGAGAATTGAACTTAAATCAAAGCGATATGAACCTAATGAGTTGAATGTAAATGCTCTCACAGTTCGCAATGGATTTTCTGCAACCCTTGAAGTAGGCATGGCAAATTTTTCGGCAATTTCAGCTGTTCAATTCGATCTAACATTTCCATCTTCGGCAATTTCAGTTAATCAATCTTCTGTCGCATTAACCAAACGGTCAGATGGACATCATATTTTCACGTCGTATTGTAACGATTCGGTGCTACGGGTCTTGATCTATTCGTTGGGGAATACCTTTTTTAAGGGTTCATCAGGTAAGGTGGTCGAACTTCCTGTTCAGTGCCGTGATGGATTTACTCCCGGTTTGTATTCTATTTCATTGTCGGGTATAGTATTAAGTAATGGTAATGGTGTAAATAAATCCTCCTCCAATGAATATAGGCAGATACTGGAAGTAATTGATCAGACTACCGATCGAAGTCAGACTATTATCCAGCCTGGTATATATTGTTATTCTTCAGCCGATGAAATTACGATCGAAAACAATCAGCTTCAGTCTGTCAAAATTACTATCGTAAATATTAATGGCCAACTAATTCATTCGAGCACCATAACCAATACCGTTTTAAGGGTAGGCACACACAGTTTTCCATCGGGAGCATATATTGTAGAACTTAAAACCATTCAGAGTCACAAAACCATTAAATTTATAAAAAACTAATACCATGAGAAGAGTTAACTTAATATTGTTTTTGGTTTGTTTCATTCATGTAGTTGTAGCACAGGATCGAAACAACGAAGATGAAGTTATTCAATTGAATCAACAACAGAGCCAATTCAGCAGTGTCCCCGGAGAGATACTTGTGAAATTTGTTTCCGAATCTCAATTGCAATTAAAAAAAACGGGTCCTGCAAGAGTTAGTTCCGGAGTCAGTACAGTTGATCGGATTCTGGGTCAATTTGATATTGAGGCTGTAGAGCAATTGGTGCCCGAAAAAAATCCTTCACGTGCCATGCGCAAAGCTAAGGCTTATTCGGGACAGATGATAGAAGAAAGCAGTTTACACCAGTTGTACAGAGTTAAGTTGAAAGCCGATTCACAACAAAAGGGAATTCAGTTGATCGAACAATTATCACAACTATCGGAAGTAGAATTTGCCGAGCCTAATTACATTGTAAATGTATTGGGTGTTCCATCTAAAGTGCAGGAAATGAGCAGTAAAGTGATTTCGAACGCTATTTCATATAGTTCAGAACCCATGTATTCGATGCAATGGGGTCTACCCGTGACGGGATTAGATTCGCTTTGGAATAAACCAGTAGTAAAATCGAAGCGAACGGTGATTGCCATTATTGACACCGGGGTTGATGTTGAACATCCCGACTTGAAAGATAATCTCTGGATAAATCCGGGAGAATTAAATAAATTGGATGGCATTGATGATGACGGTAATGGTTTTATTGACGATTTCTATGGGTGGGATTTTGTTAATAAGACGAATAGAATGAGGGACTTTAATGCTCACGGAACACATTGTGCCGGAATTGCTGCTGCGGCAGGCACCAATGGGGTAGGCATAACCGGAGCCAATCCTGAAGCACTTATTATGTCAATTTCTGTAATGCAAAGTAATGGTTCAGGCGATATTGCTACGCTCATCAAAGGGATTAATTATGCAGCACGGAACGGAGCCGATATTATCAGTATGAGTATCGGAACTTATGCGCATTCCATAGCACTCGAACAAGCGCTGGCACAGGCTTATCAAACCGCAGTACTGGTTGCGGCTGCCGGAAACGATGGCATTGCATTATATGATCCCTGTAAGAGGGATTTAAAACGAGCCATGCAACTTTATCCCGGAGCATTTACTTTTGTGCTGGGTGTACAAGCATCGCAACCCACAATTTCAGAGACTACCGGTAGTTATCTGGTTGCATGGTCCAATTATGATTGCGATGGCCCGGTGTACTCTGCATTTGGAGAAGAAAAACAACTTAACTATGAATTGTTGGCACCGGGAGCAGGAATTATCAGTACTGTTCCGGGTGGCCAATACCGAAACTTTAATGGAACTTCAATGGCTACTCCGCTGGTAGCAGGAGGGATAGCAGCCTTACTCGACCGAAAAGAATTCCCTTCGCAGGAAATGCTATGGAGCACCTTAATTCAATCGGCCCCCGAAAATGTCGATTTTAATGCAGCCTATAGTTTTGTCCCCAAACCTGCTTTATCGTTTGTTAAAGTTGAAACCAACGACACCCTATCGGGAGATAACGATATGCGGCCCGATGCAGGAGAAGTGATGGAGTTGTATCCTACCCTCCGCAATTCGGGAGGAAGGGTGGATAGTGTTTATTTTAGTCTGCGTTTTGATGAGTTTGAAGACACTACAACAGTTCGAATGCTGAACGACTCTGCACTTTTTGGTTACGCACTCACTCCCTATGCTCAGCTGAAATCAAAACAACCGTTGCGAATTCAGATTAATCCGAATGTAGTGGACGGCCGCAACATCAAGCTGGTAATGCAGGCGTGGTATGGCAACAGAGAAAATCTGTTCGAACAGAATCTTATGTTGAATGTGGAAAATGGAGTAGAATTGAAAGGGATGCTGACTGAAGATATGACGTTGACAGCGGATAAGAATTATATAGTAACTGATAATTTAGCAATACCGCAGGGGGTGACGTTGACGATTAAAGCCGGCACAACTTTAAAGATAAAGAATAACGTGTCAATTTCAAATGGTGGAAAAATTAAAGCTATTGGAACTCCTGATAGTCTTATAATTTTCACAAAAACTGATTTGGGTATAAACTGGAACTCAATTAAATTTTCAAACACAGACACATTAAAATATTGTAAGATTGAGTATTTTAATGATTTTTGGTGGTATAATCATGTAAACACTGCATATTTCAGTAATTGCATTATCGAAAATGCAACTTTTAATGACTTGCCAAACGGAATAAATACCGATAAATGTAATATTTATAGTAATATTATTGGATCTGCGGTAGGGTATGTTTATCCAAGCCCACTTGAAATTAAATTTACAAATGTAATAAATAATTATTGTACTGCTCGGGCTCCTTTTTATGACGGAGGTCGTTCAATTTCATATCTGAATAATTCAAATATTTTCTCTAACTCTCCTTACTCAATTCAGTTTGGTAGTAGTGAACCTCAAATTTACTCTCCCAAAACATATTTTGGATCTGCTAAAGAATTTAACATAAGAAAAAACGTTTATGATTTTTACACTAGAGGTAGTGGTATTTTTGGAGCTTTAGATGTATTAAATTTAGCCAAGCGTCCTTATGCCGAAGCTCACGGCATCGTCTGGAAAGTGCTTGTCAATGGTTTTGATGCGCAGGACGAATTCGACTCGATACCACCACTGGGTGTGGGACGGCATAAATTTGAAGTTTACTTCAACAGGCCAATGAACAAGGATTTCCCGCCGATGATTGCAATGGGTGTTCGTCCGCCCTACACCCAAAGTGCTATTGGTGAAGAGGGTAGCTGGAACGAAGTGGGTGATGTTTATACTGCTTATTATACGGTTAAAGCAGTAGGTACAGGGGAAGGACTGAACCGGATTTATGTGGCCAACGCAAAGGATGATGAAAATTTTGAAATTCCCTATGAAAATCAACGGTTTAACGTAATTGTTCAAGCGGCAGGATCCATGAGCGCCGGATTTGAAGCTACCCCCGGATTGGGTAAAGTAGAATTGAAATGGGAGGAGCCCGATGGCTATTTCGATGATTTGCTTGGTTACAACATGTACAGATACACTCTCGACAAGAATGGACAAAGTTCGGATACGACAATTGTTAATTCAATATTGATTGCTGATACAATTTTCACAGATTTTGATGTGGTGCCGGGAAAAACCTACAACTATATGTACAAGGTTTTACGCACCTCAATGACGGAAAATGAATTTTCGAAAACGGTTTCAGCTTCACCGCTTACTTCAATTAAAGGCGATGCAAACGGAAGCTTTAAGGTAGATATTGCCGACGTGGTTGCCACAGTTAACTACGTGATAAATCAGCAACCAAAGCCGTTTATTTTTGAGGCTGCTGATGTCAATAAAGATTCCCGGGTCGATGTGCTCGATATTGTAGGGATCATCAATATTATACTTCATCCCAACCAGGTTGCTTCCGGATTTAAGGTCCGTTCAACAGCAGTTTATTCACTCGAAAATGGTACGTTGTATGTCGAATCACCCGTGGCGCTGGGAGGTGTTCAGGTGCTTCTGAAAGCTCCCGGAAGAAATACGGAGTTACGTGCACTTGAAGTCTTGAATTCGTTTGAAAGAGTTGTACAGTGGATAAACGATAGTACCTGTATGTTGCTGGCGTACAGTTTAAACGGCAAAGAAATTCCATCGGGGAAAAGTGCCTTACTTCAATTAGGTGATAATATGGAGATTTCACAACTGGTATTGTCGGATATACACGGTGCTAATGTGATAGCGGTGAGTAATCAGGTTACAAGTTTGTCGAAAACTGATGGAAATCAACTGTTGAAAGCTTATCCAAATCCGTTTAGTTCATCTCTTATTATTCCGCTCACAATTGGATACAATCACAATTCTACAGTTGAACTTGTATTTCTTGATGTGGCAGGGCGCGAAGTGGATCGTATCAGCTCAATTCAGTCACAGGGAGGCTCATTCCAGTATACCTGGACACCAAATGGAACTTTACGCCCGGGTATTTATTTCTGTCGCTTGCAGATTAATAATCGTTTTGTACAGCAGGAAAAACTGATTTATCAGCCTTAAACGAAGAATATATTCCCTAATGAACAGCTGAAAGTGCTTAAAAAAGATCTGATAATGGTTTTTTAAGCACTTTCTGCCATATTGACACCCGATTTCAACTGGCACCCGCTTTGACAACTACAGCTGAAAAAATAATACAATTATGGAATCTTTTCAACAAATAATCAGCGGCGATAAGCCGGTGTTAATCGATTTTTATGCTACCTGGTGCGGGCCCTGCAAAGCAATGAGTCCGGTGGTGGAAGCAATTGGTAAGGAGGTGCAGGGACAGGCACGGGTACTCAAAATTGATGTGGACCGCAATCAGGCGCTTGCTTCGCAGTACAACATCAGGGCAGTGCCTACCTTTATGATTTTTAAAAATGGGAAAGTAGTGTGGCACCAACCCGGAGGGGCCGACAAACTGACGATTAAAAATGAATTGCTAAGGCATGTGTAACAAACAGCCTTTACAATTTACCAAAAAGACCTGTCAACAGTGCGTTCGACAGGTCTTTTTGGTAAGAGAGAAGTTCAGCTTTTCCGGAGTATGATTTTTCCGGCATATCCCGAAGCTGCTTTTTCGAAAAGCTCGCGTAAAGCCGGATAAGCGGTTTTGTCCCATCGCCCGCTTTTCAGATAAAATTTTTGTCGTATGATGACGGTAGTACCTTCCACTTGTATGCTGGAGGAAAAACTGCCAAAATCGTTGGTTAACTGCTGATTGGAGGGTAAATTTTCGATGGTGTATCCGTCGGGAATGATATACTTCATTTCGTCGGCGTCCGTCCAGCCCTGGTAAATTACGATTTCCTGCCGGCGTTCTCCTTTTTTGAAAAAGGCATTGGTGTTACGAATTACGTTTACCGGTACAAACAACCGGTTTCCGGTTTTGCTGCCGAATTGGTTACTGCTGAGCTCATAACTGCAATCAATGGAAGGAAGGGCCGATTTGTTATCGGTAAAACTGACGTTTTGGAGCGATGCCCCTGGCAGCTTTATCACTTTTCGCAACCTGTCCAGTTGGTCTTGCTTCTTGTCGGTGAGTATACTCATCATCCGGTCGTATTCCTTTAGTTCCCAGCGAATATTCACTCTTCCATTGGCATTTCCTGCCTCATCCAACTGCATCGTAAGGGTATAGTTTTCACGGTTTACACTATCAGGATAATCGGGAAGCTGGTGCATTTTTCCACCCGAATCATAACTCACAATTGCATTATGTCCGGCAATGTCGCTGTGAACATACCCAAAAGGAACCTTGGTTTGTGTGCTTTCCAGCCACAGAGTATCTCCCGGAAGGGGCACTTGCACTATCATGTGGTTTGATCGTAATAATGCCGTAAAATCGTCCGGTAATTCTTTTTCTTTGCTATCGAGGCGAATTATACAAAGATTTGCTTCAATGCCGAGGTGATTGATCATCGCCTTCAGGTAATTGCTCAATCCTTTACAATCACCAAAACCGGTACGGCAAACTTCAGCTGCTGCAATGGGCTGATATCCACCAACTCCCAGTTGTATGCTTTCGTAACGGGTAGTGGCTCCTAAGTGATTGTAAAGTGCTTCCACCTTTTCGCGTTGGGTGGTTAAGCCGGAAGTTAATGCCACGATCTGATCTTTTGTGGCCTGCGAAAGCTCGGTTCGGTTTTGACACAGCAACTGTAACCATGCAGCGATGGTTTGAGCGTTCGTTAAATCACCCCTGGTTTTATCAAATACAAATTCGCGGGGACTGGTAATAACGTTGGGCATGTACTCCCGGAATTCGGGAGCAAACCGCTCGTATTCAACAGGCTTAATGCTGTCGACCGACCAGGTACGGGTGATAATCCCCTTTTCTTCGCGTTCGGTATATTCTCCTTCAAAATTCTTGCTCTTAATCTGAATTGCTGAATTTACAGGAGTAGAGAGTATAAAGCTGGCTTGTTGCACCGACTGGTTAAAACTGCTAACGGGCAGAAAAACCGGAAAATGAACGATTGCGTCGCTATACTCCATTTCGTACTCATAATGAATGGTGAACGGAAGCAGAGGTTCCTGAAATTCAAGGTAATACCTGAAATTATCGGTGGCCAGATGCGACGAGATTGCCGTAGTGCTTATCTCATTTTTGCCATAGCTTTTCAGAGCTTTACCGTTTGCGTCGGTAACTGTAGCTTTGAATTTGGTAAGCCTGGTATCTTTGTCGCCCTGTTCTACGAAATAACTTTCACTGATCCCTTCTTTCGATAATATTGTAATGGCATAACTAAAACGGGCTGAAGCCGACTCCGGATTACGATACGTATAATCGCATAAAGAAAGACGCACCACGCTGTAGGCATTTTTTTTCAACGAATCGGCGATCTGGTGAATGCTGAAATCGTAAGCCGGTGCAGCAGTGAGCGTTGTGGAAATTATCAATAAAAACAGGCAGAAGTGTCGGAGACCACTGCAATTGCATAACACTTTCATAGCGGGAGCTTTTGTGATTTTTATACCGTTTTCTTCAACACCAGCAATACCTTATTTTTTGCAACAACTTCAGCAAAAAAATCTTGTAAGGATTTGTAATCGCTAAATGGGAATAAAATCTGATTCAGGTCGAGCCGGTAGCTAACTTCGAGTTTTTTATCGTTCAGTTTTATAATGTATTGCATCGATCCACTTTTGTCGTTCAGGAGTATTCTTCCCGACTTGGGAAGTTCCTCCACCGTATAGTTCTCGGGTAAGCTGATGGAGCAAGTGATGCGATACGAATAGGGATAATTAAATTCAACAGGTAGCTTTCGATCGGATTGCAGAAAACTGTTTTGTTCAATATGTGGAAACAGCAAGGGATTCAAATAGATATAATCGCCCTGATCGGAGGCTGGTTTAGTAAATTGAATGGTTCGTTTCAGTTGATTCGACACCAGCGAGTTTTTAGCATCGTACTCAATCGAATCGATACTTATTTTTAATTCGTTTTCAAGTTCTTCAACATATTCGGCTGAGTCTTTCAAATTATTCAATCGGGTTTTCAGTACTAATGCGGGTTGATCGTTGAAGATGCTGGTATAAGTGCCACGTATTGAACCATCCGGTTTCAACCCGCCTGTAATCAGGTTAACGGTTAGGTTTCGTCCGATCGAAGTCAGGTCAATCCATTTTTCGGCTACTTCTTTACCATATATGCGGGCCCTGTCGACCAGCAAGTCCGACGGAAGCATGTTGAGACCGCCATAGCGGGCCGAGCCATCCATAAAATACTGCTTGCCTTCTTTATCCAGCGCCATAACTACAAAGGTATTGAGCTGATCGATAGAAGGGTAGGTCATCGGTAGCCGACCCCGCGAACGGCGGCTCAATAAAACGGGATAAGCACTGATGCCGGCATCTTTTAATGAAGAAAGTAGTATAGCATTGATTTGTGCATTATCGCCTTTTCCTGTTTTGATAGCACTCGATGGATTAGAAAATAAACCATAGCTTTCGTCCCATGCAATTTTTTCTTTTACCAGCTTGTAAATAGTTTCAATTTTTGTTTTTTCATCATCTACTCCTGCAATAAGTGCAGTAATTTCTTTCTTAAATGGATTGTTTTTCGAAATGTAATTGTCGAAACTAGTATTCTCGCTGATGGTTTTTTCTACATTATCCCAATTTTGCGTAAAAGGGCGGTAAAAATCGCCTGGAAACAGAGTGCCCAGCAGTTCAAAGCGTAGTCCCGACTGAAAATCGGCTACATTCCACACATGGTTGTCGTCGCGCATGGCCGGAACGTTCTCCATGGTATACTTAATTTTTCGGGCCCTGCAGCTCACCTGTTCACTTCCTCCTCCGTTGCGAAGGTTAATAATAAAGGTTTGATTATCCGGTGTTTCGTTGGTTGCAATGGTCTCGTATCCTTTCGATTCAATATTGTATTGGAAATATTCGGGTATTAATACCTCATAGCGGGCATATTGCACCGGTATTTCCGTCTGGAAGGTCCAGTTAGGCATATCGTAATAAAAGGTGGAGATGATGGAGTACCGGTATTCGATTACCGAACCGGCTTTAGCATTCGGGATAGCAAATTTTACGATTTTAACATTTTCAGAGGCTTTTTCCTCAAAAATATATTTCTTATCCAGTTTCGATTTAATCACTTTTCCATTTTCCAGATTGTACGACCAGGCTTCCATTTTATCGGTTTTTTCGCAGCCATTCCGGTTGCATACCAGTCGCAATTGTACTGTAGCATTGTCGGTACCTTCGGAATTAAAAATCTTGATTCGTTTGCTAACTTCGGTAACCACCTGAAATTCATTGTTTATGTACTGATACGAGGTGTATCCATCGTGAAACAAAACCACTGCATTGGCCGAGGTGTCGTTGGGATACTGTTGAAGTTCCAGTTCCTGGTTACTGATTTTTCCGAATTTGTAGCTATCCCATTGGGCCAGAGCAGAAACAGTGGTAACAAACAATAAAACGAGAGTTGGGATTAAAGTTGAAGATTTCATACGGTAATTATTTGTTTTTTAATGGTCGTATGGAACTCGCATGTTATCATTACCATAACCTTGGATGTGAAGTTTTTACATGCTCGTATCATATTAATGTTATTTGAGTCAAGAGTCAGGAGTCAAGAATCAAGAATCAGGAGTCAAGAATCAAGAGTCAGGAGTCAGGAATCAGGAACTTGCTTTACTGGATTTTGTTTTATAAGTTGATGTTTGCTGTAGTATAGTAAAGTTATTTGTTTTGAAAGTAGCTCAAAGATATACAAAATGTTTTAAAATAATACCGCTTTCAACATATTTTTGTTTTTATATGTAAATCAATGTTAATCTTGTTTCAGTTTAATTATCGTATAATTTTTATAGACGTTTCCACGAACGAATCGCCTGTGGTACCTGCTTAAAATCACGTCAACCCGATACTACCGAAGCTGGTCCGATATCGACTATGATCGATTGTGTAAATGTGGTTGTTTCGGCTGATAGAGTTGTTAGCTTATAAAAAACTTAATCGTTTCAAGAAGCTATTTGCAAAAAAAAACAAGGCAAAAAGGAAATAATTTCCTTTTTGCCTTGTTTAGTAGCGGGAACGAGAGTTGAACTCGTGACCTCCGGGTTATGAATCCGACGCTCTAACCAACTGAGCTATCCCGCCATTCTTCTAAAGCGGTGCAAAGATAGTTATTTTCGGGATTCTGACAAACTTTTTTGTAAGAAATTTGGGCAAAAACCGATTGATGGCATGATTTTTAGCATCCGGTTTGAATTAAAAAATTACCGGATGCTGAAAATTAGCTCCTTAGAATTTTGGTTTCATTCCCAGATTATACATCACAAACGACCATACATCGGTTTGTGCATCGATAATTTTACCGGTGGGTTTGCCGGCTCCATGACCTGCATTTACATCGATGCGGATGAGGGTCGGGTTGGTGCCATCATTTGCTTTTTGCAGGGTAGCGGCAAATTTAAACGAGTGGGCCGGTACTACGCGGTCGTCGTGGTCGCCTGTGGTGACCATCGTAGCAGGGAAGGAGGTTCCGGGTTTCAGATTGTGGAGCGGCGAATAGCCTTTCAGGTATTCAAACATCTCTTTGCTTTCTTCGGAAGTTCCATAATCGGTAGCCCAGGCCCAACCAATGGTAAATTTCTGATAACGAAGCATATCGAGTACGCCTACTTCGGGTATGGCTACTGCAAAGAGCTCGGGCCGCTGGGTCATGGTGGCGCCTACCAGTAATCCACCATTCGATCCGCCATTGATGGCTAATTTCTTCGATGAGGTGTATTTTTCGGAAATCAGGTATTCCGCAGCGGCAATAAAATCGTCGAACACATTCTGTTTCTGCATCTTAGTACCCGCTTTATGCCAGGTTTCGCCGTATTCGCCACCTCCGCGAAGGTTGGCAATGGCATATACACCGCCTTGTTCGAGGAACGGAATGCGCGCTACCGTAAACGAAGGCAACAGACTGATGTTGAAGCCTCCATAACCATAGAGCATGGTCGGATTCTTACCGTTTTTCTTCAATCCTTTTTTGTAGGTGATGCTCATCGGTACCTTGGTGCCATCTTTTGAGGTATAAAACACCTGCTCGCTCACATAATCTTCCGGATTAAACGAAACCTCCGATTTGCGGAACAACTCCGAACTGTTGTCGTCCACATTGTAGCGATAAATAGTGGGAGGGAAGGTATACGACGTAAAGGTGTAGAATGCTTCGTTGTCGTCCATATCGCCACTAATACCAACGGTTCCGATGGTAGGAAGTTCCACTTCGTGAAGCGGAGTACCTTCAACGGTATAGGCATACAAATGATGCGAAGCGTCGCGTAAGTATTTAATAAATAAGCGACCACCAATAATCGAAGCCGTTTCCAATACTTTTGTTGATTCTGGTATTATAGTCGTCCAATTGGCCAACTCCGGTTTAGCAGGGTCAAACACCATCAGCTGCTGGTTGGGCGCCTTATAATTGGTAAGCACAATTACTTTTCCGTTGTAATGTTCCACCACATTGAAATCCGAAGCAAAACCCGGTGCAATGAGCATAGGTTTGCTGCCTGGCTTTGTCAGGTCTTTTATCCACAGCGAATTTCCCGAAGTTGATTCGGTTTCGGTAATAAACAGGAATTTCTCATCTTCCGATACACCGGCACCTACATTACGCAGGGGAAATTCTTTGTTTTCGAAGATGATAGGATCCTGCGACTGCGCCTGCCCGATGGTATGATAGAACACTTTGTGGTATTCGTTTTTATTCGAGAACTCTTTGCCGGCTTCAGGTTTGCTGTAGGCCGAATAGTAAAAACCATTGCCCTGCCAGGCAATGCCCGAAAATTTCACCCATTCGATTTTATCGCCCAACAATTGGCGGCTGGCTACATCCATTACGTAAATTTCGTTCCAGTCGGAACCACTGCGGGCGATGCTGTAGGCCAGGAATTTACCATCTTTCGAGAAAGCCAGACCCGATAGAGCCACTGTGCCATCTTCCGAAAGTTTATTCGGATCGAGCAAAACCTTAGGTTCTGCTGTCAGCGAATCGAGTTCGTACAACACACTCTGATTTTGCAAACCGTCGTTTTTGTAGAAATAATATTTGCCGGCAACTTTACTGGGCGAACCATATTTTGGATAGTCCATCAGTTCGGTCAGACGTTTTTTGAGCGCCGGGCGGAACGAAATCTGATCGAGGTATCCGTAAGTTACCAGATTCTGCGCTTTCACCCAGGCTTCGGTTTCAGCCGAACGGTCATCTTCGAGCCAGCGATAAGGATCGGCGACTACTTCGCCAAAATAGGTGTCGGTTACCGAATCCATACGGGTTTCGGGATACTCCACAGTAGGTTTGTTTGCACAACTATACATCAGGGTTGCAATTAATAAAATGTTTACGTACTTCATATAATTATTATTTAATGATTTTCAGGGTATTTTTCAGGGTTCTCCTACAGTTTCTCCGGATGGCTGTTTACCTTCCCGGATTTGTTATGTTATTCTACTTTAAATTCTCCCCGGGAGTCCCGATTCCCAGTTCTTCCGCAATTTTAAACATGTATTCGCGGGCCGCTTCGTATTCGTTGGGGATAACTCCATCGAGAATTGCATCTTTAATCCGCATTTTTATTTCTCCCACTGTAGCACAAGCCGGAAGATTAAAAATTTCCATAATCTCCTTACCATCCACGGGAGGTTGAAAGTTACGCAGCCGATCTTTTTCTTCCAGTTCTTTCAGTTTTTGTCGAACTAATTGAAAATTAGATTTATAGCGTTTTACTTTTTCAGGATTTTTCGAAGTGATGTCGGCCTCGCACAAGGTCATCAGATCCTCGATATCATCACCAGCATCGAACAGTAAGCGTCGAACAGCCGAATCGGTCACTTCCTCTTCGGTTAATACGATAGGCCGCATGTGCAGAGTTACCATTTTCTGCACGTATTTCATTTTTTCATTTTGCGGAAGTTTCAGTTTCCGGAAAATCTCCGGAATCATCTTCTCACCAATGAAATTATGATTATGGAACGTCCATCCCAACCGCGGATCAAAACGTTTTGTGCGCGGTTTTCCAATGTCGTGCAACAGGGCCGACCACCGCAGCCAGAGATTATCGGTAGTGGCACATATACCATCGAGAACGGCTAGTGTATGGTAGAAATTATCTTTATGGCCCACTCCATCTTTAGTTTCAGCCCCTTTCAACGCCAGTAATTCCGGAAATATAAGTTCCAGCAAGCCTGTTTTTTCGAGTAGAATAAAGCCCACCGAAGGTTTAGCCGACATCATAATCTTATTCAGTTCGTCGGCAATTCGTTCTTTCGAGATGATGGCGATTCGTTCGCGATTGCGTACGATAGCATCGAAGGTATTACTTTCGAGAAAAAAACGCAGTTGAGCCGAAAAACGAATACCACGCATCATCCGTAACGGATCATCAGAAAAAGTAATATCCGGATCGAGAGGAGTACGTAAAACAAAATTTTCCAGATCACTCATTCCGTTAAACGGATCGACGAGTTCGCCAAAACGCTCCCGGTTCAAGCAGATAGCCAGCGCATTGATGGTAAAATCGCGTCGGTTTTGATCATCTTCGAGGGTACCATCTTCCACTATCGGTTTACGCGAGTTTCGCAGGTACGATTCTTTTCGGGCACCCACAAATTCAATTTCGAGATCTTTATGTTTTAGTTGAGCAGTTCCGAAATTTTTGAAAACAGTGAGTTTAGCCTTCTTACCTAATCGAGCAGCTACCTGTCCGGCCAGTTCAATACCCGATCCCACTACCACCACGTCGATATCTTTCGAAGGGCGATGCAGGAAAATATCGCGCACGAAACCACCAATCACGTAACATTCTTTGCCGGTTTCGTCGGCAACTTCGGAGATAAGTTTAAATATTGGATGTTGTAATTTTTCTTTCATTGTATATCAATAGAAATTAACGAGCAAGCTTCACCGCTGAATGGCAGTTGAAAGGAACGTTAGAACAAGCAAAGTTAAGACAAACCGGTTACGTTTCACTAGATGCTTTTTTTTGTTGCAATTCGTAAATGAAAATATTCATTGCCAGCAATAAAAAATAATATATAAAATCTTCCAGTGGAATGGTGTACAAGCGCAGGTTGCTGAATTCTGCGGGATTGTAACTCACAACCGGGAAGGAAGTGAGAATTCCGTTCACTACAAGCATGGGTAGGGTACCTATTAAAAAGGCAATCACAAAATGTGTAATATGTTTACGAAACCACCCGGTAAACAGCAAAAAAATCAGAAACAAGGTGCTGAAGGTGAAATTCCAGAAGGTGTAACTCTGCTCGCGGCCTGCTATTGCAATAAGGAAGAACAACGCAGCCACGAACCATAATATTTTTACAATCCGATCGTGGTAGCTAAATTTTCCGAGGAAGAATTTAACATTTTCGTAGATAAATATACTGCAAAATGGCACTATGATAAAAAACAACCATTCTTCCAGGGGGAGATCAAGTAATCGGGGACCAATGGTATAGGCCTCGCTGAACGACCATACACCGGTGCGGGTAAACCACACATCCCATGCAAGAAAAAAGGCCGCAGGAATACCTATTGCCAGCGGGAGAAATTTCCATCGGGCAACAAAATGGATTTGTTTTTCGAAGCTGAATATTATCGGAAACACCACCGAAGCCAGCATGAGCAACAAATAAGTTGAATGTTGTAAGCTAAAGTCCATTATGTTTTGGAATTAAATTCCAAAGTTAAACAAAAATCAGCAGGCAAAGTTGATGTAATGCACTAAGTCAGCAAAAATTAGTATATTTGAGGTGTAATTCTAATAAGTGTTAAATATGGGGGTGTTGATTGCAAGTATAGTTTTAGCAATCTGGGGAGGTCATTTAGTGTATATACTCACCAGTATTGAAGTTGCCTGGAGCAATCCGTGGATGTACGTTCACATTGTGATCCAGACCTGGTTATTTACCGGTTTATTTATTACCGGGCACGATGCCATGCATCGCACCGTATCGGGAGTCAGGTGGATCAACAACAGCATTGGATTTTTTGTAACCCTGATGTATGCCGGTATGTGGTACCCAACGTTGGTGAAGCAACATCGAAAACACCACGTACATCCGGCCACTGCCGACGATCCTGATTATTGCGTAAAGAGTCAGAATTTTTTTGTCTGGTGGTATACCTTTATGAAAGCCTACCTCACTTTTGGTCAGATTGTATTTATGGCCTTGTTGTTTAATATAGGCCTTTTGTTTTTCACAGAAGCAGAGTTGTTGGTATTGTGGGTGCTACCAGCAATTGCATCCACCTTTCAGTTATTTTACTTTGGCACCTATAAGCCCCACCGGTTGCCCCATACCGACGAGATGCAACCCCATAACTCACGTAGTTTGGCCCGCAATCATCTGTGGGCCTTTGTGAGTTGTTATTTTTTCGGATATCATTTTGAGCATCATGCATCGCCTGGCACGCCCTGGTGGAAGATTTACAAATTGCGCGAAAGGAAATGAGCGTTGCGCTTCGCTTCACTAACGGGGCGTTGCGCTTCGCTTCACTAATGAGCGTTGCGCACTTCGTGCTCCACTAACGGGGCGTTGCGCTTCGCTTCACTAATGAGCGTTGCGCACTTCGTGCTTCACTAACGGGGCGTTTCGCTTCGCTTCACTAGTGCATGCTACGATGCTGGATTTTTTCAAAATCTATCCATATCTCGCCTCTAGTGGAGCACGAAGTGCGCAACGCTCGTTAGTGAAGTGCGAAGCACGCAACGCTCATTAGTGGAGCGAAGCGCA
>CAZLHC010000018.1:21908-59225 GCA_964559265.1 uncultured Paludibacter sp. | reverse complement strand
GTTCGCATTGAAAGTAAAGAAGGAAAAGGAAGCTACAAAGTCGTTTTATAAGCAATAATTAAAGACAAAAAAATCCCCCGGAACATTTGCTCCGGGGGATTTTTTGTCTTTACAAACTTACTTCTTTACTTCAGAAGCAGCTGGGAAATGGTACACACTTACTTCTTTACTAACTTTAAGGTCCTGAAAGCGCTTTCTTTTTTCATTTTTACCATATATATCCCTTCAGGAAGATGAGCGATATTTATCGAACTTACTCTACCGCTTTGCGATGCAACCAGGGCACCACTCACCGAATAAATCTTCACTTCATCGGCATCCGAAACCTGAATATAATCATTTGCAGGATTTGGATAGAAGCTGAGCAGAGCTGCATTTAATTCCTCATTTGACGATACATCGTCGGTCGAATCCCACTTGTAAGGAGCTTCAGCTTCGCCCTGATCGTGGAAAGTCTGAACCGTACCGCAGGTAGTGGGTGGATTGTCGTTTACGATCTCCATACCGATATCCATGCTAAATCCTTTAGAAGTGGGACCACATGGGCCGGGATGGGTAAACCATGCGTCGGAGAATACCAAACGGATGCGGACAGTTCCGGGACAGGCATTGGCTGGAACCGTAAAAGTCTGGTTTACACCGGTGGTTTGAAATGCTAATGTGGAAGCCCGCGAAGTACCCAGGCTGAAAATAACTTCACTGGTTTCGCCTTCGAGTTCGAACACTCCGTTGTTGTTCCAGTCGGCATAGGCCACTCCAAAGGTATACCGCATTCCGTCGTCGGTGGTAGAGGGAGTAGATGCTGTTACGGTACCATTACTGGCGGCCAGAAAGTTGATCGAAAATTGCTGACCGGCTGTTACTTTAATGGGCTGAGCCGTATAGTTTACATAATTATCGCCATCGGCATCGGGCGCATTAGCGGTATAATTCAGATCGGTGATACATCCGGAAGTCGTTACACTTTTCAGGTACCGTTGGGTACGGGCCACTTCAGCACCTGCCGAATTCGGATCAAGGAACGATTTACAGTAGCGTTCGGGACTTTCTTCCTGCAGATCGTAATAATCCTGACGGGGCACTTTAGTCCACACAATAGGCGAAACGGTTTTGAGGTCGACCGATACGGCACGAACACCCACATAGGGTTTATCATAACCCGGCTCATCATTGCGTGCTTCAGGATTATCGAAATAAATCTGACCGGTATAGTGCGACCAGGTCGAAGTGCGACCGATTTCTTTTACAACACCACTTTCGCCGTTTTTGTAGAAAATCTCAAAATGATGCACGTTTACTTCATCATTATACACCAATCCGTAATCGGCACGTGAAGCCGAAGCAGGCACCGGCATCTTCCAGGCCATCTTCACGCCTAATTTACCGGTAGTTTCTTCGCGCACTTCGATAGCCAGATCGCGCGGAGTAGGAACACCCTGACTGCGACCATCGGCCAGCGCCAGTTTACCTACAAACACCTGGTAATTAGCATCAGCCTGACCTTTCACACGGAAACCAATCTGCTGAATTTTCATTCCGGCAGCAAGGTCGCTCAGGTCAATCTCTTTTTCTTCCCATCCGGCAACCGTAGTTGCACCCACCGGATATTCGCGCCATGCATCACCGGCTTTAATCAGCACATACAACTGAGTCGGTTTTCCAGCATCCTCCACTTTCTGCGTCAGCTTATTCACCATCTTAACAGCTACTGTAGCTTTTACAGGCCCATTCACATTCAGCTCCGAACGATAGAGCACCACATCGGTACCAGTCGACGAAGGCGTACCTTCGAGCACCAGCATTGATCCACCCATATAGGCATCGCGGTAGGATAATTTTGGCTGAATATTGTTGGCAACCGCAGCAGTAGTTGCATCCATTACCAACCAGCGGTAAGTAGGCTGCATATCCTGGGCACCCAGGTTGTACCACTGACCAAAAGTCTTTTTCCCTTTATAATGATACACCGGACCATTACCGATATTGAAATGAGTAGCAAAAGGCAAATCGCCTTTCACAGCCGAACGCTCGGCTACGAAAGATGCCAATCCATGGAAATTAGTCATGGCAGGTTCGGTAATTCGACCGTAAGCATCGAGTGTTTCTTCGATTTTGATACCGCTGGTACGAATAGCCGGCGTATTGGCCGGATTACGGTTTCCTCCGGAAATAAACCGTTCGAGACGCTCCTGGTAGGTTTCCTGGAAAATCATATCGTTCATCCCTTTTCCATACGAGTAGATGCGGAACTGATCGTGTTCGCCCCACAAGCAAATGTTGATTTCGGGAGTGGCTGTCAATCGCGTCCAGGTGCGGTCGAGTGTTACAATCCAGGTACTTCCGTAGAGACCCTCTACGGCTTTAGGCGACAAGGAATTAGCAATCGAAACTGAATTTGCAAAGGTACTGGCAAAGTTATTCGCCGAATAGTTAAGCATCAGTGCTGTCGACACCCGTTTACCATCTTTCCAGAGGTTCCCTTCCTGTCCCGAAAGGGAGCTGTAATTATTATAGTAACCAACATGGAAATTATGAAATCCCTTTTCCGCCGCCAGCTCGTAGCAACGGGCATGGAAATCCTGCCACACCGAATTCACCTGATTATTCCCTTCCACATTGTAGTTGATACCGTCCTGGCCCAGGAACATCAGCAGGTTAATCAGGGGTTCGGCGTATTTAAAATCATCTCCCTCTTTGGTGGTAATAAAAGTTACAAAATCGCTGGAACTAACCCCCGTATCAAAGAAGGTTACTCCGCTCAGCATGTCGGTTCCATGCTTGTGGGCTGCACTTACGTACGCACCCGGAGCCTGAAACCAACCGTGGTTCCAACCTCCCTGAAGGGCAGTATAGGGCCACATGGTAAACGCTTCGTCGCGCCAGTTCGACTGAGGATACCCCCCTATCATTTTGCCCACACCCACCGGAGTATTCAACCATAGTTTACGGGTTGGATTGATAGCGGGTTTAACCTGCGTGGCCTGATCGACGATGATAGCAGCCGGGCGCACATGAGAGCGGGCAAATTCCAGGTCAAATCCCAGCGCATCAATCTCGGCCTGGGTAGGATACTTTCGGCCTTGCTGCAACGCATTGTAGAATAATTCGAGTAATGCCTGACGGTCGAAGGCCGACCAACTGTAGATCTCCGTCGACGCCGAAGGCGGAGGAGTCTGAGCAACCATTGGTGTGGCTAACATAGCAGCCAGCACCAAAAATCCTGTGATTAGTTTTTTCATACACTTACAATTAAAAAATTATTAGATTTATTGTTATTCAAAAATTTCCTTTTCCTTTCACGTCCCACCACAGGCGGGCACCCTGAACATCGTCCATAAAACCACTCGAATCTTCTTCTTTAAGTGCCGGCATGGCCGATAGCACCACATCTTCGAGACTCACCGATCCGGTAGTCTGGAAGGTCATGCGGCGAATATGATCGCCTGTCGGAATGGAGTTATCGCCGGCATCGTAGGAAACCGGAATCAACCGCGGGTAGCCGGTGCGCCGGTATTCCGACCAGGCTTCGAGCGACTGCGGGAAATTGGCAATGTATTTTTGGGTGATGATTTGTTCCAGCTTTTGTTCCTGTGTGAAGGTCACATCCCACCGTACGCCTAATTTTACCAGGTTCTCTGAATAGTTGTTGGCCGGATTCCACAAATCTCGATAAGGCACTTCCACTACATCTTTATATCCGATGTAGGCATTAGAGCTGATTCCTTCGTCGCGCAAGCTACGCTTAATGGCGTTTTCGTAATAGGTGCGATCGGTTTTCGAACCCACGTTCCATCCCCGGAGTTTTGCTTCGGCACACAGGAACAATGCTTCGCTCACTTTAAACAGAGAGATATTTCGAACTCCAAAATAATTGGGATTGACGCCCGAAAACATCAGGTAGGTGTCGCGACGGTTTTCCTTAGGATGAACTCCGGTACCCGAACGGATTCCTACATATACATTGGTGGCAGTATCGGGGATGGTTATTTCGCCTTTGTTGTTTCGTAGTCCGGTTTTTGCCGGACTAAACCACACTTCAAGCAGCGGACTGTTCACGCGTTTGAGTATATTCTCGAACGAGGCATTGAGGCGCGAATCGTCCCAGGTAAGGCTGATGACGTACAGGGGATGACGGCCGCCGGCCATATCGAGTTCGATATTGGAATGATAATCTTCTTCCAGAATTCCGGCAGCATAAGCAGCTTCGGCTTCGGCGCGGGCCAGGGCCGGCTCTACTTTTACCATACGCATAGCCATGCGTAGGCGGAGCGAATTGGCAAACCGAATCCAGTTGTCCACATCGCCTTTTCCGATCTTATCCATTCGTTTGAGACGAGCCTTTTGTTCGTCGGTTAGCGCCGGGCGAAGTTCTTTCAGGGCTTGTTGAGCTGCTTTAAGATCTTTCAGAATTTCCTTGTACACCACACTCACCTTATCGTACTCTACGGGAGGATCGGTTTGAAGACGTTTGTACGCAAAATAGGGCATTGGTCCGTACACATCTACCATTTCGGAGGCCGAGAAGTTAAACATGATAGAAGCGATGGCACCCAACTCGGGTATTTTAAGCGAATCGGCCGAATTGATTACGGGAACCACAGCACGGGCTACCCACAACATATTGGCGAGCGGACCCGACTCGAATCCGGGGTTGATGAAATAGGTGGAAGGCAACCGGCCCTGCAGACTATTGGCCACGGTAAGATATCCTGCGTAATTATCGATGTGCAAGTTGAACTGGTACTGGTACTTGTGTTCGCGGGCATCGTGGAGCAGGTACATTGCATCTTTAAGCATTCCTTCGGCCACTTCGGCCGACGCTGCTTTGGCAAAATTTCCCTGGATGACGTTGATTTCGGCATCGCCAACTTCATCGGTACAGCCTGCTGTAAGGATCAGTACCGGAATCAGGGCTGAAAATATTTTTTTGAAGATTGAAAGTTGCATAGAGCGATTGGATTAGAAGGTTACTTTTAAATTAACACCCAGCGAGCGGGCCGATGGAAGTCCGAAAATATCGACACCGCCCAGCGCATTCTGAGTAGAGAGCGACACATCGGGATCGACGGGCGAATCGCGATAAAGGAAGAACAGATTACGACCCACTACTGAGGTACTCAGGTCGCGACCGGCACCGAGTAAATTGCGAAAAGTATAGCTTACCGATAATTCGCGCATCCGGAAATTGGTAGCATCGTACACATATTCGGTGGGGAAAATCTGATCACCAATGGTGGTATAATACTGCATGGCTCCGGCTTTTTTTCCATCGGGCATCAGCACGGCAGGTACTGTTTCGCCGGCCACGGTGGTGGTAAGTCCCGACAGGCGCGCATCGGCTGTTCGTTGCGACACTCCGTAGGCATCGAGGTAGGCCTCGGTAAACGACACCACTTTGCCTCCTATTTTTCCATCGATCAGGAAATACAGGCTCAGGCCTTTCCAGGCGAGTGTATTATTCCATCCAAGGTTTACTTTGGCATTCATATTACCCAGGTAAACACTGTGTCCACCTTTTGCATCCATCGATGGAGTACCATCGGGACTTAGTTTAATATCGCCCACTTCGGCTGTTGTATTTCCGGCTGCCTGCATCTTTTCTACATCATAAATTTTCAATCGGGTAAAATCCTTGGCATACATATCACCATACGACCCTCCTTCCAGAAATTTTACCCGCAGGTTATCCGACATCCCGATTCCGATATAAATATCTTTCCGGTTCTGATACGTGCGCAGGATTTTATTATCGTTGTACGAAAAGTTCACTCCTGTTTTCCAGCTGAAATTGTGCGTGGGAGCATAAATATAACTGATGGTAGCCTCTACACCCTGGTTGCGAACTTTCCCGGTATTGATGGGCTTAATCGACCCGATAGAGCTGGTAATGGGAAGGTATTGATTGAACATTACCGACGAATAAACGGTAAAGTCCATCGTGAGACTATTATCGAACATCGCCAGGTCGAGTCCGCCTTCCACCGAACGAACCGTTTCGGGCAGCGGATGATCGAAACCGGTATAAGTAGCAGGCTGAATGCGACCGGTAGCAGGGTCGTAGGGTTGCTCGTTGTACAAACGATTGGGAATTGAGTTACCTACTTCGCTGTACGAACTGCGGAGTTTCACTAAATTAAAAACTGTTGGCAAGGTAAATAATTCGTTGAGCACGGCATTAGCCCCCACCGAATAATAGCCATAATAGTCGCGCACACCCTTGGTTTTAAACTGTGTAAAAGCACGCGACCAGTCGACACGGTAGCTAAAATCAAGGTAGGCCTTTTCCTTAAACCCCAGCTGTCCGGTAGCAAAAAGAGCCCGGGCCCAATCGCTGCTCAGCCCGTACTGCCGCTGGGTATAATACGAAGCATTCGGGTAAAACACGTTGATGGTGGTAGGAAGCTGTTCCTCTGAAGTATAATAGGCCGAACCGGATGCACCAAAATTACGCATCCAGAAATTATAACCGTTGGTTTTGTTCAGGCTCCCTCCCACGGTTGCCGAAGCCGAAAGATCTTCCGAAATGTCGTCCTTATAATTTAACAGGAAGTCGGTAAATAAATCGGTACGTTTGGCATCGGTCCAGCCATAGGTCCCGCGGTCGATATACTGTCCGGTAGGATCCACCAGCGTAGCATAGGTTTTCGAATCGCCTGAAGTTACATTCTGGCTGTAATTGATTCGATACGAAGCGTCGAGCACCGGCGAAATTCGGTACGAGGCATTTATAGTTCCATACAGCCGGTCGAGAAGCTCAGCAGATTGAATGCGGTTGGTAAGCCAGTAGGGATTATTGGCGGCCGGCACTCCCCGACCCTGGAACCAATGTTGTTGCATTCCGTTGAGTACAAAATCTTCTTTCCAGTATTCGGTACGGCCAATTCCTCCTGTATACACGGGAACAATCTTTACCGGATTGGCATACCAGCTACCTTCTTTCTCATAATTACTCCGATAGTAATCCATATCGATGTTGCGGGGAGCCAGGTACAGGTTGTACAACGGATTATATACCGTACCGCCACTCGTACGATTTCCCGTTTTCTGACGAATATAATTCACCGTGAAATCGAGTTTTAATTGCTTGTTTTTCAGAAAAGAATAGGTTTGACGCAGTAAAATGCTGGTGCGTGAGAAAGAATTATTCGGCACCATACCGCTGGCAGTAGTGTTCCCTACCGAAAAGTACGACTGTACCCGCTCCGACCCTCCACTTATTGAAACTGTATTGTTAAAATTAGTGCCTGTGGTAAAAAACTGATCTACCGGATTCCCCGGCACCGACGAAACACCAACGATACTGTTTTCGGCAGTAGTTTGTTCGTTGATGGGCTTTCCCCACGAACGACCCGAAAGCTGGCCATTGAAAAACTCACCTCCGTAGGTATTCTGCAATTCGGGCAATAGCAAGGGCCGTTCAAACATCGAGCTACTCGAAACACTTACCCTAACTGCTCCTTCGCCTCCCTGTTTGGTAGTAACAATAATTACCCCATTGGCAGCGTCGCTTCCATACAAGGCAGCCGCATTGGCCCCTTTTAATACAGTAATATTCAGGATATCGTCGGGATTGATGGTCGACAGCGGATCACTCCCTTCGGCAGCAGCCGCATAGGCCATATTGTACCCACCACTTTTGGCATCAAACTGCCCCGATACACGATTATTGACAGGAATACCATCAATAACAATAAGTGGCGAGTTGTTACCTTCTATTGAACTATTACCGCGCAACAAAATTTTGGAAGCCGAACCTGCTCCCCCGGCATTCGGAGTAATAATAAGCCCCGACATTTTCCCCTGTAGCGAGTTAATAAAATTAGCATCTTTTGCCCGGGTAAGCTCCTGCCCACCAAGAGTTTGCGTTGCGTAGGTAAGCGATTTTGATTTCCGTTCGATTCCCATAGCAGTCACCACCACTTCAGTAAGCAATTTAGTATCTTCGGCCAGTTTCACTTCAAAAACCGACTGGTTGCGTACCGGCAACTGCTGAGTAACATAGCCGATGTACGACACCACCAGGTCGGGTCGCGCTGCATCCACCAGACCCGAAAGTTTGAAATTTCCATCGATATCGGTTATAGTCCCCAGGTTCGATTCCCTGATTACAACACTTGCACCAATCACCGGCTCTCCTTTTTCGTCGATCACCCGACCCGAGAGCGTTAGCTGCTGCTGCCGCGGTGCAGCCGGCTTCACCACCTTTTTCAGAATAATCGACTTGTCCTTAATTTCATACTGAAGCGATTGCTGTGAGAATATTTGCTTCACCACCACTTCAAGCGGAAGATTCACCGCATTGAGCGTAATAAGCTGGCGGGTATCCACATCGCTGGTTGCATAAATAAAGTTATAGCCACTTTGCTTTTTAACCTCTTCCATGGCTTCGCGCACCGTTACGCGGTTGAGCCGGAGGGTAAGTTGTTGCGCCTGAAGTCCAAGGGCAATAAAAAGCCCGACCACCAGACTGAAATAAAAACGTTTTCTCATAAAATATTAGAATTATCGTGCATGTAAGTATATATCCTTGCCCTGTATCTGATAGGTTAATTTATTGGTCGACGAAAGCATCTCGAGCACATCCCCTATGCTTTGTTCGGTCCGGCGGAAGTCGCCATAAAAGCGGTAGGTATCGAGCGTATCGTCGACAATAATTATATTTACATTGTAGCTCCGCTCCAACCGGCGGGCAATATCGGTAAGTAAATCGTCCTCAAAGCAAAGGTAACCTTGTGTCCATTCGGCCGAACGATTGGCTTTTACATCCACCACCTGAGCAATTCCCGATTTTTTATTCAACACTACCTTCTGGTCGGGAGCCAACAGCTGCTCCTGCATATCGGAACCGGCAAGGTAACTCACCTTACCTTCCAACAAGGCCACACTGGCTTCGTCATCTTCGGGGAAATTGCAAAAATTAAATTTTGTACCCAACACCGTTACGGCTAATTCATCAGAATGCACTCTGAAAGGCAAATGGGTGTTTTTACGAACTTCGAAATAACCTTCACCTTCCAGATAAATATCGCGATCGGAAACACCAAATTTGGAAGAATAGGTTAAGCGCGACCCGGCGTTCAGCCACACCACCGAACCATCGTTGAGAAGCAGTCGGGTGCGCGATCCCTGTGGAGCTTCAACCGTTACGTCGGCCAAATGCCGGCTACTACTCCTTTCACCCAATTTAAAAACCAGCAGCGAAAACACAACCAGAATGGCAACCGAAGCTGCTACCCTGAAGACCGGACGCTGCCAGAAATGAAGTCCGGGAGCTTTTGGAATATTCATTACCGATTTTTGGAACAGCTCAAAAGCCTGTTCAGCATCAAACTTCAGCGACGAATCAGCCGCTACAGCTGCAAACCAAATTTCACGCTGTTGCTCAAAATAAAGAAGGTTTTGAGGCGATTCGGCAATCCAGTCGCGCAAAAACACCAGTTGGTCGCTGTTGCACTCATTGCTCAGGTACGCACTTATTAATTCGTCGGGATTACCGGTAAAAGAAGTTGTATTCATGGATTAATTACTTTTCAAACTACTATACAGTTGAAAAGTACTCCCGGGTAGTCAAAGAGAAAGAAATAAAAAAACAAAAACAGAAATATAGTCGACAAGATCTTTCCGTAAACGTGCTAAAGCACTCTTAATATGATATTTAACAGTATTTATAGAAATATTCAAACGTTCGGCAATTTCAGCATTTCCAACTTCGCCGAATCGGCTTAATTCAAACACCCTTCGACATTCGGGTGCCATTTTACCAATCGATTGCTTAATTAATGCTTCCAACTCACGACCAATTAATTCACCAGATGGATACTCATCGGTAACTACATCATTTAATGCTGTATCGTATTCAGGCAGTCGAACTTCTTTTTGAACGCGTTCGAGTTTCAGATAGTTGATACATCGGTTACGTACAGCCCTAACCAGATACGACCGTAAGGTGCCACCCGGCATTAACGAAGTACGTTTCTCCCAAATATCAGCTATCAAGTGATTTACAATGGCTTCCGACAAATAAGAATCGCCCAGAAAAGCATAGGCTACCCGGCACAACATTTCGTAATGCTGCAGATATAACTGCCGGTAAGCTTTTTCGTTGCCCTGCCGGAGTTGAACAATTAAAACTTCATCGGATAATTCCATTCTAAAATTACTGCAAAGATAAAGGGATTTATTTAATAGAGACTCTGCATAGCTGAATATAAAATTTTTTTTTAATTATATTTTGTCAATTCAGTAAATTATTTTAATTTTGCAGGCAAGTCTAATCTAATACATTTAATATCAAATGAACACACACAGAACTACCGGAAATGTTAAACTTAAATTAATTTAACTATTGTAAAACAGGGTGTGAATACTAAATATACTGATAAATTTTCGTAAATTGCACCGCGAAAAACAAAAACAGTGAAATAGTTAATAAAAAAATATACCAAACTAACAGACAATAACTTACAATTATTTTAAATATTGACAACCACCTAATAAATTACAAATTGGAATCCAAATATTTTATGAAACACAAGTTATCCAACTTAAAGTCAACCCGATACAGCTTATTGTTGTATCTGGTTGTGATTTCAGCCATGCTGAGCTCCTGCCGTGACGATTTCTTTGAAGTCAACAAACCATCATGGCTGGGAGAAAGCATTTATGATCAACTCGTGGAGGGTTACACCGACGAAGAAGGTACTAAACACACCTTTTCGGTGTACATCAAGCTTATCGAGGACATTGGTTACAAAGAAGTACTTCAACGTACAGGTAGTAAAACTCTTTTTGTGAGCAACGATGCTGCATTTGAGCGTTTTTTCAAATCGAATGCATGGGGAGTTAACTCCTACGATGAGCTCTCGATGGCACAGAAACGATTGATTCTCAACTCATCGATGATTAACAATGCTTACCTCATCGAGTTGATGTCGAGCACCGTAGGTCCGGTTGAAGGATTGGCCATCCGCCGTCCAACTGCCACATCGGTACTTGATTCAATTCCGGTAGAAAAAGGAACTGATTTACCTGCCGAGCCCATTTGGGACTTTTACCGCGATAAAGGCATACATATTCTTAAGGATAATACGCCGGTCCCGATGATTCATTTCCTGCAGAAACAACTTGATTATGCCGGCATTACCGACGACGACTTATCGGTAATATTCAACGGATTTACCCGCAAGAAAAACGACGCACATATTTTTGGTAATCGTGTAATCGTTCGCGACATCACCTGCAAAAACGGCTATATCAACATATTACAGGATGTTTTGATTCCGCCTTCCAACATGGCAGAGGTAATCCGTAAAGCACCGGAAACCACCATTTTCAGCAGTATGCTGGAGCGTTTTGCAGCTCCTTTTTACGATGGTAGCGCTACCATGCAATACCGTCTGTTGAATCCCGACTTCAACGACTCCATTTTCGTTAAACGCTATTATGCCGAACGAAGCGGAACTGCTAGTGGCACGAACCTGATCAGCCCAAAGGGAATCGGACAATCGGGGTATCTGGAGTTCGACCCGGGATGGAACAACTACCGGATGAATGCCACGGCTACAATGGATATCGACATGGGAACCATGTTTGTACCCGAAGATAATATTCTACGAAAATTTTTCTACGAAGGAGGGGGTAAATTCCTTATCGAACGGTATGGTTCAATCGAAAACATCCCTACCGACCGTATCGACGACCTGATTCGTAATCACATGAAGTCGACCTTCCTGGGTTCGATTCCTCGCCGCTTCCCCGAAATTCTCGACGATGGGAAAGAACCTATGGGAATCTCCAAAGGCGACGTTGTTAAATCGTACGTGGCCAACAATGGAGTTATTTTCGTAACGAATAAAGTTTACGCACCTGCCTCTTTTGTTGCAGTTACTGCTCCCGGACTGGTAAACGAACAAATGAAGATTTTCAACTGGGGGGTTGATCAACTACAATACAATGCCTATCTGCTTTCGATGGATAGCTACTACAGCTTCCTGGTTCCTACCGATCAAACCGCCGGTTACGACTCCATAGTTAACAAGGGGATGATGTATATCGACCCGGTTTCGCTCGGCAAAGTTCAACCTGAAGTATTTAAATTCTGGTGGAATGGCCGTGCAATTAAGGTGGCCGACCGTGTGAGAGCTACCGCTTACAAATACGATCCGCTGACCGGCGAAGTAGGCGACTCCATCCGCCCGGTTACACCTGCTGAAATCCGCGACCGTCTCGACGATATTATCGACAACCATATTATTGTTGGCGATATCGAAGGTGGACGAAACTTCTACCAAACCAAAAACGGAGGTTTTGTGAAAATCAACGGAAACGGTGTAGGAATGAAAATACGTGGTGGAGGAAACCTCGAAACAGGCATTTCGCCAACCGTTACAAAAATTTACGACCAAACGAAAGCTACCAACGGTCGTGGTAATGGCAAGACCTATGTAATGACATCGCCGGTACAGACGCCATTTAAATCGGTGTTTAAAATTCTTTCGGAAACTCCCGAATTCAGCGAATTCTTCAAGCTATTACAAGGTAACGACGAAGCTACTGAGGCCGAATCAAAACTCTACGACATCTTTGTGAAAGATAAATCGTATGCAGGGATCGACCTGAATGTGAAATTCTTCAACACCTACCACTATACGGTGTATGTGCCAACGAATATAGCTGTACTCGATGCAATCGCCGCCGGGCTTCCCACCTGGGATATGATCAAGGCCGAATTAGATCAGGACCGTAAAACGGCAATGACCGAGAAGCTGGTAAATTTCCTTAGGTATCACTTCCAGGACAATTCGGTATTTATCGACGGCAGCACCAGTGCACTGAACCGGTACGAAACTGCGGCATATAATAAAACCGACGTCAACAAGAGTTACTACAAATTGTACTCAAGAGTAACTCCTGATGATATGTTCATCTATTCCAATCCCGATGACCCGAGCACTCTGGTTAAGGTGACCAAAAACCCGGGACTATTTAATATCATGGCCAGGGAATACAAATTCAACAACGGCGACCCACTGCGTGCAACGCAAATTGAGACATCGTCGTATGCCGTGATCCATCAAATTGATAAAGTTTTATTATATACCAAAGATCAGTTAAAAAATTGAGATATGAATAAACTGGTAAAAACACTCATTCTCCTGTTTATACTTTTAACCGGAACGTACGGTCTATCGGCGCAGGATGCCGGCTCGAATATTATTCGGGGTGTCGTGTCCTCTAAGATCGATGGCCCTCTTATGTCCGTTCACATCGTAGAAGTAGATCAGAATAAACGTTACATTTCGACAACGGTTACCGATATCAACGGTAACTTTGCCCTCAAGGTAAAAAACACATCCAATAAACTTCAGGTTTCATATGTAGGGATGAAAACGCAGACGCTGAACATTGGAAACCGCACTTATTTCAATGTAGAACTGCAGGACGCAACCACTATCAACGAAGTAACGGTTCGTGCCGCACGTACAGTAAACACCGGAACACTGGCCATCCCCGAACGCGAACGTTCTATGGCACTTCAAACCATTTCGTCGAAAGAATTTGAAGGACTTTCGGTTGCTTCGGTCGATGATGCACTCCAGGGAAAAATCGCCGGTCTGGATATTATTGCCAATTCGGGCGACGTAGGTAGTGGATCATCGATGCGTATCCGGGGTATTACTTCCATTAATAATAGTTCAGAACCACTTATTGTACTCAACGGTGTAATTTACGACACACCTCAGGCATCAACCTTTGAATTTGCAACAGCTAATCAGGAACAATTTGCCGACTTGTTGAGTATCAACGTAGATGATATCGAATCGATTACGGTACTGAAAGATGCGGCTTCCACTGCCATGTGGGGATCGCGCGGTGCCAACGGGGTAATCTCCATCAACACCAAAAAAGGGATTCGTGGAAAAACCCGCGTTCAGTACACCTATCGCTATAGCGGGGCTGTTCAGCCCAAAGGTTATACAATGCTCACCGGCGACGACTACACCATGTTGATGAAAGAAGCGTATTTCAATCCTCGTCAGAGCAATACTGCTTCGAACATTCGCGAATTGAACTACGACCCTTCGTTCTCGGAATACGAAAATTACAACGACAACACCGACTGGGTGAAAGCTGTAACTCAATATGGTCAGACACACGACCATTACGTACAACTTTCGGGTGGAGGTGAAAAGGCCCGTTTTATGATTTCCGGAGGATACATGAACCAATCGGGATCGGTAATCGGTCAAAGTGTTGAGCGTTTCTCGACCCGTATGAACCTCGATTACAATGTTTCGGACCGTATACGATTCTCAACCGAATTTTCGTTTACGCATACCGACAACGATCGAAACTACGACGGCCTGCTATCCATTGCTTACCGCAAAATGCCCAACCTGAGTATTTATGCACAGAATGCCGATGGTACCAACACCGATCGTTATTATAAAATGTTAACATCGGCTTCCAGTCAATTGGCCGACCAGAAATCCATGCGAAATCCGGTTGCTTCGGCTCATCTGGCCATCAACGAATACAAATCGACCCGTATTTTGCCTACATTCCGCTTACAATACGACTTACTCGACCCCGAAGATCAAATGCTTCGTTACAAAGGCTATGTTTCGTTCGATGTTAACAACGGAAACACGTTCACCTTCCTTCCGAAGGAATTGTCGACTTCCAACTGGTTACAGGGCGATATCAACGAATCGAGTAATGCCGATTCACGCAGTCTTTCAGTTTCGTCGGACCACAACTTAACCTGGGTTCCCAAATTCGAAAACACTAACCATTCGCTTATGTTGTATTCGGCGTTTCAGTTTGGAACCAGCAATTCGCGCTCACAGTACATTGGTTCGTACGGAACTCCCAGTGGAACTATTACCGGCGCCACAGCAGGTGGTTTTGTAAGGGATTTCTCGACCGGACCCGGGCAGGGCCGCTGGATGGCTTATATGGTACTGGGACACTATGCCTACAAATCGAAGTATATTGCCGACATCACTATACGCCGCGATGGTAGTACTAAATTCGGGGATAACCGTAAATGGGGAACATTCCCGGGTATTTCGTTTGCATGGAACGTAATGGACGAAAACTTCATGGAATTTTCGAAAGACTGGCTGAGCACCATGCGTTTCCGTCCGAGCTGGGGTATTACCGGTAATCCCCCCAAAGCCGAATACCTTTTCTATAGTTTGTATTCGTCGTTTGGCAATTATATGGATATGCCGGCAATTCGTCCGGAGAACATCCAGCTCACCGACCTACGCTGGGAAAAAGTATCGTCGTTCAACTATGGGCTCGACCTTGGATTTTTCGACGACCGGTTCATGATGGACTTCAACTTTTACTATAAGCGCACCGACGATATGTTATGGGGCGGACTTACCATCCCTTCTTCCGCAGGTTTTTCGGCGTTGAACTTCCAGAACGTAGGTTCGATGGATAACCGTGGCTGGGAACTGAACCTCCAGGGATACAAACTGGTGAAAGCAGGAGATTTCTGGATGGACGTTACTTTAAACTTCTCCAACTATGTTAATAAAATTCTGGAAATCGACGATGCTATTTTAGCACGATACAATACCGTCGATTTTAACATTGTGAACGGACAGTACTTAACCCGTCTGCAGGAAAACAACTCCTACGGTTCGATTTATGGCTTCCGTTATAAAGGAGTATATCAATATTCGCAATACGAAGAAGGACGCACCGGAACCAGTCCGTTTGCCCAGGATGCCGAGGGAAATATAATCCGCGATGCAAAAGGCGAACCCGTTCGAATGACCTTCTCGGCCGGCACTAACTCTGAGTACAAATTCAAAGGAGGTGATGCAATTTACGAAGATGTTAACCACGATGGAAATATTAACGAACTCGACATGGTATATCTGGGTAACTCGAATCCACTGATGAACGGAGGTATCAGCTTCAAGTTTAATTACAAAACCCTTTCGGTTAATGTATTCTCGAACTTCCGTATTGGCAACGAAGTGGTAAATATGGGCCGTATGTTTGCCGAAAACATGTACGGAAACAACAATCAGGCAGCATCGGTAAACTGGAGATGGCGCAAGGATGGCGACCTGACCCATATGCCACGCGCCCTGTATCAGTCGGGCTACAACTGGCTGGGAAGCGATCGGTTTGTTGAAAGCGGCTCCTTCTTCCGTGTGAAGAATATACAGTTAAACTACGGTGTACCCAAGGAATACCTGAAACATGTTAATGTTAATCAGGCAACTCTTTACCTTACCATCAACAACCTGATGACCTTTACGAAATATTCGGGTGTTGACCCCGAAGTGGGTTACGGATCGCTTGGAGTTAGTTACGACTCCAACCAGACACCGCGTTCTAAATCGTTTACGGCCGGATTATCGGTTTCATTTTAATGGATGAAAAACAAATGAAAACAATGAAAAGACATACATTCAAACAACTGATGCTGGTTGCCGGTATCGCCCTGCTTAGTTCATGCAGCGACTGGCTGGCCATTGAACCCGAAGGAAAAATCGTACTCGACGATTACTGGAACACTGAATCGGATGTGGAAGCTGTGATTGCCACCTGTTATCGTTCGATGATTGACGATAAATACATCCGCCGGTTAATAATCTGGGGCGAAATGCGCTCCGATAATATCGTTGCAGGAAACGGAATTGGTGAAACTGAAAAGCGAATTCTGGAAGCCAACATCACTCCTGCTAACAGCTATTCAAGCTGGTCGCAGTTCTACACCGTAATCAATTACTGTAATGCTGTGTTGTATTACACTCCGCAGGTAATTGACCCCAACTTTACAGAAGCAAAGATGCGAGCTAAAATGGCGGAGGCACTTACATTAAGGGCGCTTACTTATTTTTATTTAGTTCGCACCTACAAAGACATTCCGTTGATTCTTGAACCATCGGTAACCGATCAGCAGGATTACTCCGTAGTTCAAAGTTCGGAAGATAAAGTGCTCGACCAGATAGAATCGGACTTACTAAAAGCCGAAGATTGGGCTATGACCAGCTTCAGCTCCATTGCACACACCAAAGGTCGTATCACCAAAAATGCAGTTCGTGCATTACTGGCCGATGTTTACCTGTGGCGTAATAAGTACAATGAAGCAATCAACTATTGCAATAAAGTAATCGAAAGCCCTGTCTTCAAATTAATTGAAGCCGATGAGGATCCTTACCTTCGCATTTTCAGCCGGAAAAACTCAACTGAAAGCGTATTTGAATTGCAATTTGGCGAATCGTTTAAAACCAACAACAATATACCTGTTTTATATGGTAGTCGCGATGAGCAGGGAGGAATTTTGAGTGTTCCCCAACTTTTTTGCAACACCACCACTTTGTTTGAACCGACTGATGTACGTCGTAAAGATTTCATCAAGGACTTACCTGAAGATGGACTTTACCACATAACAAAATATGCCATCGACTATCGTTCGGAAAACAATGCCGGAGTTAGCACTTATTTTTACCGTAACAACACAGCGAACTGGATTATCTACCGCCTTACCGATATCATGCTGATGAAAGCTGAAGCGCTGGTGCAGCTCAACCGCTCGGAACAGGATCTTCGTTCGGCACTTCAGATTGTGAATACCACTTACATGCGTTCCAATCCTACCCTGTTAACCGACACGCTCGACTTTGAGACCTACAACACCAAGCGGGCCATGGAGGATTTGGTACTTATTGAACGGCAACGCGAGCTGATGTTCGAAGGAAAACGCTGGTTCGACCTGGTACGTCTGGCTCGTCGCGAGGGGAACACCGATCGTCTGCTGGAGTTAGTACTTCGTAAATATACTGAAAACCAAAGTGTGATCAAAACCAAGTTAAAAGATTTGAACTCGATGTATATGCCTATCAACGAAAACGAATTGAAGGCCAATAAAAAACTGGTTCAGAATCCGTTCTATACCACCAAGCAATATAATTAACAACAATACTCCTGAGAGCACCGGTAAAATAGGACGGTCAGAAATCAGGAATATAAAAATACAAAATAACCAATGAAGACAGTGTTAAATTCCCTTCGCTTATCCATCCTGAAAAAAACAGGCATCCTGCTCCTGTTGGTTTTCACCGGAGTAGGTTGTGTGGAAGATATTGGTGAGAGTTATGTCACTTTTACCGGTGATATGATTTATTCTTATCTCGAACAACGGCCCGATACATTTGGTGAATACATCAAAGTAATTGATAAAGCCGGACTAAAAGGTATGCTCAGTGCTTACGGCTCGTACACTTGCCTGGCACCTACCAACGAAGCATTTGAAGCTTATTATCGTTCGATAGGTCCGGATGTAAAATTCGAAGATCTTACACAGGATCAGATCGACTATCTGGCAAAAACCCACGTTATTTCGCCCAAGTATCTTACCGAAACCCTTCAGGATGGTGTGATACCGAATACGAACATGAACCAGCGTTATATCGAAGTAAAGTTTGATATTGACTCGATACGAAACACAATGGTAATCCTGTTTAACAACGATGCGCGCTTACTGTACAAAGACATCGAAGTGTATAACGGAGTTATCCATGGTATCAATCAGGTTCTAAAACCATCGACAGCTCAGTTGCCCGAGTTGATTGCCTCCAACCCCAACCTTTCGATTTTCTCCGAAGCGCTTCAGCTTACCGGAATGTCCGACTCGTTGCGTTTAGTGGAAGACAAAAACTACGTACCTGTCAATACCTATAAAGATGAGTACGATGGGTATGTAATTAACAGTCCGGAATTCCGCAAATTCGGTTATACCGCTTTTGTCGAAACGAATGACATTTTCAAAGCCAATGGTATAAACAGTTTGGAAGATTTAATTGCACAGGCAAAAATCTGGTATCCGGGTTCATCTGCCTACGACAACGATTATACGCATCGCGAAAACAGTTTGAACAAATTCATCTCGTATCACTTAGTTGAAAAGGCAATTTATCAGTTCTTCTATAAGAAAAACATGGTACCGAATGCCGAACTTTACGAATTTGTTGAAAGTATGTATCCTTATCGGATTATGAAGATCAACCAGGCCGGACCGACAGGTATTACCATCAACCGGGGTACCGATCGGGAGGTGATTGTATCTAACCAGGACAATAAAACCACTACCAATGGTATTTATCATCTTTTGCAGGACATACTGGTGTATTCGCCTACAGTGGAGGAAACGCTGATGAACTCACGTATCCGCTTCGATTTATCGGCACTTTTCCCCGAATTGGCCAACAACAGTATCCGCGGATACAGCAACAAAACCAACGACCGTTGGGGATTCCCGGAAGGCTATTTTAAATACTTAAAGGCAAGTAAAGACACCCGACTCATATACTTAAGCGGAGCTAAAGAAACATCGTGGATCAATTTCCAGGGTGATGAGTTGATGGGATTAGGATCGTATGACATCAATATGCGTCTGATCCCTGTTCCACCCGGAACCTACGAACTTCGGTTTGCAGTATCGGCTAACGCCTGGCGAAGTGTAACTCAGATTTACGTCAATAATAAACCGGTAGGTATTCCGCTCGACTTACGAATTATGGCCGACGACCCCCGAATTGGCTGGGTAAACGATAAGAGCACGGAAGATAATGGATTTGAAAACGATAAAATGATGCGTAACCGCGGTTACATGAAGGGTCCGGAGAGCTTCTTAATGGAATATGGAAATACGGTTGCCCGTAATACCAACCGTTCTTTCCGACGGATCATCGGAACCTTTACTTTCACCGAATACCAGGAAGTATGGGTACGATTTAAATCGGTGCTCGAAAATCCAAAATCGCAAATGATGATGGACTATTTTGAACTGGTACCTAAGTCGGTTTACAACCGTACCGATGGAGAACCTGAAACAAGAGATTAACGATTAAAGCAACTAAAATTCAAATATGAAGAGCATGAAAAAAACAGGGTTTTTCCTGACACTACTCCTCACTGGTCTCTTGTTGAGCGCTTGCGAAAGTGAGGTATGGAACGACCACTACAGCATTAACAACGAGCAGGTATCGGAACTCACTCTATGGGAAACCATACAGCAGCAACCCTCTCTGAGCAAATTCAAAGCTGCTTTGGAGAAAACCGGTTACGATAAAGTACTGAACGCTTCGCAAATGTACACCGTTTGGGCTCCTGAAGATGCCGCACTGGCGTCGCTCGACTTAAACGATGCCGGATTGACTAAGGAATTTATTGAAAACCACATTTCGCGGTACAGCTACACAGCTTCACCCGGAATGCAAACGCGGGTAACCTTGCTGAATACCAAGTCGATAGTATTCAAAGCTGAAGGTAGTAGCTTTACGTTTGGTACTGCTACCATAAAGGAATACAACTCATTGGCGAAAAACGGGATTCTACACGTTATTGGAAGCCAATTGCCTTTCTTTAGCAACATCTGGGAATACCTGGAGAAAGATACCCGTCTCGATTCGTTAAAGACTTATCTGTACTCGTTCAACAAAATCATTTTTGATGAACTTCGCAGTATTCCCGGCGATGTAAACGAAGAAGGAAAGACAGTATACCTCGATTCGGTTACCTACAACGACAATCTGATGTTCCGGCTGCTGGGCAAACTGAATGTGGAAGACAGCACCTACAATATGCTGGCTCCTACCAACGAAGCCTGGATTAAATCGTACGATAAGGTTAAGAACTATTACCGATATTACGCCAAAACAAATCAGGAAAAATACACGGCCGATACGCTTCAACGCAGAAACACCATCAGAGCCATGTTGCAGGATATTGTTTTTAGTGCTACCGGACAAGCTTTACCACAGGACTCTCTTTTTTCGACAGGCCGTAATAAATTTATGCAGCCCGGGTATTTGTTTGAGGGTGCCACCGAGGTGTTGGCCAGCAACGGTAAAATATTCGTTGTGGATGAATTGAAGCACAACCATTGGGAATCGTGGAATCAGGAAATCAAAGTGGAGGCAGAACAATTGAACGGACGGGAATTTGTATTATCAAATTTGTATAACCGAAGTTCAGCCGGAAGTCCGATTGAAGGAGTATCGCGCGAACGTTTCGTTGAATTAACACCAACAACATCGGCAGCGAACCCTAACATTACGTTTGAAATTCCGAACACTTTATCGGGAAGCCCGTATAATGTATACGCTGTATTCGTACCACCCGCTGCAAAAGGAGGTGTAGTAGCCAATGCAAAACCTTCGAAGGTAACATTCCAGCTCTATTTTGCAGGTGAAACCGGTTCGACCATCAGTCGTACCTATACCAACAACAACCAGGGCTTTGTAACCAGTACCGACTCCATCAGCAAAATACTGGTAGCCTCCGATTTTGTATTCCCATACAGTAGTTACGGACTCGATAAGACTGTGGTAAAACTGAAAATTAACAGTAATGTATCTCAAAATCAGACCACACAATATACCCGGGAGCTTTTAATCGATTGTATAATTCTAGAACCGGTACGATAAGACGTTATGAAGGAATCTATAAAAAAAATATGCACTATGCATTCATACAAATGGTTAGTTATAGTACTAACACTGAGCATGACACTTTCGGCGGTGGCGCAGCAAGCTACTTCAAACAAAGGCACATCGGTGGCTGTCGACTCTATCCGGGGCACGGTGGTGGATGCTGTTACAGGAAAAGTTATTCCCGGTACCAGCATACAGGCGCTTAATCCGGCATACACAGCTATGACCGATGAGCAGGGACGCTTTACGATTGGTTTGCCTAAATTTCATCAGGTACTGCAGGTTTCGGCTCCCGATTACCAGGCTATCGAAATTGCAGTTTACAACGGAGAAACAGAAAAAAATATCCGGCTGTATCCGGCTGTATATTCCAATTATTTTGGAGTTGCAACTACCGTTTTCGGCGAAAAACGTTCGGCAGCAGTAGTTAATGCACAGAAAACTGCCCGAATCGACAACTTGTCGTCGCTGTCGATCGACGTTGAAATGCAAAAACAACTGGCCGGCGATATCCGGCTTCTCACCCACTCCGGCACCCTTGCCAGCGGCTCGAATATGCTTATTCGTGGTGTGAATTCGCTCAATGCCAACACACAACCTCTCTATGTGGTGGATGGAGTAATCTTCGAGAGTCAGAACAATCAGGCATCGATACATCTTGGAAATGTGATTTCACCTTTGTCGGTAATTGATGTTAACGACATCGAAAGCATTACCGTACTCAAGGACGGAACTTCAATTTACGGAAGTAAAGCCGGTAACGGGGTGGTGCTTATCAACACAAAACGGGGTAAGAGCATGGCAACAAAAATCACCGCTACTGCCACTATAGGAACCACCATGAGGCCTTCGCTAACTCCTATGATGAACGATGGACAATATCGTGTATACCTGAGCGATCTGGTAAAAGACGAAAAAGCTCAAATGCAGTTGAGGGAAAATTTCTTCCTGCGCGACGATCCGAATTTCGTGTATTACAACAAGTACCACAACCAGACCGATTGGTCGGATGGAATTTACCAAAATGGTACCACTCAAAGCTACAGTGTTGGGGTGAATGGTGGCGACGAAATTGCATTATACAACCTCTCCATTGGATTTACGCAGGGCTACAGTACGCTCGCCAGCAATAACTTCAACCGGTTGAATGCACGTTTCAACTCCGATATTACGTTTACCGATAATTTCAAAACGGTATTCGATATATCGTACGCACAAACCGACCGTAAAGTTCGCAACGACGGAATTGCCGAATCGTACCTGAGCCAGATTAACTCACCGGGTTACCTCTCGCTCATCAAATCGCCATTCCTGTCGCCCTATCAGTATTCGAATGCAGGAGAAATCACTTCAAAATTAGAAGATTACGACTTTATTAATATCGCCAATCCACATGCTATCCTGGCTTATGGTGTTGGTAAGTCGTTGCAAACTAATTTCAATTTATCGATTATCCCCGAATACCAGCTCAACAAAAATCTGAAAATTCGATCGTTGTTTAGTTACTCACTTACTAATTTGGCCGAGAATTCCTTCGTGCCGATGTATGGGGTAGCACCTTATATCAATTTTCAGATAGGAATGGTTTCGCAAAACCACGTTAAAACCCAGTTTGCAAATCAATCCTCGATGTTCAGCGATACCCGCCTGGCTTATTCAAAAGCTAAGGAAGGAAACCGGCTGGACCTGGTTGGAGGAATGCGATTCATGTTCAACTCCTATGAGGCTGATCACGCAACGGGACACAATACCGGTAGCGACCAGGTGAAAGAAATGTCGTCGGGTCTGGCCTACAAACAAGTCGGAGGATACGACGAGCCCTTTAAATCGATGAATTATTATGCCCAGGCAACTTACTCGCTTCGTGAAAAGCTATTTGTTGAAGCAGGTGTGTCGGCCGAATCAACCTCGCGCTTTGGTAGTGAAACCCTTTCGGGCGTCAAACTATTAGGAGTAAACTGGGGAATTTTCCCGTCACTCAACGCATCGTGGCTGGTGAGCAACGAAGATTTCATGAAGAATGTATCCTTTGTAGATCTTCTAAAACTTCGTGCCGGAATTGGTCAGGCAGGTAACGATGGTATTCAGAGCACTGCTTCGCGTACCTATTTCAATGCGGTTATGTACTCGTATAATGCAATTGGTTTACAAATCCATAATATCGGAAATCCTGAAATTCAATGGGAAACAGTTACCCGTCGGAATGCAGGACTGGATGTAGCACTGTTTGGGAATCGGATGACTATCAATGTCGACCTCTTCAACAATACAACCGACAATTTGCTGGTGGAGAAAACCCTTGATCCTATTACCGGGCTCGACAAGTACTGGACCAACGACGGTAAACTACAAAATAACGGATACGAAGTTTCGGTAAGTACTATACCGGTATTCACCCGTAATTTCCAACTTACCCTCGGAGCATCGGTAGGATCGTACAAAAATAAAATTCTGGCCTTAGCCGATGGCGACTATACCACCCGTGTATATGGAGGTGAAGTGCTTACGGCGGTAGGTCAACCTATTGGTCAGTTCTGGGGCTATAAAACCGACGGTGTGTTTGAAACGACCGAAGCTGCACAGGCTGCCGGTTTGTCGCTGAAAGAAGTAACCGGAGCGCTCACCCCCTTCCAGGCCGGAGATGTTCGATTTGTCGATGTTCACCCCGATAATATTATCGACGAAAAAGATAAAGTGGTAATTGGCAACTCGAATCCCGATCTGTATGGTTCGGCATTCGCTGGAATGAAATACAAAAACCTGTCGCTGAATGTTGTATTTAACTACAGCTATGGTAACGACATCTACAACTACATGCGTTCGCAACTCGAATCGGGAAGTAATTTCTTCAATCAGACCATGGCGATGAACAATCGCTGGATGAATGAAGGACAACTTGCCAGCATTCCGCGATCGGTATATGGCGACCCGAAAGGAAACAATCGTTTTTCGGATCGTTGGATCGAAGACGGGTCTTACCTGCGGTTACGCACGGTTGAATTGTCGTACAGCATTCCGGTAAACAGCTCTTATCTGCAGGGGCTTACTATATGGGCAAGTGCCAACAACCTCTTCACACTCACCAACTACCTGGGCATGGATCCCGAATTCTCGATGAACAATTCGATCCTTTATCAGGGAGTGGATGCGGGATTGCTGCCCCAAAGTCAGAGTTTCTATGCTGGAGTAAAAATTAATCTTTAATGATGAAAACGACAACCATTATGATACGTAAATTCACCCTTTTCTTCCTGCTAATGGCAGGACTGACGGTCGGCTTTTCTTCGTGCGACGATATACTGTACTCTCAATCCGACCGGTATATGTCTGAAGACGACCATACGCTGGGTAGTGCCAACGATACGGTATACTCGCTAATAGGAATTTTAACTAAAGTTCAAAAACTGAGCGACCGTTATGTGTTAACCGGCGAACTTCGGGCCGACCTTATGAACGTAACCCCTACATCGGAAAGTTTCCTTCGTGAACTGAACAGCTTTAATATAGATAAAGAAACCAGCGAATTTGCCGATATAAAAGATTTTTACGGGGTAATCAACAACTGTAATTACCTTATCGCCAAAGCCGATACCAACCTGGTATCGATGGCTTCGAAGCCCTTTGTAAAAGAAGTGGCAGCAGCAAAAGCCATCCGTGCCTGGACCTATTTCCAGTTGGTACTCAATTACGGACAAGCAAAGTATTACGAAAAACCAATTGTATCGGTTACCGAAACACGCAACGACTACCCGGTTTTCAATCAGGAACAAATGATCGATACCCTTATCGCTCAACTTATTCCGCTTGTAAATGTACCGAAACCAAGTTATGGAACCTTGTTCAATGTTGAAAGCAGGTATCTGTTTATTGAACCAATGTTCCTGCTGGGCGACTTATACCTTTGGAAAGCAAGTCGTACAAAGGAGCTAACCGATTACGAAATGGCAGCTACCTGGTATGCCCGCCTGATGGATAAAGATTCGTATGTAACCGGAACACGTGCAGTAAGCTGGAGAGATGCCAATTTCAAAAGCTACAACGATACCTGGTCGAATGTTTTCACATCAACAATCGGCAACGGAGAACTAATATCGGTAATAAAACTTTCCAATTCAGGATTCACCGGCAACACAGCCCGCATATCGACCCTTTGTCAGGAATTTCAGTTAGCACCAACCAATTCTCTGCTTGAAACCTATTCGTTACAAAACTACGCCTTTGTAGCTACAAGTGCCCCCACCTATACTTCGGGCGATTTACGCGAAAAAGGAGCAATCCTATCGATGAAAGATATGGGTAATTTGACGGGCGAAAGCACCAGCGAAGAAGAAGAAGATAAACGAATGATCGTAAAATACATGAACAATAACATTCAGTTGTACCGTGTAGGATTACTTTATCTGCGTTATGCCGAAGCAGTGAACCGTGCAGGTAAACCCGGACTGGCTTTCGCAGTATTAAAGTACGGATTGAATTCGGCGAATATTGCCAACGCTCTGCGGGTTCCGGCCAATGAAGTGACAGAACCGAAAGAATACATCACGCTCCTCGATAATGATAAATTCAGCACAAATGTTGGAATTCATAACCGCGGAAGTGGAAGTTCGGACGTGAATTCACGGTATGCATTCCCCTTAACACTGGCTACGCTTCAGGATTCCATTCTTTTTGTAGAAGAAAACATAGTGGATGAATTGGCGATGGAGACCGCATTTGAAGGAAACCGTTTTCACGATCTGATGCGCTTTTCGGAACACCGCGACGACCCGGCATTTCTGGCCAATAAAGTAGCTCAAAAACATACCGATAAATCCTATTATCAAACCTATTTGAAAGATAAAAAGAATTGGTATTTGCCACAACGATAACTGTAAACATTAAATAGCAGGTTGATTTTTTTCAATCTGCTATTTTTATCCCCCAAAGAACCGACAATATTCTAATTAATATTTTAATGCGCCCCTATTAACAAATAATTTATCAATTAAGTGTGTATTATTTTCATATTTTTTATATATTTGCGGTCGTAACGAATAAATCACCAAAAAAATACACTTATTATTTACTAACAAAAAAAGCTGATATGAAGAAAAAATTACTTTCAGTACTTGCCTTCTTAGGCCTGATGCATGGCGCATCAGCAGCAGAGCCGATCGATGTAACGGCAAATTATCTGCAGAATTACATGGCCCCGTTTGCCACAACGGGCGAAACGTTAATTGGCGACAACACGCGCTGGCAAATTCTGGCTGCTCCCTGGGTTATTGAAAACGGACTGGGCACCAAGGGAGTGGATTTTACTGCCTGGCATGTGGATTTTCAAAAAATTCCGTACTATCCAACTCAGGATGGCACTCGTGCAGGATCTATGGCTCTTACTCCAGGATGGGACGGCTTTGCTGGCACCATGTCGAACATGAAAGTGTACCAGGTAGTAACGCTTCCTGCCGGTAACTACGAAGCTATTGCCCGCCGCGCTCAGGATTGGACGGGAGCAGCAAAAGCCCATTTTGTAGTAGCTGCAGGCGAAGGAATTCCCGACATTGAAACCATCAACACATCCCTTGGTTCGGCATTATTTAACACTGCAGTTGCGCCCGAATGGACTATCTCTATTCCCTTCAAGTTAACCGCCGAAACTAAAGTTTCGATTGGTGCAGTGGCTTCGTACAATAATACAAAACTGAGTGTTACACTTTCGGAATTTAAGCTATTGCAATTCCCGGGAATTAACCTCAATCCGCTGAAAACGGCTATTGCCAAGTACAAAGCCTACACTACCACTCAGTATCCGGTAGCAGGAACCTATGCTGAAGCCGATTGGAATGCACTTCAGGCAGCGATTGCTTCGGCCGAAGCCTTTGTAGCAGCTGAAAACGGAACCGAAGAGGAAATGGACACGCATATCGCTGCATTGAACGCAGCCGGAGGAACACTGGTACTTAGAGCCGACCTTCCAAAGTTACTGGCTTCTGCGAAAGCATTGAACAACACACAGTATCCGATTGGCATCATTATGGGTAACTATCCACAGGAAAAATGGGATGCCCTCCAGGCTGCTATCGCTACTGTAACGACTTTCGTTGCAACTACCACTGTAACCGACGAAGAAATTGCTACCAACAAAGCTTTATTGCAGGCTGCTATCGACGATTTGAACGGCAGCATGATCCTTCCGTTTAAGTTAAGCTCCGACGACAAAACTCATTGGTATCAGGTGCGCGACCAACGTGCAACACCAAACTTCTGGCATTTTGGCGAATTTGCAAAATCGGAAACCGAAATTTTCCCTCTGGCACTTATTATTTCTCAGGTAGGCGATAACACCCTCGACGAACAGCTCTTTAAGTTCGTAAAAGCTCCGGCTCCTTCGAAGGGATATTACATCTACAACAAAATGGTTGAAGACGTTGCCTTGACAGGAAGTACGTTCCTTAACGTTACCTACTTTGCTCCCGACTCGGCTGCAACTACCTGGCAGTTTGGCAAAACATCATCGCCAACTCACTTCACTGTGTATAAAGAAGGTGCTATCAACCGCCAGATGAACTCGTATGCCAACTACACTCCTCCTTATGTAGGGTTCTACTATCCGGGAGCTGGTGCTAACGACTTTGGTAACAACTGGGAATTTATCGAACTTATTGAAGAAGGACAAACCGACTTTACTGCGCTCAAAGCATTAGTTGCTAAAGCTGTAGCAATGACCGAAGCACTGTATCCGACCGGTACAGCCGAAAACCAATACTCTGTTGAAAAATGGAACACCTTTGTAGCTATGCGTACAGCTGCAATTGATATGGTAGCCAAAGAAACCGGTACAACTCCTCCTACACAAGCCGAAGTTGACGCTATGCTCGATGCCCTTCAGACTGCTATCGACGAACTGAAAGCTTCGCAGAATCCTCCGATACTTGTGAGCAACGAAACTGAAACTCATTGGTACATGGTTCGTGACTTCCGTAGCCCGAACATTAGCTGGTGGAAGATTGACTCGATTGGCGAAAGCGCAAACCGTCTGGCCATGATTAAATCGAAAACCACACCTCAATCCAACGACTCGCTGCTCTTCAAATTTGTAAAAGCTGCCGATCCGCTTACAGGATACCTTATTTACAGCAAACTGGATGAAACCAACGCACTTTCGGCCGACGTAGGTGGTAACTTTATCGGTTTTGGTTCCGAAATGATCCCAACTTCGTTCGTTTACGAAGCTTCTAACAAAGCTAATTTCTTCTTGTTGAAAGTAGAAGAAGGTGGAAACCAAATCAACAGCTATGCTGGTCATAGCCCTGCTTACATCGCCTTCTGGGATGGTGGAATGGCTGACCCGGGTAACAACTGGTCGTTCGTACCAGCCGCAGTTACCAGCGTTGAACAACCAACGATTGTTGATTTAGGCGTTTATGTTCTTAATCGTCGTATCCTTTCAAGCAACAACGAAAAATTAACCGTATTTAACATTAGTGGTCAGCGTGTTAACGCCAACAACCAGTTGAATGCCGGAATCTATATCGTAAAAGTGGATGGCAAAGCCGGAGCCGTTAAGGTAATGATTCGCTAATCCGATTTACTTTCTTCACATAATAATTCCCCCATGGTGACACAACCCACTGTGGGGGAATTTTTAAAACATCCCACCCTCTACCATGCTCAACACACAAAAAACACCGCTATTATTGGCTCTTTTAGCCTGCTGCCTGTTCACTGTCAGGGCAAGCTCACCCGTAGTAATAACCGAAACGAACGGGGAAATATCAATTGGAAACTCCCTCCTTCAACGACGCTTCTCAACCAACAATGCCAAACTGGCAACAGTTGCTATCACCAATCTCAGGACCGACAATCAGGCAACCCATTTTATACCTGCCCCGGGATCTGAAGAATTTGTAATCAACCTCATTCCCGGTAGCAGCTCCACACCTTCGCTCACTGCCCTCACTAAAACAACCTGGTCGATCACAGCCAGCAGTTACTCTACTACCGAGACTTCTCCCAGCGGTCCTCCGGCTGCTTTTATTGACGGCAATTTCAGCACACATTGGCACAGTAATTATGGCTCCGGGTCGGGCGCAACCACCCCACCCTTTCATGTAATTATCGACCTTGGAAAATCCGAAACGTTTCAGAGCTTTGGCTACCTGCCCCGTCAAACCGGTGAAAACGGAATTATTAAGGAATACGAACTTTATGTAAGCGAAAACCAGTCGGGCCTTACCACAGCCACTGCGTGTAGCAAAGGAATACTTCCACGCAACGGAACTCAGCGGGTATTTGTAGGGATAGAAACTCCTCAAACCGGACGTTACGTTAAATTTGTAATGAAAAATGCCTGGAACGGACAACCCTTTGGAAGCGGGGCCGAATTTGATCTTTATCGCGAAAACTACATCGCACCGAAAACACAGATCCGCACTTCCGATTTAGAACTTGAGTCGACCAACTGGTCGCAAACACTTAGCTCCCCCGGAAGCAGTCGTATTACTTTCCGGTTCAAACCCTATCGACTCAACAATACCGATTGGAACATCAGCCTGTTGGTAAGCATGGACGACGACAAGCATTACCTACGCAAACAACTTCTGATAGGGATACCTGAAAATCAACGGGAGAATGCCCGGATCGATTACATCGACGGGGAACATCTGAAAGTAAATACAGGCGATGTTGTGTGGTCGCGCCCCACCATGGGATCGGGAGTTGGAGGAATGAATGGCTACCTGATTGCAACCGGACAACCATTTTATATTCAGGGTATGTTCTTTGGATCCGAATTTCCCCATACCGAAACATCCATTGATACGGAGCGAACAGCTCACATCCGTTATTTTTCAGGAAAATCGATGGCTACACTTCAGCAAGAAGGACGCCTGAACTCAGAAGGTCAGTTTGAGACCTGGAAAACAGTGGTAGGTGCCGCCCGTAGCACTGAAGTTCAGGTCATTCAAAACGATTTTTTCAGTTATATCAATGAAATTGCCACGCCCTCAGGCTTCCGTACGCAATACAATTCCTGGTACGATTTCATGCTCGATATCGATGAAAACAATATTCAGAGTTCTTTCTACGAAATGGAAAAAGGATTTACAAGCCATGGCATGCCACCACTCGACTCGTATGTGGTAGACGATGGTTGGAATGCCTATGGCCCCTGGAAAGCAGCCAACACCACCGGCTTCTGGCAATTTAACGCCAAATTTCCGAACGGGCTCACCAATGCGGCCAACCTGTCGCACCGCTTTTCATCGAATTTCGGTCTCTGGCTCGGTCCACGCGGAGGTTATAACTACAACGGTGAATTTGCACGCTTCCTCGAAACCAATGGAAATGGCGCTCGCAATCCGGCGACCGACGATGTAATTACCAATCACAAACGCTACCTGCAAAAGCTGGAAGAATTCTTCCTCGACAACCAGGAAAAGTACCAGATCAACTACTGGAAATTTGATGGTTTCACCACTTCTCCCCCAACCGTAGTCTCTGATCAGTACATCAGCGGAGGCGAAGAAGGGATGTATTATATGACCGAGCACTGGGAACGCTGGATCGACATCCTGAAAAAAATAAGGGAAAAAAGCGATAGTCAGGGACAAAACATGTGGATCAACCTCACCTGTTATGTAAATCCGAGTCCCTGGTACCTGCAATGGGCCAATTCGGTGTGGATTCAAAACAGCAACGATATTGGCCGTATCAACACGGGTCGTACCCGTCAGGTCGATCAGTTACTCACCTACCGCGATGGAAGGTATTACGACTTTGTAAAAAACCGCCAGTTTCAGTTTCCGTTTGCCAATGTATACAATCATGACCCTATCTATGGTAAAACCGGCACCAACCTCGCCAACCAAATGACCGACGATGAATTTCGCGCCTATCTGTATATGATGGCTACCCGCGGGACAGCTTTTTGGGAATTATACTATAGCTATACCATGATGAATGAAGGGCAGAAATGGAGAATCAATGCCGAATTTATGCGTTGGGCAAATGAATTTTTCCCGGTATTGCGCAATGCGCGACTTGTTGGAGGCAATCCCGATAACGCTGAAGTGTATGGTTATTCCTGCTGGGAAGGTTCCGAAGGAATTGTATCGGTTCGAAATCCATCCACCACTGCCCGGAGTTTCACCTATACTTTGAGCCGCGCCAATGGAGTAGAAGAAGGAGTATCGGGATTGCATCGCACCACTGTGTTGAATTTCAACACAACGACCCGCGATGACAATTCATCAACCTACAACTACGGTCAGGAAATTAGTCTTACTTTGCAGCCCGGCGAAATACGCATCTGGCGTTTTTCAGCAACGGCCGACCAAACACCGGCTACTCTTGAAAAATTAGCTACCACCAGTGGTACTAAACTCCGGATAGAATTCAGCGAGCCAATTGACACTGTCGGATCGGTGTTTCAAATTAACAACCAGCCCGTAATGTCGAAAACAATTCTGGCCGATGGACGTACGATGGAAATAACTTCTGCAAGTGCTTTTGAAGCATACGAAAACAGTTTACTAAGCATAAAAAATCTAAACGACCGTTCGGGAAATACAGCTTCTATGGTGACACCATTTAAGCATTACCCCAACGCTTTAATCAATACACTTACAATCATCTCCGATATTAAAAATCAGGAGGTGGTTACCGAAGAATTTATCGAACGCCGAAACCTGCGCATGTTTCAATTCAATGGAAAAGAAACAACGCTGACAAGTCAGGATGCCGTGAGTGGCCGCAACGACTTTTCGATTCACTTTTACCTTCGCAATCCATCTTCGGAAGCGATACTGATGCAACAAGGCAGCGACATCAGGGTAGAAACCGACGCGACCGGAAAAATCCGGTTTACAGTAAAAGGAGTAAGTCTTACATCAGGTAAGTCTATTGAAAACAATAACGAATTTTACTTTATATCGCTTTGTCGCGAACCGAATGGAATGCTGAAAGTATACATTAATGGCGAACTCGATAATTCAATATATGATGCACTGACTGTGAACACCAGCATCGCGCCGGGTGAAATAAAAGTTGGAAGCAGTACATTCGTCGGTGAACTGGGGCGTTTGGAAATCTACAATCGCTCGATGCCCTATGATGAGGTGAAACAAAAAAGCAAGGCACTTGGTTATTACTATAAAGTCACAGCAACTGCAGGTACAGGTGGAGCTATCAATCCGGCAGGTGAGACCATGGTACTTAGCGGCTCTAATTTTTCGGCTCAGATGGTACCCGATCAAGGCTATGCTGTTTCGGCTGTAATTGTTGATGGAGTAAAGCTTCCCGCCATGAGTAAGTACACGTTTTACAACCTGCAAAAAGACAGGACAATAGCTGCCGAATTTACACCTGTATCAGGAACCGAAGCACCGGAGCATGTTTTCAATCTTTACCCAAATCCGGTGATCGATTATTTAACCATCGAATCGCAGGATATCGTAAAGGTAGAAGTATTTACAAGCACCGGCATTCAACTGAAATCGATCAGGCTTGAAAATGCCGGAATAAATCGCATATCACTGGAAGATGTAAAGGCAGGTATTTATCTGCTTCGACTGGATACCGGTGACAAACAATACACGTTTACACTATCAAAACAATAAATAAGGATGAAAAAACTAAACTGGCTGTTGGTTGCGGCGTTGGCACTTACCATGTCGGCCCGGGCACAAACAGCACCTCAAATCAGCAACGAAACCAGTGAAACCTGGTACTATTTTCAGTTTAAGAACGGAAGTGGTGTACTCCAGGATATGGGCGAAGGCGCCAATATTCTTACTAAAAACGCTACGAAGGAGAATGCCGGTCAGCTCTGGAAAGTGACGGGCACTACCGACAACTACCAACTTGTATCGAAAAACGGTCGAAAACTTGCCTTTTCGACTGCCACGAGTCGGTTTACTGCCAGCGCTACCAGCAACATGTTGTTTCGTCTGAAGGCCACCACCAACAGCACCCACGCACCAGCCTGGGAGTTGCAGCGGGTAGGCTCGGCCAGCTATATGAATCAGTGGGGCGGCGCAGGAGTCGACAAACAGTTGGGCGAGTGGAATTTTGGCGACACCAATAATCCCTTCAATTTTAAACTACCGGGCGAGATGGGTTTTACGCCCGACAAGCCAGCCACCGAAGCCAGCATGAGCGGTTCGGCTCCGGCGCCTGCCAACCGCTACACGCTTTGGTACCGCAGTCCGGCCACCGACTGGATGACTCAGGCTCTACCGATTGGCAACGGACAGTTTGGAGCTATGATCTTCGGAGGAATCAAGCAGGATGAACTACAATTCAACGACAAGACGCTCTGGCAGGGAAACACGACAACTTACGGAGCTTATCAGAATTTTGGAAGTTTGTACATCAACACACCGGGAGTTACGGCAGTTAGCAATTATATCCGCACACTGGACATCGAAAACGCTCTGGCCACCGTTGAATATACGATCAATGGGGTGAACTACAAACGTGAGTACCTGGCATCTCATCCCGATAGCGCAGTGGTGGTTCGATTTACAGCCTCGCAGCCTGCTATGGTTTCACTGGAAGCCATACTATGGGATGCACACGGATCGGTTCCGACAGCCAGCGAAGGATCGCTCGTGTTTCGTGGGAAATTACAACTTCTTTCGTATTATGCCCGGGTTCAGGTTAAAAACGAAGGAGGAACACTTGAAACCTCCAACGGAACAATAAAAGTAACCAATGCCAACTCTGTCACGCTAGTGCTGAGAGGAAAAACCAACTACTCGCCTACCAGCCCCACCTACACCTACAATGCTTCGCTCATTGAGGGACAAACGAATGCTATTGTGGCCGGTGTGATGGCTCAGGACTACGAAACAGTTAAGCAAAAACACATCAGTGACTACAAACAACTGTTTGATCGCACCAGCTTACGAATTTCGACCAGTGCAAGTACAGTTCCTACCAACACCTTGCTTCAGCAGTACAATTCGGGACAGCGAAATTCCTTTTTGGAAGAATTGTATTTTCAGTACGGTCGTTACCTGATGATTGGTTCGGCACGCGGAATGGACTCGCCATCGAATCTGCAGGGAATATGGAATAACAGCAACACTCCGCCCTGGAGCAGCGACATTCACAGCAACATTAATGTGCAGATGAATTATTGGCCGGCTGAAAACACCAATTTATCGGAATTACACCGCACCTTTCTGAACTACATCTACAACGAAGCTATTGTGCAGCCCCAATGGAAAAAGAACGCCCGGAATTCGGGACAAACCAAAGGCTGGACTTTATTTACCGAAAACAATATTTTCGGATGGCATGGAGGATTTATGCACAATTACGTGATAGCGAATGCCTGGTACAGCATGCACCTGTGGCAACACTACCGCTATACCCTCGATAAAAACTTCCTGCTTACCAAAGCCTATCCGGTGATGAAATCGGCTGCAGAATTCTGGATGGAACGACTTATTAACGATAAGGGAAGTAGTCAGTATGGTATTGCTCCCGATGGAACCTTAGTTTGTCCAAATGAATACTCGCCTGAGCACGGTCCGAATGAAGATGGAGTAGCACATGCTCAGCAGTTGGTGTGGGACTTATTCAGCACCACCCTGGCTGCCATGGATAGTCTGGGCACAGCTGTTGCGGGTGATGGTGCTTTTAAAGCCGAATTGCTTGCCAAATTCAACAAACTCGATCCGGGATTACACATTGATGCTGATGGACATTTGCGCGAATGGAAATACTCACCCCGAACAGTTGGACAAGCCGGACACCGCCACATGTCGCACCTCATCGGATTATATCCCGGCAATCAAATTTCACCACTGATAGATAAGAAAATATTTGACGCAGCCATAAAATCACTCGATGCACGTGGCGACGCCAGCACCGGCTGGTCGATGGGATGGAAAGTAAATCTTTGGGCACGAGCGTTGGATGGCAACCGGGCTTACAAAATCATCAACCTGGCACTCACCTACCCAAGCAGCGGTGGTGGCGTATACCAAAATTTATTCGACACTCACCCACCCTTCCAGATTGATGGAAACTTCGGAGCAGCTGCGGGAATTGCCGAAATGTTGCTGCAAAGTCATACCGGAACGTTGCAGTTACTACCTGCTTTGCCCGATGCATGGCCAGTGGGTTCGGTATCCGGATTAAAAGCGGTAAATAATTTTGAAGTTGCCATACAGTGGGATACAAAAGTGGCACGCACAGCCCGTGTACGATCACTGGCAGGACAGGTTTGTCGCCTCAATTACTGTGGCATTGCTAAAGCCATTGTTCGCAATGCAGCTACCAATGAAGTGATAACTATCATTAAGGAAGGAACCGATCAGATTTCGTTTGCTACAAGTTCCGGTACTGAATACCTCATCGAATTCAACACACAGCCGGGCGAATGTGAACCGGTTGTAGAGAAAAACACTTTGCAGGATGGAGATTACACCATTCATTACAACGACCAATTATTAACCAACACAGCACCAGGAGCTTCGGGCGGAGCTCCTGTGTTTGCTAACCGTCTTACGGCTGCTAACGAGCTACAACGTCAGCAATGGAACATCAGCAAGGATAAAGGCTATTATAAAATAATCAGTAAAGCCGACAACCGTTACATAAATGAATTGGGAAATTTTGGTACCAATCCATACTATGCCGATTGGAATACCTACAACATTTACTTCGACAGCACCAGATTTGCTATTCAAAACACCCAGCAAGCGGGTACAGGATTTTGGATTTACGATGGAACGAACCAGAGGCTAAGCCGCACCGGCGGTGCCGATAGTCCTTCAAGGCTGCATTTTCAATTTACTATAGAACCAATAACCAGCACAGGCTTACCAATTACGAGCGACGACGACATTCAATTGCTTTTTTCGAAAAACCAGTTGATAGTTAGTTCAAGTAAGCATTTGATTACTGACTTGACCTTATTTACTATCGATGGACGAAAACTGAATGAAAGTAACAGCAATACGCTTCGCTTTCCAGCTCTTGATCATGGCAGCTATCTGGTTACTATTCATTATCTTAAAAATCAAAAACAGCCCTTTCGGTTAACTAAAAAAATCATGATTTAATAAATAGTTTTAGTATATTTACCGACGATACTAAAAACACAAGTAAAAATGAGAAAAACAGCTCAATTATTTTCAAAATCTTTCGTAGTTAGCCTCTTAGCTACAATTGCGATTCCCCTCGCTTTACAAGCCGAAACCGTTCCTTTTACCAGCTCAGCTCTGGGTGAGCAGGAAAAGGTAAGCATTAAAAGCGGGACATCAACATCGACACAAACAGGCTATGGAATTGAAAAAAGTTTCGATGGCGATAAATCGACCCTGTATCACTCCACCTGGGGCTCTACCAGTTTTCCGGTAACGCTCACTTATTTCCTTACTTCGGCAAGCAATCTCGATTTCTTCGTATACAATACCCGTACGGATGGATCATCGAATGGAAATTTCCGTGAATTCGACGTAAGAGTAAGAGAAGCAGGTAAAACTACATTTACAAAAGTATTAACTAAAAATCTGAACGGCGCATCCGGTTCCTGGAAAGTATATTTCGATACTACACAGGTGAATATTGATGCTGTGCAATTTTATGTACGTTCAGGAGCAGGCGATGGCAACGGATTTGTAGCCTGTACCGAAATGGAATTCTATAAATCCAAAGAAGGAGCATTCAACCCATCGTCGATTTTTGCCGATGCCTCGTGTACAACGCTTAAAACCGGAATAACACGCGAAAATATTATCGCGATAAACAATCCGTTCTACAAACAACTGGCACTCGACATTTACGATAAAAGCTACGCCACTGAATTCAGAATACAAGACTTTAAAGCCTGGCCCCATCCCGACGATTTCTC
>CAZLHC010000018.1:0-21808 GCA_964559265.1 uncultured Paludibacter sp. | reverse complement strand
GTAAAAATTCACTTTGCGTATGGAAAGGTAAACGGCTATTTCGACGCCGAAAAACACAGCTCTGCAGATTGGTCGCGTATTTTGAACGCCACGAAATATGAATATTTCGATGCATTGGGCAAATATGCTCACCTCTCCTACCCAACTGCCCATTTTAAGAAAAATGCATTAACCAGCGGTCCTCAACTGGTAACCAACTACAACGAACTGGTCCAGATGCAGCGCGAATTTATGGGCTATTACAAATTCCCCAACCGCGACCCTAAAAACCGATCTCATTTTGTGGTAATGTATCATTCGTACATGTACTCCACTTCGTACCATACAGGTTATGAAGTAGGCACCATGGATGGTTTAACCAATGCTACCAACGTACGAAAATATCCCTGGGGACCGGCTCACGAAGTGGGGCATGCCAACCAGCACTCTCCTTTGCTCCGTTGGGTTGGAACTACGGAAGTTACGAACAATATTCAGTCGTTGCTGGTACAAACTACCTGGGGAAATACCTCACGACTAGTAGCCGAGAACCGCTACCAGGCAGCGTTTGATGAAATTGTAACAAGAGGTGCGGCTCATGGCCAGGCCAATATATGGCATAAACTGGTATCGATGTGGCAACTTGAATTGTTCTTTAATCGGGTATTGGGACGAACTGATTTCTATGCAAGTATTTACGAAGGTGCGCGCAAACGTCCAACGGGATCCAATCATGGCGAATACCAGCTCAATTTTGTTAAACTGGTGGTTGATTCAGCAAAAGTGGACCTCACCGAGTTTTTCGACACCTGGGGCTACCTCAAACCCGTCAATATTACTGTAGAAGATTATTCTACGGCACAAATCAATATCAGCACCACCCAATCGAATGCTACGAAACAGTATATCAAGAATAAAAATTTTGACATACTTCCTTATAAAATTCAATACATCACCGACACCAACTGGGAACTGTATAAAAACAAAGCAACTATCGAGAAAGGGACGGCGGCACTATTCGGAAATTCGATGCGACTCACCGGATGGAAAAATGTGGTTGCTTACGAAGCCTGGCAAGGTTCAAATCTGGTGAGCATTTCTCAGACAGATCAAATTTCCTTCCCCGGTGCTTTCACCGATAGCACAAAAATGTATGCTGTTCAATACGACGGTACCCGGATAGAAATCGTGCCACAATTAACAATTATACAAGAACAGCCACGCTTAAGCGACGAAACCAACGAATACTGGTATATTGTAAAGAACATGGGCACCGAAAGCACCAACAGTAACACCAACCGTTCCTTCACTTCGCTTACCGTAGGTTCCAATGGAGCTGTGGTAGGTGCATCAACTCTTCCAGTATTGAGAACTCAAAAATGGAAACTAGTAAATGTTAATGGGAAAACCGGGCTGGTAAACGAAGCAGGGCTTTACCTGGGGAGCGATTTCCGGGCCACCACCACTCCTTTTGGATGGAGCATGGAAAGCGTCAGTCAGGGCGGATCTACCGGCTTTCGACTGGCTTCCTACACCGGCTCGACCTTAAGTACCGTAGCACACCTTTCGACCTCGCTTACATTAATGAATTATACCGACAATGATGCCGCATCGATCTGGCAGTTTATTCCGGCTAACACGCTGGTAGTAAGCAACGAAAACAGTAATCACCCCTACACTATACGCTCGATGCGAATAGAGTCTGATGTTTTAGGTTCAACCATCAATTACATCAACGAAACCAACACGGTAACCAACCAGCAGGGGTCAACTGCCTGGACTATTGTAAATTACAATGCCACATCAGGAACCTGCAACCTAATGACTGAGGGAGGCAAATACCTCAGCTTTTCAGGAAGTAACCTTGCGCTTTCGGAAACTCCCCGCACCTTCTACATTTACCTCACTTCACTCGACGGGGTAGTAGGTTATCGGATAGCAATAAACAACTATTCGGGATCTTCTATGGTAAATATGACTAATACGGGTATACTCAATGCAAGCACAGCACTTTCGATGGGTACACTTTGGCAATTTTCGCCTATCGTGATCACCGGCACCGACAACACCTCCATCGATTCGTTGAATGCATACGCACGGGAGGGTAAAATTCATGTCGAAGGGGCCGACCGTTTCGAAGTATTCACGCTGAACGGACAACGAATCGGCAACACCAATTTAGCCAATGGGATTTACCTGGTTAAAACACCGGCAAGAACAGTAAAAGTGAGCGTAACCAACTAAAAAAAACCACCTAAAAAAAGCCCGGAGAAAATTTTCTCCGGGCTTTTTTATGTCCGTACGATTGAATTACCGTACCAAAACCTTAGCAGCAAACGCGCTCGACTTAACAATATAAACACCCGGAGACAACACAGCATTCAACTGCTGACGCTGTCCGGTAACCGAATAAATCTCGAAACTTTCGGCCCCATCTACTGAAATGCGACCATCCTGAACCATTACGCGGTAGTTAGATTCTAATTCAGAAGCCGAAGTTAGAACCTTTGTAGTTTCAACTACAAACTCGAACAACCACGCCGAAGCCGAACCTGCATCACCAGCCCAATTGACCATGTGCGCACCTGACTCCTGTGCATGCAATGCATTAGCGGCAGCAGGTTTGATATTCACCGATCGTCCATCGGTAAGTTTCAAAACCGCAAAATCGTTGGCCACAAAAGCCGTATCCGAAACTGCACCATTAGGAGCCAAATAATTTCCTGCAAACTTATTGATTATGTTTTTAACTTTCGACTTATCCTCTGTAAGCTCAACACGGAACAACTGCTTGTCATCATCGGCAACGGCAGCTTCAAAAGTAAACTTACCACCTACCGTTCTGGTTCCCAATGAAATCACTTTGTCTTTTGCATAGGCGTGGGTAGCTGTACTCTTGATACGATACCAACGATAGTTTCCGGGATTTTCGGAAAGCAACTTCTCCGGATTCACTGTTGCTGTTGCAATATAGCTGCTTACAGCTGCATCCAGGGCAACCTTTGCATCCTTAAACTGCTGATCGGTCGTCGAAGCATTGTCGTATACAGCCTGAGCATCAGCGATAGCATTGGTAAGCAGGGTGCGATTTTCAGTGGTATACACAATACCATCCGATACATTTTGCAACAACATGGTTGCTTTTGTAATGGATTCCGATAAAAAGGTTTTCAACGCCAATGAATAATCAAGAATCAGCCAGCTACTATTGTCGTAGGCATTACCATTCCAGTTCATTACATTCGAGTTACCGGCATGCAAACGGAAAGCGGGTACCGAACCGGTTGCATTTTCAATCCAGATTCGAGCTGTTTTATTGGTGAAAATATCGCTTACAATAAACTTCAGGTTATTAGTTGGCACAGTATCCACCGACGGAATAGCCGTATTGAATGGCGTATTTGCACTCAGGTATTCGCCTGTTGCCTTATTAACCAGTGCAAAACCATTAGCTGTGCCCCGCGTATTAGCAACAAATTTCCACAACTGAGTATCATCAGGAATTACTGTTTTTCCCAAAATCGGCAATTTCGAACCGGTGCTGGTCATGTAACTATTTGCCGGACGGCTACCCTGCAGAAAATACCATTTAGTGGTAGTTTCGTCGCTGATTACGGGAGTTACTCCAGCTGAAATATAGGCCAATTTTGCTGTTTCGAGATTTGAGATAGCTGCAATATAATCTGAACTGGTCGAGGCTGTATTATCATAAACTCCCTGAGCTATTCCAATTGCATTGGTGAGGTTGGTGCGGGAGCTTGCAGTAAACTTTCCAACGTCGTTACCTTCCGACGAATTAGTCAACACGGACTGTACAGAAGTAATTTTTGTTGCTAAATCAGCTTTCACACTGGGCGCTAAAAACTTTTCATAATTGGCTTCACTCCCGGGAACAACAATAAAATACCAGGCTACCTGACTGTAGGGAGCGGAACTTCCCCACCGGTCGAGATAATTACCATTAGCGGCACTATACCATGCCACACCCGGACTGGTTTGATTGGCATTCCGGAGCCGGTACTGCGATGTGGCTGTATATTGAGTGTTTAAGGACTCAGCAAGGAAATTGTTGGTATTTGCTGTGTTTCCATACCTCGAATCGACCATAAACAATCCCGACCCTTTATTTTTCAATTTAACCACACCACCTTCGTTCACAAGTTGCCAGATAGCATTGTCTTCGGAAGTAATATTGGCTTTTAAATCGTACTTCAGGTTAGTAGGGAGCGTGGTGTAGGTAGGCACATACAACAGGTTACCGACCAAATTGTTATTAACCGATGCATTCAACACAACAGTACCATTGGCTGCCGATTCGATGTAATAATACACCGGTTTTTCAACCGTCGATACGATTGGTTTTGCTGCCGCCCCGTTCACCTGGGCTTGCAACTGTCCGGAACCTGCCAATAAGGCAAGCGCCAGCATTCCATAAGTAAAAATTGTTTTCATACGCATTACATTTTAAAGATACTACACACTTATTAAATCAAAAAAATCAGAGTTTTATAAATTTATGAGTTGTTACTTCACCCTGATTATCTACCAATCGAAGTAAATAAACCTGAGCAGGAAGATGACCAACAGCAATCGTGAGCTGCCCACCACGGGTGGTCGTTTCGTACCGTTTTTTACCGGTCAGATCGACAATTGAAACCGAGTAATCAGAATCATCAAGCTGCAAAGCAAGCTGATCGGCTACCGGATTGGAAAACACAAGCTGTTCTGCAAAGGTCTTCACAGTGGAAGTCAAATCGCTAACGAGCAAATCAAATTCGTAAACCCGGCCCTTGTCCACCGGATCGAAACCAGCATCGGTATAACTGGTCGGTCGCCATCCATCGGTATACACCACCCGCAATCGAGTACGTTTGCCCTGGATGGCTGTAGCAGGAACCCCTATTTTTTGCGCTATCGAAAGAACTGCATCACCATTATTGGTCGATCGGCTGCCGATCAGAGCGATTCTCTCTCCTTCATCCGAAAAGTCAAAATCGCGGTTCCAGTCGGCCAACACAATTGCCTGACACCACTGAAGTCCGTCGGTTTGGCCTTTCAACGCTTCCAGATTCAATGTAAACTCTGAGTTGGGCTTTACCGTAATTACCTGATCGTTGTAGGATACAAAATAAGTTGCCGGTACCGAAGGAGCTTTATAATCCAGTTCGACAGACGCACCGGTAGTCGAAGCAGTTACCAGGTATCGCTGGGCGATTGTAGCCCTGTTCTCGCCCGGCAATGCCCATCCGTATACATAAGTAGCTTCGGCCGACAAGCTGGGAGCCATTCCTTCTTTCATGGCAACAGCCTTTACCACCATAGTACGGTTGATGAGTATCGGTTGAGAATACACCGACGAACCCGCGTTAGGCATCGAACCATCCGTAGTATAATACACCACAGCACCCTCAGTTGCAGTCGAGAGAACCACCTCCTTATCGTCGGTTAACGTACCGGCTTCCACACTAAATACCGGTTTTTCGACCACCGGAGTACCTGCCGGAAAATATTGATCGGCACCGTTAGTAAGCCAGTTTACCGAGAAGTTGAGAAAATACATTTTATACGGAACCGATTCATCTTCTTCAGTATACACGCCAATAGTACCATCGGGTAAAATCGCCAAACTGGCATAGGCCGAAGTTCCCTCACATATTGTTTTTTTAACTGCCCACGAAGTCCCTTCATTGTAGCTCATAAACACACTAAGGTTAGTGCGGTTCGACGCATTGGGTAAGGTATGTAAAATACGATCTTTATCGAAACCATCCATAGTCGATGTATACCGTATCATATCACCATTACAGGCATTGCCCCAGAGATCGGTCCATGAATTACGTGCTCCCCAGGTTTGACCACCATCAGCCGAAACTGCCCAAAGACGATTTCCACTTGCCCGACTACTCATCAAAATATTTCCGTTATTCAACTCCACCACTTTTGCTTCATCGCCTCCGGCAATAGCACGTGTCGACACGCTCCAGTTTTCGCCTTCATCGTCGGAATAATAAGCATAATTATTCAATGCTCCACCGGCAACTTCACGCACAGTACCAACCACCATGATGCGACCCGTGCGGGTTGTCAGACCCTGCCCGGCACCACAAAACGAAGCCTGCCATTTCGAACGTACCGGGTCGGTGCAATCGGCACCCCACAATTGATAGGTTATATCCCGTGGCGACGACCAGGTTTTCCCATGATCGGAACTATACGAAACATAGGTACGAATTGGATTAGTGCTGGTCGATTGTCCTAAACCCGGACCACCTACATAAACGGCAATGAGTCGTCCACTTTTTGCTTTGGTAAGAATTGCGTCTCCATAGCCTGCAAAACGACCGGTACCTTTTGCTACCGTTACCGGTTCAGTCCAGGTACGCCCCCCATCCGTGCTACGCCTACATACCACATCTATATCTTCAGGTAAATCGGTTGAATTGAATTTTCGTTTATCGGTGAGTGTCACCAATGCACCATCATCAGCTGTAATCAGTGCCGGAATACGGTAATTTGTAGAGTTATAATCGCCCGGAGCAAACACCAGAGTGCGGGCCAGAAGCACCTCGCGCGAACCAGCCGGATTGCCCGAAGCAAACACAAAGGTTTGATTGGAAGTAGTGATCGAAGTTACAGAAGCATCCACCTTAGCTCCTTCAGGTGCATCGGCTGCAATATCGGCAGTTATCCATATAAAATGAGTTCCGGACCCCAGCTTTCCGGCAAGACTCACCGTTAAATCACCCGACGCCGGCGCCAACTTACCTAGCAAAACAGCCGCAGGATTGCGCGAATCGAATTTGTTAACCGAACCGGTTGTATATACTTTCACCGAATCAACCGACGCGAGACGGGTGGTACCCTCCAGATTGAAAACCAATTTTTGCAAATCGGCCGCCAGGGTACCGGAAGTTGAAAGAGTTGCCTTCAGCAACAGTTCATTTTTATTTCCTTTCCCGGTAAAATTTTTATCCTGCTCAACAGTAGCTGTAGTAATTGTCACAGGACCCTCCACCGGAAAATTCACCAACGTTGCCGGATGATTACCGGTTATATCAGCAACGACTCCGTTAGTAACCGTCTCGAAATCGTATGCGGCCACTAAACCCGGTGTAGCACTGCTTACTTCGGAAGTCTTATCGCTAACAATTTCGGCAGGACTAAGTGCTTTTTTCCAGATACGTACATTATCAAGCTTACCCTTAAAAAAAGTTATTGCTGTCTGCGTTGGATAAGTCCCTGTAATGCCTGCACCTACAAAAACATCGTAAGGATTATTACCGGCCCACGGACTAATATCTTTAGTTCCCGAATTTGCTCTTTCGACACCATTAAGGTATTCGTACATCTTACCGTTAGTCCGGTCGATCACCAGGGCAAAATGAACCCATGTATTCAATGCTGCCGTAGCATCGGTAGTCCATGCACTAATCGAATTGTTATGATTATTGGCTGCATTCGGGGTATTGGCAGCACAAAAATTGGTAGCCGATTGACCTCCCCATATTTCCCATCCCGATTTATCGGCCAAGGTAGTACTTTGACTCCGCTTTGCTACAAACCGGGCCTTTGTAGAAGAATACTGAGCCATATTAATCCAGGCCGAAACCGTAAAACTCTCCGTAGTCTTAATATTAAAATCGTCGTGATTCGGAATTCGCATGTACTGACTAATTCCATCTAACTCGAGCGATTTCCCTGTCTGAGCCTGAAGTGCAACTCCCCCTATAAGGAGCAAAACACTACTAAAAAAGATTTTTTTTAACATATTGTTCTTGTTTGAATAATCGCAACAAAAATATGAAATTATTTCAACATAAAACGGTTTATTTCAAAATATTTTTATCTACTATTCAATTTAACATTAATATATTACTCAACAGGACCAAAAGAGCACAAATAGCACAATATAATGTCATTTTTTAATTTCATTTTTAATAAGGCTTGGATAATTTCAATAGATTTATTATTTTTGTAAGGTCAAAAACTTTAAAAATCTATTAATAATGAAACATCCCTTTCTTATTCTCATGGTCAGTTGTATTATTGCCACTCTACCACTGCATGCGCAGCAACCACCCGCTGCATTTGGCCCTACACCCAACGAACGTCAAATGAAATATTTCAGGGAACCCCTGGCCGGATTTATTCACTTTGGGATGAATACCTTTACGGGCACTGAATGGGGAAATGGACTCGAATCGCCCTCATCATTTAAACCCACCAAAGGAAAAGCCAACACCGACCAATGGATACGGCTATTTAAAGAAGCTGGTTTCAAACGAGTGATAGTAACGCTCAAACACCATGATGGCTTTTGTCTTTGGCCGACAAAACAAACTGCGCACAATATAACTGCGAGTCCTTATTTAAACGGACAAGGTGATTTGGCCCGTGAAATTTCGGAATCGTGTGATAAATATGGGATGGACATGGGAATTTATCTCTCGCCCTGGGACATCCACGAGCCTTCGTATGGCGATGTAACTCCCGGCGATTACAACGATTTTTATGTAGCTCAGATGGAGGAATTATTAAGTGGCGACTATGGCCGCCTCAATCCGGAAACAGGCAAACGGGAGATTGTTGAAATATGGCTGGATGGAGCTACCGGATCAGGAGTCGAAAAACAGACCTACGATTTCAAACGCTATGTGGAGCTGGTGCGGCGACTGCAACCCAACTGCCTCACCTGGATGTCGACAGCAGCGGCACAAGGGTATACCGGCCCCGAAAGCGGATTCCCTCTTGATGCATATTGGGTAGGCAATGAAGCGGGCTATGTGAACGATCCGGTTTGGTTGAAATTGAATGTGGCAGGCTCGACTGTTTCCACGTATAGTGCCACTGGTAATTATTTTTCGGTGCCCGAAGCCGATGTCTCGATTCGTTCGGGCTGGTTTTATCACGACGCCTCGAACGGAAGTGTAAAATCGCTCGAAAAATTATCGGAAATTTATTTTCGTACGGTAGGAATGGGCATCCCTTTATTATTGAATGTACCACCAAACAAAGCCGGTGAGTTTCACGTAAACGATTCAACAGCACTTATGAAATTGGGAAAAGCGGTGAACAACAGCTTCGCCACCAATTTGCTCAATGCTTCGATGGCAGCAACTGCAACAGCAAACCGGGGAGCTGGTTTTGAAGCCTCAAAGGTATTGGATGGCAACTACGACAGCTACTGGACGATGACGGATGGACTAACCACCGGTAGCATTACTATCGACCTGGGGAAAGCACAGGAAATTGACATCATACGCATTCAGGAATACATCCCGCTCGGGCAGCGCATTTCAAGCTTCAAGGTCGAAGTAGAAGTGTACGGTCAATGGATCAACTACGGCTCGGGAGTCACCATTGGATATCAACGAATACTCAAAGGAATGCTTATGCCGGTAAGCAAGATTCGGCTCACGATTAATTCCTCATTAGCAGTTCCTTTAATTAACACCATCGAGGCATACCGTTCCGATGCCTCCATCACACAACAAAGTGAAACTCCGGTAGGACTTCAATCAACAAAAGCAAATCAGTTTCAGCTAACCGACCCGGTGAAAGCAGGAAAATTAAAATTTGAAATTTTGGCTAAAAATTCGGCCAACTGGCCTACACTGGCCGAAATGCGCTTTTACACCCGCCAAAATGGTCAGCTGGTGGAATTGTCGCGTGAGGGATTCACAGCTACAGCCACCTCGGAAGCTAAAAATTCGACCAACGAGCCTCCCTGTCCGGCGAGTAACGCTATCGATGGAAATACAGCGACTATATGGCAACCGGAATGGTCGCCTACAAAAGTCACCATGCCCCAGTCCTTAGAATTCGATTTCGGGAAAGAAACCGAACTTACCGACATTAGTTATCTTCCCCGTCAGACCAGCAACGGCGATATACCTACACAATTTAATATTTACCTGGCTGAAACTTCCGGCTCTAACTATGTAAAGACACTCAGTAACGGAACTTTCTCAACCACGGTAAAAGAGGCGCAATTCACTCCGGTTAAAGGCACCGACTGGGTAAAAGTAAGCTCCATACCGAATGCCATGCGCAATGGAACCGCCGGAGCGAAAGCAATAGTGGCCATCGGGGGTGGCTGGTGCCGAATTGTTGGAGCAAAGGGACCTGATGCAGGTATTCTGCAACTATTCTTGAACGGCAACGAACTGGCCACGGTCGACTGCTACGCTCCTACCCTGCGCACCGATCAGATTCTATATGAATTCAACGGACTGCCGGCAACTTCACAAGGCATTGAAGTCCGGGTGACCGGACAGAAAAATCCGGCTTCTTCCAATAGCAATATAACACTTCAACAAGCGTACACCTTAAGCTCTACTGTAAATGGCATGTTTGAATTTGGCCAGGCTTTGTACGATGTCGACGAAAGCAGAAACAGCTGCAGGGTTGAAATTAAACGTTTAGGTTCAGGAGCCACCAGTGGCAGTGTGGTAGTAAGCACTTCACCGGGAACAGGAGTACACGGAAAAACCTACGAGGATCTGAACACTATCGTTGAATTTTTGCCGGGTGAACTTAGTAAAACTGTTTCGGTGAAAATTATCGATAACGAATTTAAGGATGGAAATAAAGATTTTTACCTCGAATTGTCGAACCCTACAAACGTACATATCCTGAACACCCAAAAATCGACCCGGGTATTGGTATACGACAACGACTCTACAAGCAACAATCAGGAATTGAGTGGATATTGCATTCCAACCGGTTCGCAGCGTATTTTATTTTCTCAACAGTACGGTTGGCTCGAAACAGCTTTTACCACCGGAGCTGAAGAAAATCTGCAATTCTCGGCTTCTGAAGCACCCGGAACCGTTTACGTAAAACAAACCGAACAACCAATTACAGTACGTCGTGGTAACTCCTTTCATCTTTTCACCAATTGTTACCATGCCCCTGAGCCCAACCTGCTGAAACAATTCAACGACTTCAGATTGAACAAAGTCTATATTGCTGCCGACTGGAACGCCAACCTGGAGTTTGAAGCCGATGAATTAATTGCTGAGCTGGGCTCTTCTAATTTTACAGATAAAAATATTGGAAATTTCGACTCTGTACTCGATAGCGTTTGGGTAAAAATTGATGTCCCGGCAACGGCATTGCTCCAAAACGTAGCTTTGCGATTGTATTACCACAATTACAATACTCCGTTTGTGTCGGCCTGTTCGGCAGTTTCACTCGGTCAGGTTTACGACTTCCGGTTGCAGATCAAGGACAACTGGCCGACAGGGATTTCGTTCGCAGAAAACGATTCGCGACTAAAGGCCTTTTGCTCAGGTAATCAGCTCATATGCCTCAACAACTCGGGCTTACCTACCCAGCTACAATTACTCACCATAAACGGTGCGGAGGCATTCAAAACCACGCTGGAACCCTTGCAAACAGAAACCCGTATTAGTACCGACCCTTTCAATAGTGGAATGTACATCGTAAAACTATATAATAAACAGGAGACTCAAAGTTTTAAAATAGTACTTTAAATACCTGGTAAGCCATGAAACGACTCAAACTACTTTTACTAATTGTTGCGACCTTCAGCCCGGGGCTGACAACACTCCTTAAGGCTCAACTGCAGAAATCGGAAAAACAAATCGAAGCGATGCTGCTTCTGAATCAGCGCTCGACAACGAATCCAACCTACTCAGTACCCTGTGCCACAGCTAACTTTAATCTGTTTGCCACAGCGGCCTTTTCGACCGGGGAAGCAATTGATTCACCCTTAAGTTATTTTACCACAGCAGCACCTCCGACCGGTTATTTCAATTATTCGCGCACAGCTTTCGTTGCCGGCAAAGGGCAAAGCATGGACCTGGTGCTTATGACCAATAAAAACTCCGCTATTACGCTGGCCTACGTTTACCTGTTTGCCGACTGGAATCGCGATGGAGTTTTTGAAACTGATTTAGGGAAACACCCTATTACAACTGTTTCAACATCGGAAACTCCCGGTATAAAGATTCCGGTAAGTATTCCCGAAACTGCTGCAACGGGAAAAACCCGCATCCGGGCATTTTTAACCACCGGGAATGCCACGACTATGAATCCCAACGCCAGCTTATCGAGTGGCTACATTCACGATTTTGTAGTTTTTATTTCCGAACCTGTTTCAACACCCGGAAAAACACGTATTAATACCGCATCCAACAATTCATCATGGGGAAATACGGTGATCGAAAGCAGTACGATACCCGAAAGCGGACTATACCCGACAGGAAGCACGGTTACATTTAAAGCCATAAGGCAGGGAAACGTAGAATTTGCAGGATGGAGCGATGGGACGTCAATTGTAAGCACTTCCACCGAATACAGCATTACTGCCGACGCACCGGTTTTCCTGGTAGGCATTTTCAAAACCGCAACCGCAACCCTGGAAGCTCCTCAAACCAGCACCTCTGATAACCCCATCTGGTATCAGATTAAAAATGCACAAACCGACACCCGTCTCAATCGCTTTCTGGCTTATAGCACAACCATCCCGGCTGGCTATACTACTGCACTTCGCATCGAAAAGCCCGAAGATTTCAGCGATCGTTTTCTGTGGCGACTCGAACCTTCGACCAACGGCATGGTAAAATTGGTAAACAAAGGCACCAACTTGCAACTAACAGCCGACGGAACTCTCAATGTTTCTCTCAATGTGCAAACCAGCGGTTCCGACTTTAAAATCGACCCCAGCGGACATGCCAACGGGAGTTATTCCATCAAATACAATAATAACGCTGTTCAACTTCTTAATGGCGGACTTTCGTTCAATGTAGTATTGTTTAATGCCGGTGTGGGTACAGGTTCGGGCTGGTATTTTTACCGCGTACCCGCTATATCGACCTCGGATCGACCCTCAACTATTAAAAAGCCACAGCTCTATTTTGGTAACGACGCATTACTGTGCAACGAACTTTCACCGGGAAGCAACATCGCCATTTATTCGGTTTCGGGCCATGCTTTAAAACAATTTTCACCTACACACGAATCTCATACCGAGCCATTCAATACTAAAGGTGCCTTTATAGTTGTCGTAAAAAACTCCGACAATACCTGTTTTACCTATAAACTGATAAACTAATTATTTAAATCACTTCCACTATGCATACCAGGATTAAAACCAATTTCCTCACCACCCTGGCTGGAGTAGCAGCCACTTCTCTGTTGTCGGCACAAGCAGGAGAACAACCCAACGTAATTTTTATTCTGTGCGACGACCTGGGCTTTGCCGACATTGAAGCTTATGGAAATCAACATATAGCAACACCCAACATAAACAAACTGGCTAAAAACGGAATGTCGTTTACCCAGATGTATGCCTCGTCGACCGTGAGTGGCCCTACCCGCGCATCGCTTATGACCGGCGAACACACAGGCCGGACAAAAATCAGAGGTCATATCGAAATCAGTCCCGAAGGTCAGGCTCCACTCGATACTACTGTAAAAACAATAGCCCAGCTATTTAAGAAAGCGGGTTATACAACCGGAAGTTTCGGAAAGTGGGGAATGGGATTCCCCGGATCGGGCTCAGAACCTACCGATGTTGGATTTGATACATTTTATGGCTACAACTGCCAGCGACAGGCGCATTTTTACTACCCTACCTGGCTGTACGAGAACAAAACAAAAGTACAGTTAGATGGTAAAACCTATTCACAGGATTTGATCCACCACAAAGCCATTGATTTCATCCGCAGCAACAAGGACAAACCCTTTTTTGGATATTTTGCCTATATTATACCCCATGCTTCGCTGGAACAACCCAATGATAGCATATATCAGAAATATGCCGATAAATATTGTGAAACACCTTATAATGGAAGCCATTACTCTTCGGCAGCAAAACCAAGGGCACAGTTTGCAGGTATGGTAACCCGCCTCGACACCTATGTTGGCGAAATTCTGACAGAACTTGAAAAGTCGGGTATTCTGGAAAATACAATGATTATTTTTACGAGCGACAATGGCCCTCACAATGAAGGAGGAGCTGATCCTGAATTTTTCAACACCGAAAAACGGCTGAAAGGCTACAAAAGAGCCTTGTATGAAGGTGGAATCCGAATGCCATTTATTGTACGCTGGGATAAAAAAGTAGCTCCGGGAAGTGTAAATCATCATTTAGGTGCATTTTACGACATGATGCCTACATTTACCGAACTTACCGGACAGCAAGAAAGCTGGAAACAACGAACCGATGGAATTTCGATGCTCCCGACCCTAACCGGCGAAGGTACCCAGGCTGACCACGACTACCTGTATTGGGAATTTCACGAAGAAAATGGAAGGCAGGCTGTACGACAAGGTCCCTGGAAACTTCTGCGGCAAAATATTAAAAATTTGCCATCGCTGGAGTTGTATAATCTTGATGAGGATTTATACGAAACAACCAATCTGTATTCGAAATACCCGGAAAAAGTACAGGAATTGGTTAATATTATGGATGGAGCTCGTACCCCTTCGACGCTATTCAATTTTGGACGTTAAATCGACTTTTCTTATTTCTTCTTCAAAAGATGTGAAAATCGCATTGCTAAACACTGAACAAAATCAAACTTTCGCTGAAAAACAGGCTGAAAATTTCCATATTTATCAATTTTAACACCGAAAAGGTTTTGTTGTATAGATAAAACAAGTACTTTTACAACAGTTTTACAAAAACATAAGCAAAATTAATTGAACATATCTAACAACAATTAAAACTGAAAAGAAATGAAAACAGCAGTAAAAAGCCTGGCGATGCTATTACTTATCGCCATCGTAATGCAAGGTTGCAAAAGCTTAAGCAATGCTGCTAAAGGAGGTATAATCGGAGGATCGACCGGTGCCGTAATCGGTGCTGGTGTGGGTGTACTTCTGGGAAAAAGTACTAAAAGCGCAGCAATCGGAGCAGCAGTAGGCACAGCAGTGGGAACAACAACCGGAGTTATCATTGGCAAAAAGATGGACAAAGCAGCCGAAGAAGCAGCCCGAATCGAAGGTGCACGGGTCGATAGTATTCGTGACGCCAACAATTTGAAAGCCGTATTGGTTACGTTTGATTCAGGTATCCTTTTCAAAACCAACCAAAGTAGTCTGAACGAAGCATCGAAAAAAGCGTTAAGTGATTTTGCGAAAATTCTTACCGAAAACCAGGACATGGATGTTGCCATTATGGGTCATACCGACAACACCGGAACGTTGGAAGTGAATCAACGCATTTCGATGGAGCGTGCGAAATCGGTTGCCGAATTTTTAAAAGCTCAAAAAGTAACCGATACACAGATCAAGGAAATTGCCGGTAAAGATTTTTCGATGCCTGTGGCCGATAACTCGTCAGCCGAAGGACGCGCTTTGAACCGTCGGGTTGAGATTTACATGTATGCCAGCGAAAAGATGATTAAAGAAGCGGAAGCAGAAGCAAAATAATACTTTTTTTCCAATCAATTCTATACGGATAAATCGGTTAAAAGGCTGATTTATCCGTTTTTTTTGTATTTTTGGGCATCAAAAATCAACTGTAGGGAAGTGGCCGTACCTGGAACGCCCGTCCAAACCGGAGGATAAAAAAGGAAACCAGTACAATGACGAATAATAATAAAAAACTCGTACCCCTTTATTTACAGATACTTATAGCGCTGGTAGTTGGCGCATTGGCCGGTTATCTGTTGTTGCTGGCAGGCGTACCTGCGATAGCTACCGATTGGATCAAACCCTGGGGAACAATTTTCGTTCGTCTGTTAAAACTAATAGCAGTGCCACTGGTTTTTGTATCTTTAGTAAAAGGAGTTAGCCAGATGGGCGACCTGGCTCAGCTAACCCGCCTGGGACTAAAAACAGTAAGCACCTACATCCTCACTACCTTGTTGGCAGTTAGCCTTGGGATGGGAATGGTAAGCCTCATAAAGCCCGGTAGTTTTATACCCGATGAGAAAACGGCCTCCTTAAATCAACAATACCAGAACAATCTGAACGATAAAATCGCCCAGGCAGGAGCTCTGAAAGATACCGGACCACTGCAGTTTATTGTCGACATCATTCCCGAAAATCTGGCTATGGCAGCTACCGACAATTCAAAAATGCTGCAAATTATTTTCGTTGCACTTATCGCCGGAATTGCACTGTTAGCTATTGGAAACGATAAAGCAGCTCCGTTGATGCCGGTAATTGACTCTGTTAACCTGGTAATTCTGAAAATAGTCGATTTCATTATGCTCTATGCTCCAATTGGAGTTTTCGCCTTAATGGCGGGCATGGTTACCGACTTTGCAGGCGACAGTTCCATTTTTGCATCCCTGGGCATGTATGCACTAACGGTAGTACTCACCTTGCTATTAATCGCTTTTATGATCTACCCACTGGCTGTAAAATGGCTTACCAATTACCCGGCCCTACGCTTTATAAGAGGAATTTTCCCGATCCAGCTACTTGCATTTTCAACCAGCTCAAGTGCTGCCACACTCCCGTTTACCATGGAACACAGTCAAAAAGCACTGGGAGTTAGCGAAGAAACGGCTTCCTTTGTATTTCCGGTTGGCGCCACCATCAACATGGACGGAACCAGTGCCTACCAGGCGGTTTCCATCCTATTTATTGCGCAATTGTACGGAATCGACCTGGGTGCGACACAACTAATCAGCATCCTTCTGCTTACCGTTCTCGCTTCTATCGGCACTCCGGGCGTACCCGGCGGCAGCATTGTTATGACCGTCATGGTGCTTTCCAGTGTCGGAATCCCCACCGAAGGACTGGTAATTATCCTGGGAATCGACCGCCCACTCGATATGCTGCGCACGGTGGTAAATGTATCGGGTGATGTACTCGTCGCCAAACTGATGGATAAAAAACCAAATACCTGATTTTGCCTTTTTATTACTCTTTTTATCATATTGCACTACAAATGAAACTCGTTTTCAATTTATTCATTCATTTTGACGCCATACGACTCATTATGCTATCTTTTGTTACAGCATTTTATTTAAAGTTGATTTAAATTCACCTAAACACCTGCGTGACTACTTTCGATTTATAAGTATAAAGCCACATACACACACCACCTGTAAGCATTAATCATATTCAGCTTACAATCCCTTACTTCCAAATATTTTTTTACAATCAGTAACGCAATTATTTGTTGCACCTCCACTTCCTGCGTAATTTTGCATCGGAAACAATAATTCATTTTGAAAGCTTTAAAGATATTTTAAAAGATGAAATTCACTAAAATGCACGGAACTGGTAACGATTACATATACGTTAACGGTTTTATCGAACAAATTGACAACCCGGAAGAGTCCGCGGTACTATGGAGTAATCGTCACACCGGAATTGGATCCGACGGCCTGGTTTTTATCTTACCTTCGGAAACCTGCGATTTTAAAATGCGCATGTTTAATGCCGATGGCTCGGAATCGGAAATGTGTGGAAATGCATCGCGTTGCATCGGAAAATACGTTTACGACAAAGGAATGACCACCAAAACACTGGTTACCCTCGAAACGCTGGCAGGCATAAAAACCCTGAAGCTTTTTCCGGGTGAAGATGGTAAAATCGAACTGGTTACAGTCGACATGGGCGAACCGAAACTACCGGCAGGATTGATTCCTGTGGTTACCGAATACGACGAGTTGATAAACCGACCTCTTCAGTTTAGCGACAACATAAAATACAATGTAACTGCGGTATCGATGGGAAATCCACATGCGGTAATTTTTTCAGAAAGAATAAACAAGATCGAACTGGAAAAAGTCGGCCCGATGATTGAAAATTCAGAGTATTTTCCAAACCGGGTAAACACTGAGTTTATTGAAGTAACCAGTCCCGATCGCATAAAAATGAGAGTATGGGAACGAGGTTCGGGCGAAACACTGGCTTGTGGAACCGGCGCATGTGCTTCGGTAGTGGCAGGAGTGATTAATGGCAAAACAACCCGAAAAGTAACCGTAGAACTCAAAGGGGGTGAATTGCAAATCGAGTGGAATGCGCTCGACAATCATGTATACCTAACCGGACCAGCGAGTTTTGTATTTGAAGGTGAAACGATTCAATAAAACAAAAAAAATGACACTGATTAACGAGAATTTCATAAAAATACCGGCTACCTACCTGTTTTCGGAGATAGCCAAACGGGTAGCTCAATTGCAACAGGCACAACCCGACGCACAGATTATACGCATGGGGATTGGCGATGTCAGCCTCCCGCTTCCCGACGCCTCGATCGACGCCATGATCAAAGCAGCTGAAGAACAACGACACAGTGCTACATTCAGAGGGTACGGACCCGAACAGGGCTATGATTTTTTACGCAAAGCTATTTGCGAAAACGACTACCTTGCCCGTGGCATCAAGGTTGAAATGGATGAAATTTTTGTTAGTGACGGCTCCAAAAGCGACACCGGGAATATTGGCGACATATTCAGCTCCGACAACAAAGTAGCCATAACCGATCCGAGCTATCCTGTATACGTCGATACGAATGCAATGGCAGGAAGAGCTGGCCAGCCGGGAGAAACCGGAGCTTGGACCAACATCGTATACCTTCCGTGTAACGAAACAAACGGGTTTGTACCCGAGCTTCCACGTGAAGATGTAGACATTATCTACCTCTGCTATCCCAATAACCCAACGGGCACCACTCTCACCCGCGAACAACTTAAAACCTGGGTCGACTATGCCCGCGAACGCAAAAGCATCATTTTGTTTGATGCTGCCTACGAAGCATTTATAACGGAGGAAAACGTTCCTCACAGCATATACGAAATTGAAGGCGCCCGTGATGTCGCGATTGAATTTCGCAGTTTCTCGAAAACAGCCGGCTTTACCGGAACACGCTGCGCCTACACCATAGTTCCCCGCAGCCTGATGGCATTTACCCGCAATGGCGATGCTATCGCACTCAACCGGCTGTGGAACCGGCGACACACCACCAAGTTCAACGGAACTTCGTACGTAGTGCAACGGGCTGCCGAAGCCACTTACACCCCCGAAGGCAAAGCACAGGTCAAAACGTTGATCGGCTACTACATGGAGAATGCCCGCATCATTCGCGAAGGCCTTCAAAAAGCAGGATATACAGTATACGGCGGCATCAATGCGCCCTACGTATGGGCCAAAGCTCCCACAGGAATGAGCAGCTGGGCGTATTTCGACTACCTGCTTAACGAGAAACACCTGGTAACCACTCCGGGAGCTGGCTTCGGAGCCAGTGGCGAAGGTTTTGTGCGATTTTCGGCCTTTGGCAGTCGCGAAGCAACACTTGAAGCAATGAAACGAATGGAGTAACCCTAAGGGCCCGGGGACTCCCATCGTTCATCTTATAGAAAAAAAAGGTATTAGTTTTTTTAGGTTTAATGTTTTTTTAAAAATTTAAAAGTATGAAGAAGATGAAAATGATGGCAATCGCACTGATTGCAGTGTTAACCACCACAGGAGTTCAGGCTCAACAACTAGAAGTAAATGCCGACATCGTAAGTTCGTATGTATGGCGCGGCACCAAATTCGCAGGTGCGTCGATACAACCCGGAATCACCTACACCAACGGAGGATTTACGGCCGGAGGCTGGGGGTCGACGAGTTTCGACGGCACTTTCCTGGAAGCCGACTTATTTATTAATTACGCATTTGATTTCGGATTAAGTCTGGGGCTCACCGATTATTATTTCCCGGGCACCAATTATTTTGATGTTTCGAAAGCCACCGGCGCACACGGTTTTGAAGTAAACCTGGGGTATGCATTGAAAGATTTCAGTCTGGCTGCCAACTACATGCTCAATGAAGCAGGAGGTGCACTTACTGCAGGAGGCGATATGTATTTTGAAGCAGGCTATGCTTTTAAAAATTTCAGTTTATTTGCCGGTGCCGGCAACGGATGGCATACTACTGACGGAACATTCGGACTGGTTAACGTGGGCATCAGCACCCAAAAAGAAGTAAAGATAACCGACAGCTTTAGCTTGCCGATTGCCGGCAGCCTGATCCTGAATCCAAAGACCGAACAATTCTTTATAGTAGCCGCTATTAGCTTGTAATAAAATTAACAGAAGAGGTGGGATTTAAAGCTCTCACATCCTCTATAAAAATGAAGACAAACATGAAAAAGATTGAAGCAATTATCCGCAAAACCAAGTTCGACGAGGTAAAAGAAGCCCTCGACGCCATCGATATAGAATGGTTTTCGTACTACGATGTACGGGGTGTAGGAAAAGCACGGCAGGGACGTATTTACCGTGGTGTAATCTACGACACCAGTTTTATCGAACGCACGCTGATCAGCATCATTGTCCGCGATAAAAATGTTGAAAAGACAGTAAAAGCGATTCAGGAAGCAGCTCAAACAGGAGAAATAGGCGATGGTCGTATCTTTATAATTAATGTAGAAGATGCCATCCGTATCCGCACCGGCGAAAGAGGCGACATTGCTCTTTACAATGCAGAGAACGAAAAATAACAAGTTTACAACCAATTTATACATAGCATTATGGCAGAAGTAATTGACACGCTGAAAACAGTCAGCGACAGCATAGCGAGCGCCCCCGCCATTTCAACAGATTCAATCATGAGCAGCCTGGAAACAGCCGCAGCCACTGTATCGGAAATGGCCATGTCGATCGACACAATCTGGGTTTTGGTAGCAGCCGCCCTTGTATTTTGGATGCAGGCAGGCTTTGCCCTGGTCGAAGCCGGCTTTACCCGCTCCAAAAACACCGTAAATATCCTGATGAAAAACCTGATTGACTTTTCATTCGGATCAATCGCCTTTTTCCTGGTTGGATTTGGACTCATGTTTGGCGCAGGCAACGGATTCTGGGGGATTTTTGACACCTACAACGACAGCATCTGGACCGGCGGCATCCCCTCCGAAGCTTTTCTGATTTTCCAGACTGTATTCGCAGCCACAGCAGCAACCATCGTTTCGGGAGCAATGGCCGAAAGAACCCACTTTGTATCGTACGTTATCTTTAGCATTGTAATTTCCATGTTCATCTACCCGATTTCGGGTCACTGGATTTGGGGTGGTGGATGGCTTGCACAAATGGGATTTATTGATTTCGCAGGATCGACAGCAGTACATTCGCTCGGAGGATGGATGGGATTAGCCGGAGCAGTAATGTTAGGCCCCCGTATTGGCAAATTCAGAGGTAAAAAAGTGATGGCGATTCCCGGACACAACCTCACGTTTGGCGCATTAGGAGTATTTATCCTATGGCTGGGATGGTTTGGATTCAACCCCGGATCGCAACTGGCAGCCAGCGGAAGCAGCAACGCTGTAGCTATTTCACACATCTTCCTTACCACCAACTTAGCTGCAGCAGCCGGAACTATTGTAACACTGGCAATTACCTGGATTCTATACGGCAAACCATCGCTCAGCGTCACCCTTAACGGCGCATTGGCCGGACTGGTTGCTATCACAGCAGGTTGCGCAACTGTTGACGCCTGGGGAGCTATCATCATCGGATCGCTGGCAGCAGTAGTCCTGGTTTTTGGTCTTCGACTGATCGAAAATGTGTTCAAAGTCGACGACCCGGTTGGTGCCGTTACAGTTCACGGCCTCAATGGAGCCTTCGGAACTCTCATGGTAGGATTATTCTCTACTTCCAGCGGCGCACTCTATGGATTCGGATTCGAACAATTCACCACTCAGCTTATTGGCGTTGTTGCCGTTGCTGCCTGGGGACTTGGTACCGGCTTTATTCTCTTTACCATTCTTAAGAAAACGATTGGACTACGCGTTCACAAACGGGTGGAAGAAGAAGGACTTGACATTTACGAACACGGTGAAACTGCTTACAACTAATCGTGTGTTTTTTAGTTTTATTGTTTCCGGCAGGCCACTTCGTGAGAAATGGCCTGC
>CAZLHC010000017.1:0-59323 GCA_964559265.1 uncultured Paludibacter sp. | reverse complement strand
CGTTGATTGCATTTTTCCTGGGACGAACGCCTTTCGACACATCGGCAGTTTATACTTTGTTGTCGCACATCGAATTTGTAAACGATGGCTATTACAATGTAAAAGGAGGTATGTACCAGATTGTGACTGGCTTAGTGAAAGAATTAAAAGAAGCTGGTGTTACCTTCCATTACAATACCGAAGTAAAAGCCGTGAAAGACTCGAATGGTAAAGTAACGGCTCTGGTTGATCAAAACGGAAAAAGCTGGAAAGCAGATGCCTACGTTATCAATGCCGATGCAGCTGTATTCCGTGGTCGCGTACTTCACCGGAAGCAATATTCCGAAGCTAACTTACGTAAAATGAAATGGACTATGGGCTATCTCACTTTTTACATAGGCGTAAATAAGAAATTACCACAGGTACATCACCACAATTATTTCCTGGGTACTAATTACAAAGATTATTCGCTGAAGGTACTCAAGCAACCCGACACCCTCGAAAAACCCTATTACTATGTAAATGTGGTATCGAAGCATAATCCCGACTGTGCCCCCGAAGGTTGTGAAAGTCTGTTCTTTGTATGTCCGGTACCCAACCTGCTGTATAAACGTAATTGGGACGATCGCGATAAAATTGTAGACAGTATACTCGAAGATTTTTCGAACCGAATTGGAGAAGACATCACCCAATCGATAATTTCGCGAACGATATACACACCACTTGAATGGGAAAAGTACTTTAACTTATACGAAGGAAGTGGTTTAGGTTTATCGCATCATATGAGTCAGATTGGAGGATTTCGTCCGGCCAATATTGATGAAAACTTCAGCAATTTGTTTTACGTAGGCGCATCGACAGTGCCGGGAGCTGGTTTACCGATGGCAGTAATAAGCTCCAAATTAACAACACAACGAGTAATTGAATATTTCGAATAACAAAGATGAAACGAACAATATTGATTTTAAGTTTACTGGTTACAGCGTTTACGTTGATTGCTCAAAAAGGAACCATAAAAGGGCGAATCTACAATGCGAAGACCAACGAACCTCTTGAATTTGCCAATATTCTGATTCAGGGAACCCTGATTGGATCAACATCCGACCTCGACGGAAACTATATCTTTACCGGAATTGATCCCGGTTTTAAACAGCTGGTGGTAAGTCTGGTAGGATACGAAACAACCTTGTCGCCCGAAATACAGGTGCAGGGAAATCAAACGGTATTCCTGGATATACCGGTAAATGAAACCACACAGGTACTCAACGAGTTTGTTGTAAAACGAAATATCAACGCAAAGAAAATTGAGAGTCCGATTTCGGTAATTTCACTAGGAGTTCAGGAGATTGAGAAAAGTGCAGGAGTAAACCGCGATGTATCCAAGCTGGTGCAAACGCTGCCAGGCGTTGGAGTTACCGACCCTAATCGCAACGACCTGATAGTAAGAGGAGGTGGGCCATCGGAAAACGTATTCTACCTCGATGGGATCGAAATTCCGGTTATCAATCACTTTACTACCCAGGGGTCGTCGGGTGGAACCATCGGTATCATCAATCCCGACTTTGTACAGGACATCAGCTTTTACACCGGAGCTTTCCCGGCCAACCGCACCAATGCGTTGAGTTCGGTTATGGAAATTCGTCAGCGTGAAGGGAATAAGGACCGACTCCAGGGAAAAGTATCGGTAGGAGCTTCCGATGCAGCCTTGACCCTTGACGGACCCATTGGTGAACGTTCCAATTTCATATTGTCGGCCCGTCAATCCTACCTTCAATTTCTGTTTGATGTAATCGGACTGCCTTTTTTACCCACTTACAACGACTTTCAGCTGAAGTACAAATTCGATTTCGACAAAAAAAATCAATTAACTATTTTGGGAATTGGTGCTATCGACGACATGGTACTCAATCTGGGAATCGACAATCCAACCGAGTCGCAGTCGTATTTATTATCGTATTTGCCGGTATACAAACAATGGAATTACACGGTAGGAGCTGTTTACAAGCACTTTGCCGAAAATCATTTCGACACCTGGGTACTGAGCCGTAATATGCTTCGCAACTCTAGTTTCAAGTACCTGAACAACGACGAATCGCTGGGCGAAAACGGCAAAACCCAGGATTACTCTTCGGATGAAATTGAAAATAAATTTCGTTTTGAACAGAACTACCCTTCAGGATTGGTAAAATTTTCATGGGGATTGGGTGCAACACTTTCGCGTTACACCAACGACACCTACCGGAAAATATTTCAGGGAAATACCGTAAAGGAACTGGAATATCAGACCGATATTAACTTATGGAGTTATCAGGGATTTGCACAGGTATCCGACGATTACCTCGATCAACGGCTGAAATTGTCGTTGGGAGTGAACTTTGTTGGAAACAATTATAACAATAACATGCAAAATCCTCTCAACCAGATTTCACCTCGTTTATCGGCCTCGTACGAACTGAACGAAAGTTGGATTCTGAACGGGAATATTGGCCGGTATGCCCTGCGCCCCGCCTATACCACCCTGGGATATCGCGATGTGGACACTAAAGAATTGGTTAATCAAAACGAAAAACTGCGCTACACGATTTCTAATCAGGTAATCGGAGGAGTTGAATACCTGAAAGAAAACAAGATCCGTCTGACTGTTGAAGGATTTTACAAACACTACACCTATTACCCGCTTTCGGTAGATGAAGGACTTAGCATTGCCAGTAAAGGCACCAACTACGGACAGGTTGGCGACGAAGAAATTGAATCGACCGGAAAAGGCCGTGCCTACGGAGTTGAATTTTTGTTGAAAGTGATGCAATGGAAAAATCTGAATGTAACAGCCACCTATACACTGTTCCGCAGCGAATTTACCGATGTTAACAACGAATACATACCATCATCGTGGGACACCCGTCAACTTCTGAACCTTATCGCATCGTACAAGTTACCGGGCGATTGGAATATTGCCGGTCGTTGGCGCTTTCTGGGCGGAGCACCCTACACTCCGATTGATGAAGAAACATCGACTTTGAAATCGGCCTTTGACATTACCAATCAGGCATATCTCGACTATTCGCGTTTCAACGAATTACAATTGAAGCCGAGTCATCAGCTTGACTTACGAATTGATAAGGAATTTTACTTCAAAAAGTGGTTGCTTAATTTATACACCGATGTTCAGAATGTCTATATTTTTAAATCGGAAAGCGCACCAGCCTATACCACTCAAAAAGATGACACTGGCAAACCGGTGGTGACTACCGATGTAAACGGTGACGAACGTTACCAGCTTCGGATGATTGAGATGTTGGGAGGAAACATTTTACCAACCTTAGGCATTATAATTAAGTTCTAATACGAGACGAAAATGAATAAAACAGCACTGCTAACACTAGTTGCATTAATTAGCACACTTGGTATCGCTCAGCGAAAAAAAGACATCTACTCGGTAGCCAATTATGGCGAAGGTAAACCAGGCACTACACTTACCTTTCATTTTGAGAAAGGTAAGCGCCACAATCATCCCCTGATGGCCATTTGGCTGGCCGACGAACAGGGCAAGTACATTCAAACCTTGTATGTAGTTGAATCAATCGGGAAAGGAAACTTCAGAAGAGCCGACCGTTCGACCGGCAAATGGCAGGCAGGTGAAATTCAACGTCCGGCCACCCTTCCTTTCTGGGGTCATCAGCGAGGTATAAAGAACGAATACGGAAATTACCTTCCAACTCCCCGTGAGCCGGTGGTGGATGCCTATACAGGAGCGACCCCTCCGGGTTCGTTCGACTTTCAGCTTACCACCGAGCAAAAACTCGATGGAGTATATCAGGTATACATGGAAATTAATCAATCGTGGGACTGGAATGAATATTGGTTCAACGACAAATTTCCGGGTGATAAAGAGTATATGACATCCAGCCAGCCTGCAGTGGTATACCGTGCTACTCTCGACACTCGTTCTACCAATCGAAAAGCTGTATTACAACCAATAGGTCGTAGCCATCATTCAGGAAAAGATGGAAAACTATATACCGACCTGAATACACTTACCACTGCTCTTGACATTGTGAAAAGCTGTGAAATCAAATACTAATCACTAATCGTTATTGGTTAGTGGCACTAACCAATAACCAATAACCACTATCTTACCTTCCTCTCTCATCCAGCCAATTTGTTTGTTTCTTTATAATCTTCAGCACCAGGTAAAGCACTCCCGAAGCAAGGGTAAGCCAGAGCACCCAATCGGCCTTTACCTGCAAATTGCTGGCATGCACCGAAAGTCGCAGGTTATGGAAAATAAAGAGTAACGCAAAAATGGCCAACACCCCGTTTTTTTCCTTTTTAAGTATCTTTTTAAAACTAAAAGGATAGATCGATTTCTTTTTCTTACTTAATGCAGGAATAAAAGCAGGAGTCTGATTGGCCCAATCGAGGTACTTTTGGCCGAACTTTCCGCGCAAAAACTGCTCCTCAGCATACATTATACGTTCGTAATAGATCCAGTACGCGAGTGCAAAAACCAGCGCGAACCAATCGTTACCGATAAGCAACACAGCTCCCAACCACATAAAAAAATTGCCCAGGTAAAGTGGATGACGAACGGTAGAATAAATACCGGTTGAATTCACCTCGTCGGCCAATTGCTCTTTGGTATTCCGGCCCGAAGTGTTTGCAGGAGTATGACCTACCGCAATAATCCGGATACCCAGCCCCAAAAAACTAACAACCAATGAAAATAATTCCAGGTTGAAATAAGCACTATCATCGGAAAGTGCTCCCTGTTGCAGATCGCTGTAAAACACTGCAATACCTGCAACCAGGATGAATAAAGGCAGAAAACTGCGGTAACGAAACAGGAAATTACCCTGTTTTTCGAATGTTTCTTGTAATGCCACGTTAGTCGTATTTAAATTGTTACTATAAATTCCAATTAATGGGGATATTCCCGTGTTGTACGAGATATGAATTTGCCGATGAAAAATGACCACAACCGATAAAGCCCCGATAAGCCGATAAAGGTGACGGATGTACCGATTTAAGTACCAAATGTTGGTCGCCGTTGATAAAAGCACCTTTTCGTTGCGCATACGAACCCCATAACATGAAAACAAGATTCTCCCGCTCATCAGCCAGCTGTCGGATAACAGCATCGGTAAATTGCTCCCAACCCCTGTTCTGGTGCGAACCTGCCTTATGAGCTTCCACCGTAAGCGTAGCGTTCAACAAGAGCACTCCCTGATCCGCCCAGGCCGTCAGGTCACCACTTTTCGATGGAGCTAATCCCAGATCACGCTCCAACTCCTTATAGATATTAACCAACGAAGGCGGAACAGCTACTCCCGGTTGTACCGAAAAACAAAGTCCATGTGCCTGACCGGTTCCGTGGTAAGGATCCTGACCGATTACTACCACTTTTACCTTGTCGAACGGACATTTCTCAAAGGCGTTAAAAATCAGGTTGGCAGGCGGAAAAATCGTCTTTGAAGCATACTCGCTGCGTACAAAGTCGGTTAATTCCTTAAAATAGGGCTTATCGAATTCGGACTGCAACACTCTTTCCCAGGAAGCTTCAATTTTCACTTTCATGGCAAGTGCTTATAAAGTCGACATTGCTTCAGTAAGTTGCTTCATCGCCTGCTCCAGAATTGCCCGCGGACATGCTACATTTAGTCGCAGGTGGTACTCTCCTCCCTCACCGAAAACGGTACCTTTATTAAGTCCTAGCCCTGCTTTTTGAGCAAAAAACTGATGCAAACTATCGGTATCCATGCCCAATTCACGGCAATCGAGCCACAATAAGAAGGAGGCTTCCGGTTCCATCGGTTTAATTGAAGGAATATTTTCTGCCAGATAATCAACCACATATCGGATATTTGCATAGACATAATCGAGCATAGCTATCCGCCAGCTTTCTCCTTTTTCATAGCAAGCTACGGTAGTAAGGTAAGCAAATAAATTCCCGGTGTTCATTTCGGCCGCTTCCAGAAAATGCGCAAACTGAGTTCGAAGTTTTGAATTCTGGATAATATACGACGACGACACAATGCCTGGCATGTTGAACACCTTTGTGGGTGCCATAAACGTCACCGAACCCTGAGCTGCAGAATCCGAAACTGTTGCATAAGGCACATGCGTATAAGTGCGGTGAACCATATCGGCATGTACTTCATCGGAAACCACCAGAATATTGTGGCGGCTACAAATCTCATCTATCCGCTGTAGCGTTTCAACCGACCATACCTTTCCGCCGGGATTATGTGGATTGCAAAGTATGAACAATTTTGTTTTTTCGGTAATTTTGGATTCAAAATCGTCGAAATCCATTGCAAATTTACCATCCACCTCCAGTAATGGATTGGTAACAACAACCCGGTTATTATTCCGAATTACATTAAAAAACGGGTAATAAACCGGAGGTTGCACGATAACCTCATCGCCGGGTTGAGTAAAACACTGAACTGCAAAAGATAATGCGGGTACTATACCCGGCACAAATCCGACCTGAGCAGCAGTAACAGGCCATTGATGATGATCGTTTACCCATTTCACAAAGCTATCGTTGAAGCCCGCGGGAGGAACAGAATATCCCAAAATGGGGTGATCCAGGCGCTGTCGAATAGTATCAAGAATAAAATCGGGTGTTCGAAAATCCATATCGGCCACCCATAAAGGCAACACCTTATCGGTTCCAAACAAAGCCTTGCAACGTTCTACCTTCACCGCATCGGTATGAGCACGGTCGATTATTTCATCAAAATTATAGTTCATTATTCTTTCAGTTGAATGTCGATTTCGTTTCCTATGGATGCATTCGGAGCAGGCAATTGCAACAACCCGGTCATGGTAGGTGCCAGATCGGTTAGTTTGTGCGCAGTTCGAATTAATTGAGGGGCTATTTTCCATCCCGACAAATAAACCGGGAAGTGAGTATTAAGCGAACCCGATTCTCCTACCGGGCGATTCTGATCATCAGTTTCCAACCATCCTGGTTTTAATAAAATCACTACATCACCCGCTGTTTTACGATGAATTGAATTTCGTAGCCGGGCCATTTCGGTATCAGGATTGACAGGTAACTGAAGTAACTGATAAAGTGGCCAGGCGTTTTGAACTCCTTCAAATTCGGCTACAAAATCGGCTACAAGCTGCTGGAACTTTTTAAAATCATGACCTTTTTCCTCAATTAAACGGCGATTAAGGTAAATATTCCGGCCGTAGTATGCGTTCACCCATTTCTCCTGACCATACAAGGCCATCAGGTACGAATTTAAGAGCGCCATCGAACGAAACGAATTGTAATAACCAGCATGAAAATTAAACTTTTTCAATTCAGCAGGAGTATGTGTATCGCTTTGTGAACCATACACTAAAAACACTACGTTTTGGGCTCCCACCCGCTGTTGAATATCAAGAACCAGTTCTTGCAACGCATTATCGAGCCGAAGATACATATCTTCTTTTTCAATCGAATTGAGAAGTGAGGTCCCGGCCCCGGGAGTTCGAACCGTAAACTGAAGCAATAAGGCATCGGTATGGCTATCTTTACCCATTTCCTGTTCATTAATTAACTTTTTTGCCAGCTCTGCAACCAGCATATTAGCCATGGGAGTGGTCTTGAGTATGGAAGCCGAACCTGATCCCTGCTTACGGTCGGCTGGTTTGTAACTAAAATCCCTGATTGCAGGATCGGCAATTGCTGCAAGATACGTTCTTGGAAAGAAAAGTGCCTGCCAGTTTCGATTCGCCATTTCCATTACTGCCCCCGACGAATTCATTTGCGCTGCCTGCCAGGGCATTCCTCCTGCGTAATAGTCGGTGCTGCCCCAACGCAAATGTACCTCATCGAGCCAAACAACCCCGGTTGCCGCATGTCCACCCATGGCAATAGCATCTTCCGGATGAATGGCAACTACAAATGATTTGGAACGACTTCGTCCGGCCATCATCAACTCATCGACCCAGGAAGAAGCTTCCATTGCACGAGCCGAAAGTTGAAGGTGCGATTGTATTCCTGATTGCGATTTATCAAAAAAAACAGAATTTAGCTCCAGGGAGGTCGAATTCATTGACCTATCGCCGGCAATACCATGATAATGAGGAACAGTACCTGTAAACAGAGAGGTGATATCGGCAGCATTTCCAAAGGAAGTAGTATTGGATGTCATCTCTCTAAACTGAGCCCCTGAAACTACCAGGCGTTTAAATCCATCGGGATTAAAACGAGTCCATAACTGCCGGAGGTGTTGCTGCTGCATACCGTCGACCATTATACCCACCACCAACCGCGGCTTGTCGTCGGGGGGTTGGGCAACAAGCCGGCTTAACGAAGAAGCAATTATCAACGTAAGAACAATCATTCTGTTAAGCGCATTCCGACGAAACATTCCCGGCCTGAATATATTCGAATACAATTTCATACTCACCGGTTAAAGTACCCCTTTCGTGGAGGGAAGTTCAAACTGATACACATCCCGTTTCACAGCCATTTTAAGTGCTTTGGCAAGCGCTTTAAACATTCCTTCAATTTTGTGGTGTTCGTTATCGCCTTTCGCCGAGATATTCAGATTCATCAACGCTGCATCACTAAGCGATTTAAAGAAATGTAAAATCATTTCGGTGGGCAAATCGCCTACATATTCGCGTCTAAAGGTTGCCTCGTAAACCAACCACGGACGGCCACCAAAATCGAGCACCGCAGAACATAAAGAATCGTCCATCGGCAGGCAATACCCATACCGTTCGATTCCCCGCTTGTCGCCTATTGCCTGTTTAAGGGCTGCACCCAACGCTAATGCTGTATCTTCAATGGTATGATGCTCATCGACTTCCAGATCGCCTTTCACTCGAATAGTAAGATCACATCCGGCATGACGACCGATTTGCTCCAACATATGATCAAAAAATTTCAGACCGGTATCGATGTGAGCCACTCCACTTCCATCCAAATTAATGTGTACATAGATGTCGGTTTCCTTTGTAGTTCGCTGAACCGTAGCAGTTCGTTCGCCTGCAAAAAGAAATGCTGCAATGGCATCCCACGAGGTGGTTTGAAGAGCACAAAACTCTTCCAACCGGCTATTTTTTAGTACATCAACATCCGAATTTATAAAAATCGCATTGCATCCCAAATTTTTAGCTAATTCGACATCCGTCAGCCGGTCGCCAATTACATACGATCCACTCAGATCGTAACTTTCTGAGAAATATTGGGTAAGCAAACCGGTTCCCGGCTTACGGGTAGAAAGTCCGGCCTCGGGGAAAGAGGTATCGATAAATATTTCATCAAACACAACTCCTTCTGTTTTAAGTATCTGCAGCATTTTCCCCTGTACTGCATCAAAATTCTCCTGAGGATAAACCGGCGTACCAAGTCCATCCTGGTTGGTAACCATTGCCCATTCGAAATTGGTTTTTGTACGAATAAAATATAAATTACGAAGCACTCCGGGAAGAAACTCCAATTGATCGAGGGTGTCGACCTGATAAGTCACCGAAGGTTCAACAAGGATGGTTCCATCGCGGTCGATAAAGAGAACTTTTTTTTTACTTTCCATGTAGAAATGAACTATTGATACAGACGGCAAAAATAGTCTTTTTTTGTGGTTTCAAAAAATTACAGCAGTCATGCATCTTAACTTTTGTTTTAAAAATAATTCGTTGTACCTTTGCAACTTCTGTTAATAGTCGATCCTTTACATCTTAATATTCAGATTATCAAATATTTAAAATATGGAATTAGATTGGTTGAATACGTTAATCTTTGGAGAAGGTATCGCACATACCATAATTTTGTACTCTTTTGTGATTGCTGTGGGTGTGATGTTGGGCAAAATTAAGTTTTTCGGGGTTTCGTTAGGTGTTACTTTTGTATTGTTCGTAGGTATTTTTGCAGGTCATTTTGGATTTGAAGCCAATCCGGAACTGATGCATTTTTTACGCGAGTTTGGACTAATTTTATTTATATATTCAATTGGTTTACAGGTAGGTCCGGCCTTTTTTTCATCCTTTAAGAAAGGTGGGATGCAGATGAATTTACTGGCCGGGCTGGTAGTATTGCTGGGAGTGGGAGTAACCATTGCTTTGTATTACGCCTTTTCGGGCCGCATACCCATGCCCATGTTTGTTGGCATCTTATCGGGAGCAGTAACGAATACTCCCGGACTTGGTGCTGCTCAGGAAGCACTACGTCAGTTGTACGACGCCGGACAAATAGCCGAAATTCCACAAATAGCGTTAGGATATGCAGTTGCCTATCCTTTAGGGGTAACCGGAATAATTGTATCGCTAATCCTTATTCGTATTTTTTTTAAGATAAAAGCCGACCAGGAAGAATTGCAACTCCGGAGAATGGAATCGCAACAGGAAGGGACTCAGCTGATAACGCTCCGGATCAGTTCGAAAGCCATTCATGGAAAGACAATTGCTCAAATCCGTCGGTTAATCGGACGTCAGTTTGTTATTTCGCGTTTATACACCAACAATAAATATTCGATTCCAAAAAGTACTACTATATTGCACAACGATGATATAATTTTAGTCGCAGTTAATGATGCTGATGCTGATGCAGTAAAGGAATTATTGGGAGAGGTGACTGAACACGACTGGAAAGAATCGGAAGAAATGATGATTTCGCGCCGCATTGTTATAACCCGTGATGTAATAAATGGCAAAACGCTGGGTTCGTTAAAACTGCGTGCATTGAATGTAAATTGCACCCGAATCATTCGCTCGGGATTTGATTTGTTGGCCAAAGACGATTTGGTGCTCCAGGTGGGCGACCGTGTAGTAGTGGTAGGCTCCCCGGAATCGATACAACGAATTGAAGAAGTGTTGGGCAACACGTTGAAACGACTCAATGAACCACATCTTATTACCTTGTATGTAGGTATTTTCCTGGGTATAGTGATAGGAAGTATCCCGTTTTTTGTGCCCGGAATGCCAATGCCGGTTAAATTAGGTCTGGCCGGAGGACCTTTGGTAGTAGCCATATTGCTCGGGCGTTTTGGTTTTAAACTGCGACTTATTACCTATACAACACAAAGTGCCAACCTCTTGTTACGCGAGATTGGCATCACCCTGTTCCTCGCCAGTGTGGGAATATCTGCAGGTGGCAATTTTGTAAATACTGTTGTTAATGGCGATGGTTTACTTTGGGTGGCCAGTGGTGTAATAATCACCATGGTTCCGCTGCTTATTGTAGGATTTATAGGTCGCAAAGCTCTAAAGCTTAACTATTTTACACTGATGGGCTTATTAGCGGGAAGCACCACCGACCCTCCGGCTTTGGCCTATGCCAACCAAACAGCGGGAAACGATGCTCCGGCAGTAGCTTACTCTACGGTATATCCGCTCACTATGTTCCTGAGAGTGATTATGGCACAGATATTAATTCTGGCATTCTCCTAGTATTTATCAACAAAAAAAAAATAAGGCAGCGCCGAACAGGGAGTTGCCTTTTTTTTGATAAAACGAACATACGATAAGAGCCCTTTGTGAGGGAAAATTTTTATCGCAACGATGATTTGGTAAAAATACCGGTTGGTAAAGGAGCATCCAGTTGGAGTTCGATAAATGACATACGGGTGCCTCCTCCTTTTTTCAGCATATCTTTGTAAAGCATTGTCATCGGAAACCAACGTCCCTGAACACGTTTCACATCCGATAATTCAATTTTCTTCAGCAGTTTACCTCCACGTGCATACATTTCGATTTTCAACGGAACAAACCGTTCCCTATCAATCCACATTTTTTGCTGATAATAACTCACATCGGGTTTTAATGCTGTAAGGGTAACCACCCAACAGGACCGATTATCGATAGTTTCGACAGCACCCACGCCTGCCGAATACTGCTCCAGCAAGGGGGCGTCATTCATCATATCTTCGTACGAGAGGTCGCTCCCCATTACCGACTGGCGAAGCATATGACCCGAAATCTGAATGACACGATCGGTGGTAGGCGAATAAATCCACAACTGCTTATCGGTTTTAAGCATTTTAGTTCCTTTTTCGCGGGCCGGTGCCAGGTATTCGGCAAACGCATTTTTATCGCCTTCGGTCCACGATTTAGCCTCGATGGTGCGACTTCCCCGTGCCATGGCAATTTCCATACGGGAAACTGAAATACGCGTACGGGCGGTCATATTCTGATCCACTTTTTCGAGGATCGATTTTCCATCAGGAAAATCCTGTGCCGATAGTAGAACAGAACAGCAAAGTAAAATTAAAACTGATTTTAAATACATAACGAAATATTTTGTAAGCTTTAAAAAATAAAAACAATTAAATTACACACTGCGCCAAAAATCAGGTGTATAACCATCAGGTTAGCTCTTTGAATAATTGAGCCGTCTGACGTTTATAAATCCCGATTCCTGCCAACATAGCACCAATCACAGTCGACAACACCCCCGGAATAAATCCAATAACATAGGTTACCGGGGTAATTTGTGCCCTGAAAACGGTAGGCAGCATGAGTGTCGAATCCTTTATCATATCCCCTGCATCGAGTCCGTACTCTTGCATCAAATAAGCAAACACCAGCCCGATAGCAGTACCTGTAACCGAACCTATCAAACCGATGAGCACTGCTTCGCCCACTAACGAACGGTATGCCTCCCACTTGGTTTCACCAATGGCCAGTCTCAGCCCAAATTCGCCATATCTGCGCAATCCTCCCAGTAAACCTGCATTCCAAAGCACAATCGACATGGCAAATACAAAAATAAAAATGATTATAAAGCCTGCATAATTGGAATAAACAATTAAAAAATCCATTCCTGCAGCTTTGCTCATCGGAGTAAGTACCAGATCAAATTCGCTTTCGCCATGCTCATCAGCTTCCTGAGCAAAATGTTCCTGCAAGTGTAGTGCACGCTTTTCATCATAGGTTTCCGGAAAAAAACCCAGAATTTCACCTGCAGCATCTTCCATATATAGCGCAGCACGAACATCCTCAATATCAGCATACAACATCCCTTTGTCCAACGCAGCTATACCAAAATGCAAGGTGCCGCAAATAGTAAAATTGTACATTGCCATATCACCATACATCGATGAGCTGATCAAGGTTACCACATCACCCAGGTTAAGGTTCATCTTTTTATACAATTCGTTGGAGATAAGTACCTCACCAGCCATTTCAGGAAAACGGCCCATCATCAGTTTCGACCGCAAATCCATTCTTTCCAGTTCATCTTCCGTACCCAGCAACTTAATTCCGGCTCCCGCTACGTTTCCCTGTACCCGTGTCAGACCAGTGCTATCGGGAGCATCGAGTAATCCTCCAAACAGTATTCTTTCGGTCCATTGCATATCCTCGAAATCGTGCCGCAATTGTTCCATAAGGTTAGCCGTTTCGGTAACCGCAAACTCATTGGGTAGTTGAGAACTGTTGTCGTGATAGGCCCGGGTTGTGATTTTCACATGCCCGGAAGTAAGACGAGCCGATTCTTCAATACTATCGGTAAGAATTCCTTCGAGATAAGCCTGCAGAAAAACCGTCATCATCACACCTACCGTAACCACGATAACAGGCAGTAAACTCCTGCTTTTATCGCGAAGTAATCCTTTAAACAAAAATCGTATCATATTCACTGATTTTTAAGTAGTTCTACATTACTTTTCCCCGAATGGCTTCCGTTGGATTCATTTTGGCTATCTTGCGGGCAGGCAAATAACTAACAATTGCAGTTACCACAAAGATAAACAGTACTGTACCCACTACCAGTCCGGGAGTTATCACTGCATACATCACATCGGCCATCGGCACACCAAAATCGGCAGCCTCAACCGGAAATGAAATGCCCACCCGGGTAAGGTACCAAATTAGTGGAGTGCCCCAAACCGCCCCAACTACTACGGCAAGTAATGCATACAAAGTGCCTTCGATGGTAAAATGCAGTACCACCTGACTTCGGGTCATCCCGAGTGCTACCATGGTACCAATTTCGCGTTGCCTACGGAAAATGGCAAGCGTTTGAGTATCAAAAATAGCCAGCATAGCCAGCAACAAGAAGATAACATAAAAAACACTGGTGCCTACCGACTTGGTTTTCACCAGCAAAAGAGTCGATTCCATTAGTTTATCGATCGATTTAAACTCCCATCCAGCAGCATCAACCCATTCAGCATCCTTTGCTTTTACTATATAGTTGGCCTCATCCTGTCGCAGGGTCATTCGTTGCAAGCGGTCAAGCGAAATCCATAGTACTCCGTTATCAATCGAGGGTACTGCCGTTTTGAAAACGCCAGCAATACGAATATCGATTGCTTCAAATGCACCGTTTTTATCACGCCAGCGTAAAATCATTTCGTCGTTTAGTTTCACTTTTAGCTGACGTGCCATGTAAGCACCCACTACAACCGGAACCGGCCCTGCCGAATCCCCCTTTAGCACTGTAGTAGGGAGTTCCAGCAAGTGCTGGTCGGGACGAATACCGCGTAACATCACCCCCTGCATCCGACCTTCGGGATATACTGTGGCCTGAACAATTAAAACCGGCTCGAGCACACGCTGCTCTACCTGAGGCAGTAGTACTTCCGGTACAACGGCAGTACCCGAATCAAGCGAAAAAGGATCCCAGGGATCATAGCCCGAGCACCAATATTGCCCGTCGGCCAACTCCCAGCGCTGAGCATCGTCGATTGCCTGTTCGCTCCATCCATGAAGTATTCCCTGCATGATAATGATCATGACAATAGCCATCGAAAGCACAAAAACTGTCAGCCAGGTTTTTAACCCGTTACCAATCAGACTTTGAAAAGCTGTTTTAAAAAGTAACATGGTGGTGTTTAATTAAGGAGTTATTACTTCATCGGCAACTACTTTACCATCCTGCAAACGAATGATTCGTTTTAGATAAGAAATAACTTTCTCATCGTGAGTGGCAAATATGAAACTGGTTTTCAACTCCTCGTTGAGTTTCAGCATCGTTTTCAGAATATTGTGCGAATTAACCGAATCGAGATTGGCAGTTGGCTCATCGGCAAGTACCAGTGCCGGACGTTTTACCATGGCCCGGGCAATAGCCACACGCTGGCACTCGCCTCCCGATAATTCGGCCGGACGTGAATTCACTTTATCGGTAAGGCCTACCCATTCGAGGGTTTCCATAATCCGCTTTTTACGCTCCGACGCCGATAAGTTGAGCAATAGTAACGGAAATTCCACATTTTCGTACACTGTGTATACCGGCAATAAGTTATAGCTCTGGAAAATAAAACCCAATTGCTGCTTGCGGAGTAAGGCCGACTGTGATGCCGTTAGTTTTCCAACTGAACTCCCCATCACCACCACCTCGCCTGCCGTAGGAATATCGAGCGAACCGATAATGTTGAGCAAAGTGGTTTTCCCGGAACCACTCGGCCCAACCAATCCTGCGAATTCACCTTCGGTAAACGAAAGACTAACATCATTTAAAGCTGTGAAAAATCCGTTCCCAACCGGAAATTTCTTAATCAGCTTTTGTACCTCTACGATTGATTTCATTATAGTATGATTTAAAAATTATAACTTAGCATTAACTGAAATCCCTTACCTGCAAACACCTTACGATCCCCCGTCGAAATAACCGGTAATGAATAGTTGGAAGGTGTGACAAAACCAATCAAATAAAGTGATAATTTATCGTAGGTCCTGCTCCAGGTAAGGTAATTCATCCAATATGTGCGGTCGGCTGAGGGTACACAAAACACCATCATCGACACATTATCAATAAGACTTAGCGGATAACTTAACATCGATGCCAGCACTGTTGCCTTGTTTCCACCTGCTATAAAACGGTCGCCAGCATGATACCGAAAATACTCCACCGTTACCCCCAGGCCATTGCCTACCGGAAAGGTATAGTCCATCCCCAGGTTTAGCAAATCGGTTCGCGACGGTAAAACATTCCGTGTATCCTTCTCGAGTGCTGTCAGGCTGCCTTCTACCCAGAGCCCTACCCCCAAATCCCATTTTCCATCAAAACCGATACGATTCTCGGCAAGTATCAATCCTGACGGAAATTGAGTTGGAAACAGGGATTCTGCAGTATCTACTTTCCGGTGATGATAACTTACTCCTGCTTCGCCCGGGCCCAGAGGATAGTGTAGCCGACCGCCCACTTCCGGCTTCCACCCGGCGGTACCAGCCCACTCGTATCCTTTGGGCCGATTATTTCCGGTTAGAACCCAGGCCCATAGCGTAGCATTTGAATCGAAATAATACCGGCTCAACAGTCCGTAAACACCATCGGTAAGTTGCAACGGATCGCGAACGTCCATCCCATCGAACCACATCAGCGGTCGAAGTAATTTGGCTGCTCCGAAATTTATTTTTTGTAATCCTGCCCTAACTTCAAAATGGGGCGTGTAATACCGTAACCATATGCGGTAAGGCTTAAATTGCCCACTATAGGCCGGAACCGAATCGGGGCTCCAAAAGGCACTTCCATTAATATTCAATGAAGCTTCCGAATCCCAGCCGCTTTCGTTGCTTGTTGCATACTTCCCCAACAGGGTGGGTACAAAACGGCCTCCGGTAGCTCTTGCAACCGGCTTATTCATGAGCACTGCTCCCCAGCCGGCCAATTGTCCGTTGAATTCCAATTGTAGTTCCTGCTTTACCGGCACACTATCAACCGCCCTCATCTCCAGCGAAACCGGAAATAAATATCCTGAAAAATGCAAGAGAATAATTACTATAATAACGAATTTCAATTTATCCATACCCGGGTTTGTATTTTTTTCAGGTCGATTGAAACTCACCGTTCAAACCGGGATAAACACAGCGTTGGAGTATTTATCAGTTCATTTTACTAATTGGTGATTAGCAATCGAATTAAAAACGGATAAAATTACATAAATCAAACACTTCTACGCAATTTTTGACAAATGAACAGCATTATTTAACATTTATATGAAATTTAACAGGTAGTTATATTCATTATAAACCAGGTAAATGTGTAATTTTGAATTCAAAAAAAACCAGCTACAATGACCAAAGATGAAGCATTGCACCGGGCAGCTGCCTATTGTTCACAATCCGAGCACTGTCGTTCGGAAGTGCGTGAAAAACTACAAAAGTGGGAAATTGGGCCCGACGATCAGGAGTCCATTATCGGATACCTGGAACAGGAAAATTACCTGAACCAGCAGCGCTACGCCCTGGCATATGCCAGAGATAAATTCCGCTACAACAAATGGGGGAAAGTGCGTATACGGATGGAACTACAACGCAAAGGAATACCAGCCGACGAACTTCAGGAAGCACTCGAACAGATCGAAGAAGAATCCTACCTTGAACAGGCGGTTGAGCTGGCCAGGGTAAAACTAAGAAATTTGAAATATTCCGACGATTTTGAACGCGACGGAAAACTGTTCCGCTTTCTGGCAGGAAGAGGTTTTGAAACCGATTGTATCCGAAAAGCAATAAAAGAAGTTATTGCTTTTAATCAAGCTGATAGCCAAAATTTCGAAGCTTAGTATCTTTATTGCGCCAATCTTTTTCGACTTTCACAAACAACTCCAGGAAAACCTTCTTTTCAAAAAAGGCCTCCAGGTCTTTACGAGCCTCAGTACCCACTTTTTTAAGCGATTTCCCTCCGTGTCCGATAATTATCCCTTTCTGCGAATCGCGTTCGGCATAAATAACGGCATTGATGCGAATCAATTTTTCTTCTTCCTTAAATTGCTCTACCTCAACTTCTACAGCATATGGAATTTCCTTATCGTAATTCAATAAAATCTTTTCGCGTATTATTTCGTTCACAAAAAACCGGGCTGGTTTATCGGTTAACTGATCTTTTTCGAAAAACGGAGGAGAGTCGGGCAACAACTCTTTGATCCGCTTAAATAAAGGTTCAATATTAAATTTCTCCTGGGCCGATACCGGAAAAATTTCGGCACGGGGAAGAAGCTCTTTCCATTTATCAACCAGCGCTTCGAGCTTTGGCTGATCTATCAAATCGATCTTATTAATAACCAATACTAAAGCAGCCTGATTTAAGCTTACTTTTTCGATAAAATCTGCATTTTTATCGTTCGAATCGTATACATCGGTTACATACAGTAATACATCGGCATCGGTAAGCGCCGAATTCGAAAATTTTCGCATCGACTCCTGCAGACGATAGTTGGGTTTAAGTACTCCCGGCGTATCGGAATAAACAATCTGAAAATCGTCGCCATTCACAATTCCCATGATCCGGTGACGAGTGGTTTGAGCTTTCTGAGTAATAATTGAAATTCGCTCTCCCACCAGGGCATTCATCAACGTTGATTTACCAACGTTCGGATTGCCGACAATATTTACGAAACCAGACTTGTGCATACCTATGAAATATAGAGGTTGATTATTTTTTTGCAAAGATACATCATTTTTTTATATCTTTGGGCCGAATTAGAAGCAACACCATCTATGCGAATTACCTATAAAAACACGACCGGTCTGCCTCAGCCCGTAAAAATAATTCTGATTTGTACAGGCGCAGCTATTGTAATTGCTTCCACCTTTTTCAGCAACAAACTCGCCCGGTCGTTGGCACTGGAAGAACATAAAAAAATCGAAATCTGGGCCGAAGCTACCCGACAGTCGATTTTAGCCGATGAAAACACCGACCTTGAATTTATCATTTCCATTATCGAAGGGAATAAAACCATCCCGGTTATTTTAGCCGATCAGAAGGGCAATGTACTTTCGTCGAAAAACATAAAAGAACCGGATAGCAATATCGACGACTTTTACCGTTCTGAAATCTCAAGGCTTCGTTATAAAAATCCGGCCATCGAAGTTAAACTGGGCGACACGATACAGTATTTATACTACGACGAATCGTCGCTTTTGAAGCAATTGTATTATTTCCCTTACATTCAATTAGGTATCATTTTTATTTTTATGCTCATTGCCTATTTTGCATTTTCGAGCAGTAAAAAAGCAGAACAAAACCGGGTATGGGTAGGACTGTCGAAAGAAACAGCCCATCAATTGGGAACACCTATATCGTCGCTACTGGCATGGGTCGATTTATTGCAGATGCGACATCCTGAAGATAAAATGATTTTCGAGATGTCGAAAGATGTAAACCGCTTACGAATTATAGCCGAGCGGTTTTCAAAAATTGGTTCGGTTCCCGATCTTCACCTGGTAAGTTTAAATGAGACTATAATTACTGCCGTAAACTACATCTCCAACAGAACTTCCGATAAAGTTAAAATTCAATGTCATTTCCCCGATAAGAATCACATTTTCATCAAGTTAAATGTTCCACTTTTCGAATGGGTAATCGAAAACTTATGCAAAAACGCCATCGATGCGATGGATGGTAGCGGAAAAATTTACCTTACCATCTCGAAAACGGAAAAAGAATGTATTATCGACGTAAAAGATACCGGGAAAGGAATTGAACGAAAGAAATTTAAAACCATTTTCAATCCGGGCTTCACAACCAAAAGCAGAGGTTGGGGCCTGGGCTTATCGCTCGCTAAACGAATTATTGAAGAATATCACGAAGGAAAAATTTTCGTGAAAAGTTCCGAATTAAATATTGGCACCACTTTCCGGATTATTCTTAAATCAATTTAAGAGTTGAGTTGCTATATTTTTGTCAGGCGTTTTTTTTTTCACTAAATTATTCGTACTTTTGCACGGTTTTTTACAAAACAAAAAGACTATGTCGAAATTTGGACACTACAATATTGTTTTAAAAGATATCAACGACGAAGTTCGCAACTACGAATTTGAGTTGAATGACGAGTATTTTGCAAAAATCGATAGTCCCGAAGTAAAAAAGGGATTGTTGAAAGCAAAAGTTGCTGTCAGAAAAAAAATTGCAGTGTACGAACTAAATTTTGTTGTCGATGGAATTATACAGATTCCATGTGACCGATGTTTAGACGATATGGACCAACCGATTCATCACGAAGATGTGTTGCAGGTTAAGTTTGGACCCAGCTGGTCGGAAGAGAACGAGATTGTGGTTGTACCCGAAGCAGAGGGAGCCATTAATGTCGCCTGGTTTCTGTACGAGTTCATTGTGTTAAACATCCCCATTAAGCATGTGCATGCTACGGGAGAATGTAACAAGACAATGGTGTCCAAGTTGAAACGCCACATCACCCGTCAGAAAGACGATACCGACGATAGTGGTTTGTTCGATTACGACGAAGAAGCAGATGATACAATAGCAGATGATACGCAGGTAGACCCGCGATGGGAAAGTTTGCAAAATATAAATTTTGATAACAATTAAAAAGTGTAATAAAAATGGCACATCCAAAGAGAAAACATTCGAACACCAGAACCGCAAAAAGAAGAACGCATTACAAAGCTGAAGCTCCAACCCTGTCGATTTGCCCCAACTGCGGTGCAGCTCATATCTACCATACAGTTTGTGGAGAATGCGGTTACTACAGAGGCAAATTAGCTATTGAAAAATTAGCTACGGTTTAATATGTCGAAAATTCATGCAGTTATCACCGGTGTCGGAGGCTACGTACCTGAGTATGTCCTGAACAATCAGGAGCTTAGTACGATGATGGACACCAGTGATGAGTGGATCACCTCCCGGGTAGGGATCAAAGAACGTCGGATACTGAAAGAACCGGGCGCAGGCACTTCGTACATGGCTGTTAAAGCTGCTGAGGATTTATTCTCCAAAGTAGCTACAAAGCCCGAAGAGATCGACCTGATATTAGTAGCTACAACTACGCCCGACTTTATATTTCCTTCGTTGGCAGCCGTTGTTGCCGACAAGCTCGGGATTAAAGGTGCGCTCGGATTCGACATTCAGGCAGCTTGTTCGGGATTTATTGTGGCATTGACCAATGCTGCCAGCTTTATCGAATCGGGCAGGTATAAAAAAATCCTTGTTTTTGGGGCCGAAAAAATGTCGGCAATTACCAATTATGAGGACCGGACTACTGCTCCCCTCTTTGGCGATGGTGCCGGAGTGGTACTTGTTGAACCAACGGAAGAAGAGATTGGTGTGATGGATTCGCTGCTTTTTACCGACGGATCGGGAGGCAGACACCTGATGCTTAAAGCAGGTGGATCGGCCAACCCTGCCAGTCATGAAACCATCGACAAACGCGAACATTCGGTATATCAGGAGGGTCAGTACGTATTCAAACATGCTGTAACCAATATGGCCAATGCATCGGGCGATATCATGGACAAAAACGGCCTCAAATCGGAAGATATCAGCTGGCTTATTCCACATCAGGCTAATTTACGCATTATCGATGCCGTAGTTGCCCGTACAGGAGTTGATTACAGCCGCGTAATTATCAATATTGAAAAATATGGTAATACTTCAGCTGCCACTATTCCCATTTGTATATGGGAACGTGAGAAGGATTTTAAGAGAGGTCAGAATATTATCCTAACTGCTTTTGGTGCCGGCTTCACCTGGGGATCGGTATGGTTGAAGTGGGGATATTAAAATAAGCTGGTGGTATCGCTTCACGGAGTTTGTGCTGCGTGATTTATACTTCATTGCTTAAATTTAGCACGTTGTGGCTTCTACAATAAAAAGAACGCTGCGCTTCAACTTGGTTAAAGTATGAAGCGCAGCGTTCTTTTACTAGTATAAGCGATTGGTTACTCCCAATCCAAAATTCTTTTTTCTCCCTGAAGTGCCTGAATAGCTGAAATTTCCTGCGATGCTTCGAGTACCCCACGATAATTTCCGTCATCGTCGCGAACAGCAAAGTATTGAATTAAAATCTTTTTACCCCGCATATTGATCCAGAAATCAGCATTATCTCTACTACCATTCCTGAACGACTCTACAATTTTTTCAACCACGTGTACACTTTCATGAGGGTGGCAGTTGTTAACATCGCGACCAATAATTGCTACCGTACGGGGGAAAATCCGATGCGGCGGAGTAGAAAAAAAACGTACTTTGTTGTTTTCGTCTACATAAGTTAGATCGACCGGTAAGTGTTTAAAAATCAGCACTAACTGCTCAATGGTAAGTAGTCCGGTTTTCAAATCGTGTAATTCGTCGGTAAGTTGAACCCGGACCGGTGATATTTCCTTTTTTTCAGGATTATAATAGGGAAATCCAAGTTCCACACTCTCGTTCCAAAGATTTTCAATCATTTCAGGCTCGATTTTTTGTTCCAACACCGGAAAAAGGATTCGTTCTTCTCTGAATTTCACGGCATAAAGGTTGAAGAATAAATCTCCTGCCCAGCGGTTTACCTGTTTTACTTCCACTGGCAATTCCGATTCCAGGCAAGAAATCAGGGTATCTAAATCCCGGCGAATCTGATCGTGGAACGACCACATTACCGAAATACATTTAAATTCCTCCAATTGATTTTCAACCATTGGAAAAAGTACATTCTCTTTAATAACATAATACTGCATGAAAGGCTTCAATTGTCGCCATAATGAAGCCAGTTCGTTTCGTACATCTTTATTTTCCGGATCCTTATTGAATTGCATCAACACAGGTCGGATGCTCTCCATAATTTTCACCATGACAGAATTATTCCGTATACAGAGATTGAAGTACGTAGTATCGTCGGGGGCATGATAGGGATATGCCGATAGTGCTTTGTAAGTCACATTCAGCAACTTATTAATTCCCATCCGCATTGCCTCCATATCGGAAGTTCGCTGAACCAATTCGTGTACAAAAACTACAATATCCGAAGGTGTAACCATTTGAATCATACCATCGTAACTGCGAATGGTTTCGGCGGCTTTTGAACGTGTGGTAATCGCTTCGTACAATTCATGCAGCATGGCTACATGTGCTTGCTGGTGCAATGAAATTTCTGACATGGTCATTAGTTTTAAAAAATGCGTTGCGATTCGTAGAGAAAACACTTCGCTGAGTGAAACGATACGCTTCACTTCGCAGGAAAAACACCAGCGAAGCGAAGCGTAACGCCACTCAGCGAAGCAAAATATTATTCACCTTTTTCCAGCATCAGCGTACGGGTAGGCAAGTCGCAAACCTCACTCGGACCATAATACTGAATAGGACCCGGATATACATAACTTAAACTTGCGTCGGCCCAGGCTTCGCGATTGGAAGCAAAAAACCTGAACGGCTCACCATCCAAACGAACGAGCGCCTTTTGTATTACCGGTTTCATCTTTCCATGACGGCGTTCCATGTTCATCATCATTGTGATAGGTACTCCACCAGCAATCCATTCCGATGCAGGAGCAGTCAGATTACGAACCGAAGCCATATATCCGGTTTTATTTTCCGAAATCAATACTGCAGCTGTATAGCCTAGCGAATAAGTATAATCGGCATCAAAATTCGATGGAATAGCACAACGGCCTTCGTATCCGAAGAAGTGATTAATACTTGCAAATTTACCTTTGTACTCGCCCGAGGCTTTCTTTGTAGCCAATCGTTTAGCTACCATCTCGATTAATAACTTCTCGGTTTCGATAAGCGAAACCTGTACATTACCATGAGGATCGCGATCGAGTGTCAGCTGACGTGCAATTCCCTTGGGAAGATCGCGGTATACCTGAGCGCTTTCTGGAGTCAACAACCCTTTTACATATTGACGTTTTTCTTCGTCGGTATCAAGGGCGTTAAAATCGTCGTTGTGAGCCAGCAAATCGTTCAGTTCAGCAATCAACTTTTTCATGGCAGGAATAAATTCGATCAATCCTTCCGGAATCAGAATTGTTCCGAAATTTAAACCATGATCGGCACGGTGCACAATCACACTTACTATTTCATCCACCACATCCGAAAGCGTCATGTTTTTAGCTTCTACTTCTTCCGAAATAATAGTGATGTTGGGCTGACTTTGCAATCCGCATTCAAGCGTGATATGCGATGCCGAACGACCCATCAGACGAATAAAGTGCCAGTATTTTTTAGCAGAGTTAGCATCCCGCTGAATATTCCCGATCAACTCAGAATACACTTTACAAGCAGTATCGAAACCAAACGAAGTTTCAATCCAATCGTTCTTCAGGTCACCATCGATCGTTTTCGGACAACCGACAACCTGAATATTTCTACCTTTCTGTGCATAATATTCAGCCAAAACGCAAGCGTTGGTGTTCGAATCGTCGCCCCCGATAATTACAATGGCATGAATATTCAATTTTTCGCAAATCTCAGCACCTTTTTCATACTGTGCTTCGTCTTCGAGTTTGGTACGACCCGAACCAATAATATCAAACCCACCGGTATTGCGATATTCATCTACAATTTCTTTGGTAAGTTCCATGTATTTATGGTCGACCAAACCGCTCGGGCCACCCAGAAAACCATATAATTTATTAGCTGGATTTAAGGCTTTCAATCCGTCGAAAATACCACAAATTACATTGTGTCCGCCCGGAGCCTGACCTCCCGACAGAATAACTCCCACGTTTTTAACCGGGTATTCTGTTTTAGCACCCGATTCAATCGTAATAACCGGCATTCCATAAGTATTGGGAAACAAAGCTGCAATTTCGGCCTGATCGGCTACAGATTCGGTGGCAGCACCATTTTTAAGCACCACATTACCCTTCAGGGATGCCGGCAACTTCGGCTGATACGAAGCCCTGGCAATTTGCAGGGGACTTTTTGTCATTGGTTTCATACGTAAATATTTTATTTGTAAGTAGTTATATAATTTCAGGTGAATTATTACAATCGAGTGCAAAAGTACAAAAAAACCATGGAAACGAAAAAATTGTGAATCCAAATATTTTCTTTACCTTTGCACCCGAAAATTAAAATCAAGCGCGGGAAGGGTAAAATTCCGATAATCACTGCTATAACTTATGCAGTATGGCTTCTGAGGGGGTACACGTTTAAGTAACGAAAGTAAAAATCGCCGGAGGATTGCCCAGAACGTGTACTAAATCCAATTCAACTTACATGACTTTTAAAGAACTGAATCTGAAAGAAGAGATTCTTTCAGCAATCGAGGAGCTCGGATTCGAGTCCCCTATGCCTGTGCAGGAAAAGGTAATCCCTTTTATGCTCGAAAATGATGCCGACCTGGTAGCTCTGGCGCAAACCGGAACCGGCAAAACTGCTGCCTTTGGATTACCCATCCTGAACATGATTGATCCTAACCTAAAACAAGTACAAGCACTTGTTCTCTCTCCTACCCGCGAATTGTGTATCCAGATCTCCAACGATTTGAAAAACTTTTCGAAATTTCTGAAAACCCGTGTGGTTCCTGTATATGGTGGTGAAGATATTCGCACACAGTTGAAACAACTCGACTCTACCCCACAGATTATTGTTGCTACTCCCGGTAGGTTGATCGACCTTATCGACCGTGGAAAAATTAAATTAGAGAATATCCGTTACCTGGTACTCGACGAAGCCGACGAAATGCTCAACATGGGATTTAAAGAGGATATCGAAACCATCCTATCAACAACTCCTGCCACCCGTCGTACTACGCTTTTTTCGGCCACTATGCCTGCCGAAATAGCTCGTATTGCTAAAAAATACATGAAGGAATACACCGAAATTACCGTTGGAAACCGTAATTCGGGCTCCGATAATGTTTCGCACATTTTTTATGTATCTCAGGCCAAGCAACGTTACCTGGTACTTAAACGTATTGTTGATTTGAACCCGGATATCTACGGCATTGTTTTTTGCCGTACCCGTCAGGAAACCAAGGAAGTGGCCGACCACCTGATGCGCGATGGCTACAATGCCGATGCACTTCATGGCGACCTCTCGCAGGCTCAGCGTGATACGGTAATGCAGAAATTCCGCATCCGTAATTTACAATTATTGGTAGCAACCGACGTTGCTGCCCGTGGATTGGATGTGAGCGATCTTACGCACGTTATTAACTATAATCTTCCCGACGATGTGGAGATTTACACACACCGAAGCGGACGAACCGGCCGTGCCAACAAAAAAGGAGTATCGGTTTCCATCATCCATTCGAAAGAAAAATTCAAGATCAAAGATATTGAGCGCATGCTTGGAAAGAAGTTTGAGCAACAACAGATCCCTAATGGTCTGGAAGTTTGCAAGAAACAGCTTTTCCACATGATCGACAAAATGGAAAAGGTTGAAGTTAGCGAAGATCAGATTGCGCCTTACATGACTCAAATCATGAAGCAGTTGGAATACCTCGACAAAACTGAACTGCTGAAACGCTTTGTTTCCCTTGAATTTAATCGTTTTCTCGATTATTATAAAGACTCTGAAGACCTCAACTACCACGAAAAAGAAAGAGGTTCACGTCAGGATCGTGAGGACAGAGAAGGCCGTCAGGGTCGTGAAGAATCGGGCGATAAACGCTTCCGCAGAGGCCAGAAAGTACGACTAAAAGTAAACCTTGGCGTGCGTGAAGGTATTAACCCCAAGCGCTTGCTGGGTATCATCAACGATGTGGTAGGCGATAAAACCATCAGTATTGGCGAGATAGAAGTTACCAATAAGTTCACCTTCTTTGATGTTTTTGCCGATCAGCTCGATAAAGTAGTAGATGCATTTGCACAGCAGAAAGAAATTACCCTTGCCGCTGCCCGCGAAAGTGCCGGTTATCAGGAAAAAAGTACTTCTTCGGGTGGATACCGGGGCCGTGAACGCAGCTCCGACCGCAAAAAACCAGCCTACAACGATCGTGAAAGTAGCCGCCGGCCTTCTTCGAGCCGTTCATCCGAACGCTCAGGTGGAGATAAACCCTGGCGCAACCGCAGATAGAAAATTCTTTAATGTTTAATTTTAATAAATAATCAGTGTATGAGAAAATTCTTAGTTTTGATGGCTGTAGCTGTAAGCACCTTGACTTACGCTCAAACAAATCTTCAATTGCATTACGATTTGGGTGCTAACCGGAATTATTTTACCTCTACTATTGAGCGATTCAAGCCCGATGCTAAGGGAAGTACGTTCTTTTTTGTGGATATGAATTACAATGCCGATGGTCCGATGGAAGCCTATTTCGAAATTGCCCGCGAACTGAAATTCTGGGACGGCCCAATATCAGCTCATATCGAGTACAATGGAGGATTACATGCCGAATCAGGAGTGAATTTTCAAATTAACAATGCTTATTTACTTGGAGCAACCTATAGCATGAACAGCAAAGACTTCTCGAAAGGTCTTTCGCTGTCGGCTATGTATAAAAATATCCAGGGAAATATTGATCCCAATAACTTCCAGTTAACAGCCGTTTGGTATATGAATATGCTGAAAGGAAAAGTGTCGTTTACCGGCTTTGCCGATTTTTGGAGAGAAAAAAATGTTTTTCTGGGAAGTGAATATGTTTTCCTGAGCGAACCCCAATTGTGGTACAATATCAACAAAACCCTTTCGGTGGGTGGTGAAGTGGAACTGGGTTATAACTTTGCGGGTGTTGCCGGTTTCAAAGCCTGTCCTACCCTGGCTGTTAAGTGCAATCTCTAATCCATTGTTATCATGCTCGAAAAATTCTTTAAATTAAAAGAAAACGGTACCAATGTTCGTACCGAGGTGATCGCTGGTATTACCACCTTCCTCACCATGGCCTATATTCTGGCCGTTAATCCGTCGATACTTTCGGCTGCCGGAATGGATCAGAATGCGTTGTTTACCTCAACCGCTATTGCTGCTATTGTTGGTACTCTGGTAATGGCACTTTGGGCAAAATTACCTTTTGCACTGGCACCTGGTATGGGTCTGAATGCGTTTTTCGCTTTTTCGGTAGTATTGGGTATGGGACATAGCTGGCAGTTTGCGCTAACAGCTGTACTTATCGAGGGAATTATTTTTATTTTCCTTACTATATTCAATGTACGTGAGGCTATTGTTGATGCAATTCCAGCGTCGATACGTACAGCCATCAGTGCGGGTATCGGATTATTTATTGCATTTATAGGACTTCAGAACGCCGGGATTGTGGTTAACAACGACGCAACCCTCGTTGGTTTAGGCGAAATTACTTCGGGAAATGCACTATTAGGACTCATTGGACTTTTAATCACTGCCGTACTGGTAGTGAAGAAGGTGAAAGGCGACCTGTTGATCGGAATTTTGGTAACAACCATCATCGGCATCCCTCTGGGAATCACTCAAATGAAAGGATTCATCAGCACACCTCCTTCAATAGCTCCTATCTTCTTTCAGTTCGAATGGAAAGAAATTTTCACCTTCGATATGATGATCGTGGTATTTACCTTCCTTTTTGTTGATATTTTCGACACATTGGGTACACTGGTAGGCGTTTCGACAAAAGCTAAAATGCTGGATAAAAACGGAAAAATTCCAAACGCTAAAAAGGCATTTATGGCCGATGCTATTGGTACTACTGCCGGAGCCATATTGGGAACCAGCACTGTAACAACCTATGTGGAAAGTGCTGCGGGAGTTTCGGAAGGTGGTCGAACCGGACTTACCGCTCTGGTAACTGCCATTGCATTTGGTGTAGCACTGTTTTTATCGCCGGTGTTCCTGGCTATTCCGGGTGCAGCTACCGCTCCAGCCTTGATATTAGTAGGTTTGTATATGTTATCACCGATTCGTGAACTCGATTATAACGACTTCTCCGAATCCATTCCTGCCTTTATCACCATTATCGCTATGCCACTTTCGTATAGTATTGCCGAAGGTATCACACTGGGTGTGTTGAGCTTTGTATTTATCAACCTCCTGGCTGGTAATTTCAAAAAACTGAGCATCGGAATGTATATTCTGGCGGTATTGTTTATACTGAAATATATTTTCATTTAAAGTTACCAGAAGCTTTTATCAGCCAATACTACGGTTTTGTGGTTTAACTGCATAAACACTACTACTTCAACCCCCTTATATGACTTATTTGGTTAATATTTTACAACCAAATAAGTCATATACGGGGATTGATTTTTTTCTGAAATTATAAATTATTCGGTTTTAAACTATAGGTGAATTTCGGCTTCCAGGGCATGATGATCGGAAAGATGGTGCAACTCATCACCTACCATTCGCTGAAAAGCCCTTATTTTGCGTTCGATACGGTGAACTAACTCATCGTTTCGGAGCAGAAAATAATCGATTAATTTTTTACGTCCTCCCGGTTTACGCAATAATGTATTTCCAGGTTCATCGTAGGTATACCTCAGTCCACTGCTAAAGTCACCATCTTTTGCCTCCAGCAAATCCAACATTCCCTGATACGTATCGACGTCAATTTTCTCGATATTAAAATCGCCACAAATTAATTGCGAAACACTCTTTTCATAAAATGGTTGTAATAGTTTCTCCTTGATTTCGCTCAATTGTCGCTCGCGAATACCGACTTTTCCATCCGCCTGAAGATGGGTACTTAGTAACTGATTTTTTTCCGGATGCATACATGGGAAACAAATTGATTGTAAGTTGAATAACTAAGTAAACTGCAATGTACTTCATTACGTAAAATTTACAGCACAAAGAAATAACTTGCAGATTACGAAGCAGTTGTCAAAAGGTGACAAATTGATTAAATAAGTCAACCGGAAAAAGCTTATCTAATTGTTAATTGTTAATTATTAATTGTTAATTATTAATTGTAATGGGGAGGGCGTATAATTAAATTAGGTTTACCACTGAAACTGCAATTTTAGGTTTACATTCCGGGGAAGAGCCGGATAATAGTACCGTGGAGCACGCCCGGCAAACGAAGGAGCATTAATAAGTATCATGGATGCATAGTGCTCATCGAATAAATTTGAAAATGCAATCCGGGCAGTTGATCGAAAATTATTTTTAAAAAGATGCTGATACCGGAGGCCAAGATCCAGGGTTTGCCATCCCTCCAGTTCAAGGGTGTTTGCATCATTTAAAAACTGACTCCCCGAATGACGATAAATCAGATTTATCTGCAGGTCGTCAGGCAAATCGGCTACCAGTTCGGAAAATACCTGCACACGAGGTATTCCCGGCAATTGCTTCCCTGCATAATCGACTCCATCGTCGGTAAAGGTTTGAAACCGGTTACCGGAAACAGATGCTGATAAAGAATAAGTCAACCAGCCGGAAGGACGATAGTGAAGCTTCGTTTCGATGCCTTTAAGCAGTGCACTTCCGGCATTATCGCCATAAAAAACATCTTCGGCCGGACGTTTAGTCACCAACAGATCTGACAAGAAAATGGCATAAATTGAAGCTTGCAGGGATAATCGGGATGAAAAAATCCTGCTTTTAAAACCCAAATCTATCGTCCAGCCCTGCTCGGGGCGAAGCAGCGTATTCATCGAACCATCCGAGCTAAGACTTTCTTCAACGGTAGGATTTGAAAAACCGTGGCCTGCCGAACCATACAGCGATAATTGATCGGAAAAATGATATACAATACCGGTCATGGGAGATACTTTCAGTGATATCATTTCCGATTTTGAAGCTGTTGCAGACTGAAGGAGTTGGTAAGCGGTAACATTCAGATTTGCAGCGACCGAAATGCGCAGTCGATCGGCAGGATGATATTCGACACTGGCAAACGAGTTGGCATGTTGGCGCAATTCCTGTGCGTCGTTCAGCAGGGCTTTGGTATTGTTTGCCTTAATCTGCCAGTTGTAGCGTTCCAAAAATCCCTCCACCCCAAAGGCAGTAGTGAGGGTTGAAGTAGTGTTTCGCAACGATTCCTGAACCGAAATGGTTACCGATTGATCGTCGAGTATATTGAAAGGCCGCAATTCGTATTGATCGTAGGAATTGGTGGAAACCAAAAGTGTATTGGTCCATTCCGATGATAGAGCGGTTTCCAGTTTAAGTCCGGCCAGCAGTCGGTTATATTCTTTATATCCCCGGGTGGCAAGCCAATTGGGAGCAGCTGCCGATGGTGTTTGCAAATAAGTGGCTTCGTCGACGGAACTGGGAGTAAAGGCTTTTACATCGCTCAACATCAGGAGGTAGCTTAGTGTACCTATGGCTGGTAAGCGATGTTCACCCGTAATTAAGCCCGAATTTCGAGAAAAGGAACTATTTTCGCGATACCCATCCCCACTCACCCGGGCTACCCCTGCTGCAAGCTGACCCGACTGAAGCTCCTTGAATGCCATTCCCGAAAACTTCAGAAACCCATAACTTCCTGCTGTAACACCTGCCTCGACCGAAAAAGGGAGTTTTTTACGGGTCACAAACCTGACTGCTCCCCCCATTCCTCCTCCATACCAGGCCGAATATGAACCACTGGTAATTTCAGCCCGATCAATAAACGACAATTCGAGGTCGTCGAACACCGATGTTCCATCGCCTCCTGTAAGGGGTATGTCGTTGAGATACACTCGAGTGCGATTGGTACTGTACTGACTGCGCGATCCTATTCCCCGCAGGGTTAATTTCAGTGTTTGTGAAGTACCCGACTGAAGCTGCACTCCCGGTACCGACGACAATGCTGCCGACAAATCGCCGGAAGTACTACGCTCGAGCTGACTAAAACCAACCAACTGAACAGGAGCTGCAATCGACCGGAGAGTTTGTGGATAGCGTGCAGCTGTCACCTGTACTTCATCCAGTTGTACCGTATCACGTACCACCTGCTCCAGCTGTTGCGAATAAAGCGGCAAGTCGACAAACAATCCGATGGCTAACCACACAGCCAGGGTCAGGCGCCTGAAGCAACCGTTTTCAACCTGAAGATTGAATGGGCTTACCTTCTTTAAAAGATTCAAACCTCCGGATTTCAACATCATTCCAGATGTACAGGTTCTTCGTTTCACTTCACGGGAACCAGTTTATACACCTTTCCTACCCTTTCAACTGAAATATAAATAAAGCCATCAGGCCCCTGCATCACATTACGGATTCGTCCGATTTTTGGCATCAGCCGTTCACGACCTACAACCCGGTTATTCTTCATCAGTGTACGTTCCAGGTATTCAAAACTCAACGAACCGCTCATAAAATCGCCTTTCCAGGTGGGGTACTTATCGCTGGTAACCCGGGTCAGACTGCTGGGGGCAATCGAAGGAGTCCAGGTATGAAAAGGTGGCTCCATACCCAACTGAGCGGTATCGTTTGTGATTATAGTTCCGTTGTAGTTGATCCCGAAACTAACCACCGGCCAGCCGTAGTTTAATCCTTTTTTTATTATGTTCAACTCATCACCTCCTTTAGGTCCATGCTCGTTTTCCCAAATTACTCCGGTCGAACGATCGTAGTACAGGCCCTGTGGATTCCGGTGACCATAACTCCAGATGCTGGGCATAGCTCCGGCTGTATTTACAAAAGGATTATCGGCCGGTATGCGTCCATCGTCGTAAATCCGGTGCATTTTACCACTATGATTGGTAAGATTCTGGGCATTTTGCATGGTTCCTCTTTCACCGATACCAAAAAACAAATAACCATTCTTGTCGAAAAACATCCGGCAACCAAAGTGCACCCCACTATTGGAATCGGGAGTAGCATGAAAAATGGTTTCAATATTGGTCAACTTTCCCTTATCAAGCATTGCCCTAACAATAGTTGTATTAATTTTATCGGGTGCCGGTCCATCTGCAAACGAAAGGTAAATAAACTTGTTTTTCTTATAACGGGGATGTACGGCTACTTCCATCAAACCACCCTGACCACGCACCACCACCTTCGGAACTCCGCTAATTTCAGTTTGTTTGCCATTTTTTACCAGGTATAATTTACCCGCTTTATCGGCCACCAACATCGAGCCATCGGGCAGAAAATCCATTCCCCAGGGTATATTCATTCCACCTGCCACTTCTTCCAGAATAAACTTTAAATCCATGGAATGAACCGTATCCTGAACATTAAACGACGAAGGAATCACGTCGGGAACCTGGGCCACTTCGCGGATAGTATACTCAGCTAACTCGCGGATTTCAGTATCGGACATTGCCTGACCAAATTCGGGCATCCCGATGGCCGGTCGACCATACTTTAAAGTAGCCGAAACCTCGTTGAGCGAATTTCCATACACCCAGGCCCGGGCGGCAAAGCGGTCGTGATTCTCGCCGTGACAACTGGCACAATATTGAAGATAATTGGCGCGCGGGCTACGGGGAAGCTGTTCAGGCACCTGAGTAAAACCGGTTATTACCAACGCAGTAATTGCAGCCCCGCTAACCAAAACCGGCCAATAAGCTACTTTTTTTGTCGACTTCGTCATACCCTGTATCGTGTTAAGTGAATATAAAGTTACGTGCACCACCAGGCAAATGTAATCTCTACCGGGTTTGCTGCAAAAATTCCCGCCTGCAAATATAAAGATTCCTCACAGCCTGGCAAGTGCTTCATTGTCAATTCAGCAAATTAATGTATCTTTGCAGCGCTGGTTTTCACTTTATCACCCTTACCAGCTACGAAATTTATATCCTCCTCCCATGAGATTTGACGAACTGCCTTTATGTGAACCGGTGCTTGCCGGACTCGACGCGATGAACTTTACCGAAGCCACCCCGGTTCAGGAACAAACCATTCCCGTAATTTTAGATAAGAAAGATGTAATTGCCTGTGCTCAAACAGGTACAGGTAAAACGGCTGCATTTATTCTTCCTTTACTGCACAACCTGCAATCGGAAACGCATGCCAACGATAAAATTAATGCCATCATAATGGCCCCTACCCGCGAATTGGCTCAGCAAATCGACCAACAGATGGAGGGTTTTTCGTACTTTACTCCTTTTTCGTCGGTGGCTGTGTACGGAGGCAACGATGCAGCTGCCTGGGATGTCCAACGCAAAGGGCTTCAAAAAGGAGCCGATGTAGTGATTGCTACTCCCGGACGACTCCTCTCGCATATCAATTTATACGATATCGATTTTTCGCAGGTAAAATACTTTATTTTAGATGAAGCCGACCGAATGCTGGATATGGGTTTTTTCGACGACATTATGACCGTTGTAAAACGCCTGCCTGCCGATCGTCAGACCATCATGTTTTCGGCCACTATGCCTCCGAAAATCCGTACTTTAGCCAAAACCATCCTGAAAGATCCCGTAGAAGTAAAAATTGCCGTTTCGCGTCCACCCGAAACAATCCGTCAGATGGCTTATATCTGTAACGAATCTCAAAAACAGGGGATTATCCGCCATTTATTTGCCGGCAAAGAAGTCAACAAGGTGATTATCTTTTCAGGTTCAAAACTGAAAGTTAAAGAATTGTTTAAAACCTTTCGCCAAATGAAGCTATCGGTGGGTGAAATGCATTCGGACCTCGACCAATCACAACGCGACCACATCATGCATGAGTTCCGCAATAGCAGGGTGAGTATTCTGGTGGCTACCGATATTGTGGCCCGTGGAATCGATATCGACGATATCACCATGGTTATAAACTATGATGTACCGCACGATGAAGAAGATTATGTGCACCGTATCGGCCGTACCGCCCGTGCCGGCGAATCGGGTATGGCCATCACCTTTGTTGCTGAAGAAGAACAATATAAATTCCACAAAATTGAGGAATTTCTCGAAAAAGACATCGAAAAATTAACGCTCCCTGAAGGACTTGGAGAATCACCCGAATATAATCCGCAAGCCCACCGCCACGGACATAAAAAATTCGCTTCCCGCAAAGGTGCAATGAAACGACGGAAACCGGAAGCTCGTAAAAATAGTCCAGCTACACCCATTGAAAATAACGGAACCGCAAGTAAAATGGCACGTCCGGTACTTGCTACTCCTGCTTCGCAACAACCAGGAACTGAAACTCATCAATCAGGTGCTGAGATTATCCAGCAGAAAAAACGCAAAAAACGTCGCCCGAGAGGAAATAAACCCGAACCCCCCTCAACACCGGAATAACTTTCTTAAGGAGTAAAAGCCGGAACAGTAATGCCCAACCGATGAACCGTATGGGCACTGAAATAGCCTAAACGGGTACCTGTCAGATTGGTGGTAGGATTGGAGGGCGATGAAGCCAACGGACCACCATTTACTCCGCTGAATCCAAACAAATACTCGTATACCGGTCGCGAAACCGACTGGAATTCCACCATCAGATTATCGCCCGGTTGCAGTGGATCGCGAAAATTAAACAGGGAATAACCAATGGACTTGCCATTATTAAACTGATCGTCGGTAAGGGCTATACTCACCAGGGTGTCGTTGCGGTACTCTAAAATCCGGTACTGATTCTGTTCATTTGCAGGATCTTTGTACCATACCACCGACTCGAGCAACAAAAGGGTATCGAGTGGTCCTCCAATTCCTTCAATCGGAAATTCAAATCGTCGCACCGTAAGCGAATCCATCAATACCGAACGTGGCATCCTGTCTTCGGCTGTTATCATCTTTTCGTTCCACTTCACCAGTAATCGGTAGGAATTTTTCTGACGGGCATCGGACATCGTCATACTGTAAACTCCGGGAGAAACTTCCGGCAAGGGAGTGCCATTTCCAAACTCGTCTTCGATGGTTACCGATGCACCTTCTACCGGTGGAAATTCATTATCGTCCTCAACATTTACCGACCAATGCAAACGCACTTCGGCCTTTCCGGCTTCGGACAGGTGAGCTTCGACAACAATCTGCGGATCCGACGAATTCAAATCAATATGAACTACTTCGGTACAAGCCTGAAAAAAAATCGACAGCACAAAAATGCTTACTAATTTCACTATCTTCATCAGAATTTAAAATTATAGGTTACCGACGGCATTATCGTAAATAAATAAGTCAACACCGCCTGCGTTTTCGATGGATCGTCGGGAACTTGCTCAAAATCGATCGAAAAGGCATTTTTCCGGGCATAGGCATTATACACCGAAAAATTCAGACTGCTTTCGTACGATCCCCTTTTCGGGAATGTATAGGTTGCACCCAGATCGAGCCGGTGATAGGCGGGCATACGATAGCCATTCCGTTCGGTATAATATAGTTGCACCTGCCCATCGACTTCGTATTTTCCACTTGGAAAAGTAATAGCATTACCGGTGCGATACACCCAGGTGCCTGAAAAATTCCACCGGTTCGACACATCGTAAATAGCCACCACCGATACATCGTGGGTAGCATCCTGCCTGGCCGGATACCAGTTACCTTCGTTAATACCCGGAATATTAAGCTCCGTTCGCGATAGCGTATAGCCAATCCAACCATTCAAAGCACCATACTTCTTTTTCAACATCAGTTCCAATCCGTATGCCCTTCCCCTGCCAAAAAGCAGCTCCCGCTCAATGTGCTGATTGGCGCGGATATCGGCACCGTTGCGAAGATCAATCTGATTGTGCATCCATTTATAATAAGTCTCGGCCGAAAGTTGGTATACATCGTCGCCAAAATTACGAAAATAACCTGCCGAAACCTGGTCGCTTATTTCGGGTTGAACATTTTTACCGGAAATAAGCCAGATATCGGTGGGTAAAGAGCCGGTGGAATTGGACACCACATGTAAATGTTGTGAATTCCGGGTATAGGAAAGTTTAACCGATTGCTGCTGGTTGATAATATACGACAAATTGAGGCGTGGTTCAGGAATAAGATACGACTGCACCACTTCGCCTCCCTGGAAACGAAGAGTGTCGGTCATAACCTCCTTCTGATAACTGTAAAATTCGCCCGGACCGAGCATTAGCAACGAACTAAGCCGCAGCCCGGCATGCACTACAAAAGCCGGCGAAGGTTTATAGTTTGCACTCAGGTAAATTGCCTGTTCGAGACCGTAACGCTGTTCCTGGCGAATCGGATTTATTTCCGAATCGGCAGGCGCCTCTACCTGGCCGGGTGTAACGGTATGAAATATACCGCTGTAACCTGTGCTCAGGCTCAGTTTTTCGTTCATAAAAAACTGAATATCATGTTTCAGGTTCAGATTTTTTATCTGCGACAGAATACTGAACTCAAAAGGATTAAGATCGATTCCTACTTTATAATCGTAATCACTGTATATAAATGATGTATTACTAAAGGTGCGCCCGTTCCAAATATGGTTCCACCGGGCGGTTAACGTGCTGTTGCCCCAGTTCATCCCGAATCGTCCGGAAAAATCAAAAATATCCCTACCATAGTACGCCGAAAGATACACACGATTTCTATCGTCGATCCGGTAGTTCATTTTCGCATTGAAATCGTAAAAATAAAGCTGGTTATTGTTGATGGCAGGATCCGGCGATAACTTGAGAAATAAATCGGCATAGGTGCGCCGACCCGAAACCAGGTACGAACCCCGATCCTTCACCACAGGCCCTTCGAGCATTAATCGCGATGATATAAGCCCGATACCACCACTCACGTGATGGGTCTGATTGTTACCTTCGTTCATTTTCACATCCATCACCGACGACAACCGACCCCCGTATTCCGCTGGTGCAGTACCTTTATAGAGTGTTAAATCGCGAATGGCATCCGAGTTAAATGTGGAGAAAAAACCAAGTAAATGATTCGCGTTATATACCAGTGCTTCGTCGAGCAAAATCAAATTCTGGGCATTGCTTCCACCCCGAACATAAATCCCTCCGTTACCCTCCCCGATCGATTTTACGCCCGGAGTTAAGGTTAGCGTTTTTAGCAGGTCCTGTTCTCCGAAAAGCACCGGGATATTTCTGATTTCCCGTATTTGAAGCTGCTCAACACCCACTTTTTCCGACACAATATTATCGTTTCGTTTGGCTGCCGACACCACCACCTCCTCCAACAATTCCGATGCAGGAAGCAACTTTGCATCCATCATCCTGTTCTGGTTTAGTTCAATACTTACCCGTCGACTTTCGTAGCCCAGAAAACTCACAACAAGCGTATAATTTCCCGGTTGAAGCGATAGAGAATAATACCCATACAAATTGGCCGAAGCTCCCCGGCCGGAAGACCCTTCCACCGTAACCGATGCTCCGGGTAAGGTTTCACCTGTCGAGGCATCACTGATGGTACCACTCACAGTAAAGCGCCCGGCAGCCATCAAAAATGAACACGTGAACAACAAAATGATAACAAAAATTTCTCTCATGCGAACTTCTGATACTTATTAAAGAATTTGTACTCGTATCATACATCAAAAGTACTCAAATTGTTTAGATAGTAGGATTTTTTTATTGAAAGCTAACATCCATTTCACATATAAAATAATCATAAAATAAAATTCTTTTTCCTTTGAAGTACAATATATTTTGAGTACTTTTGCATGAAAATTCAATAAAGAAAAATTTCCTTAATTTATTCAGTTATGAAGTTAACTCATATCGAACATCTTGGGATTGCCGTTAAGAGCATCGAGCAGGCTATTCCCTTCTACGAAAACGTTTTAGGTTTAAAATGTTATGCTATTGAAGAAGTAGCCGAACAGAAAGTTAAAACCGCATTTTTCAAAGTTGGTCAAACAAAAATCGAATTACTGGAGTCGACCGACCCCGAAGGTCCGGTAGGCAAATTTATCGAAAAGAAAGGCGAAGGTATCCATCACCTGGCATTTGCAGCCGAAGGCCTGCAGGCAAGTCTCGATTTCCTGGCCGAACAAGGTGTTCAATTAATCGATAAATCGCCCCGCAAAGGAGCCGAAGGACTTAACATTGCTTTCCTACATCCCAAAGCAACTTTCGGAGTTTTGACCGAGCTGTGTGAAGATCCCAACAAATAAGAAAACAACTCAAAGATATGAACAATACAGAAAAGGTAAAAAACCTCATCGACCTACGTGCGAAAGCGAAATTAGGTGGAGGTGAAAAGCGTATTGCATCGCAGCATGCAAAAGGAAAATTTACAGCCCGTGAGCGCATCGACATGCTGCTCGACGAAGGAAGTTTCGAAGAACTGGATATGTTTGTGACCCACCGTTGCAATAACTTTGGTCTTGAAAAAGAAAAATACCTCGGCGACGGAGTGGTAACGGGCCACGGAACCATCGATGGTCGTACCGTATATGTTTTTGCACAGGATTTCACCGTATTTGGAGGATCATTGTCGGAAACGATGGCTCAAAAAATTTGTAAAGTGATGGATATGGCCATGAAGAATGGCTGTCCGGTGATTGGTATTAACGACTCGGGTGGAGCCCGTATTCAGGAAGGGGTTACTTCGCTGGCCGGTTATGCCGAAATTTTCGAACGTAATATTCTGGCATCCGGAGTGATTCCTCAGTTATCGGCTATTTTCGGTCCTTGTGCCGGAGGTGCAGTTTATTCGCCGGCGCTTACCGACTTTATTATGATGACCGAAGACAATTCGTACATGTTTGTTACCGGACCGAAAGTAGTAAAATCGGTTACAGGTGAAGATATTTCGACCGAAGATTTGGGAGGAGCCGATGTACATGCCGGAAAATCGGGCGTTGCGCATTTCAAGGTTGAAAACGAAGAAGAGGGAGTACTGTTGCTACGTAAAGTTCTTTCGTACCTTCCACAAAATAACCTGGAAGAAGCTCCACTGGTAGAATGTTCTGACCCGATCGACAGGCTGGAAGATACGCTCAATTCGATGATTCCCGACAATCCCAACCATCCGTATGATATGAAGAAAGTAATTCATACCATCGTCGATGATGAGGAATTTGTAGAAGTTCACCGCAATTACGCCCGAAATATTATTGTTGGCTTTGCCCGTTTCAATGGAGTATCGACCGGAATCGTAGCCAACCAGCCCAATTTTCTTGCAGGAGTACTCGACTGTGATGCATCGCGCAAAGCTGCTCGTTTTGTTCGTTTCTGCGATGCATTCAACATTCCGATTCTTACCCTGGTTGACGTTCCCGGATTCCTTCCCGGATCAGGACAGGAGTATGCCGGTATTATTGCGCACGGTGCAAAATTGCTCTTTGCCTATGGCGAAGCCACAGTGCCCAAAGTAACCGTTACACTGCGCAAGTCGTATGGTGGAGCTCACGACGTAATGAGCTGCAAACAACTCCGTGGCGACTTTAACTACGCATGGCCAACAGCCGAAATTGCAGTAATGGGAGCAGCAGGTGCCATCGAAGTACTCGAAGGTCGTACCCTGGCCAGCATCAACGATCCCGAAGAAAAATCGAAATTCCTGGCCGAAAAGGTAGCCGAATACAACGATAAGTTTGCTAATCCTTACCAGGCTGCTGCTTATGGCTATATCGACGATGTAATTGAGCCCCGCAACACCCGTTTCCGCGTAATTCGTGCATTCCAGGCATTGCAGACCAAGAAAGTAGTAAACCCGTTGAAGAAACACAGTAATATTCCTTTATAATTATGAATCTACTTAGTATCAATCAATTTTCTGATATTCTGGTAGAATCGGGATTTGCAATCCTGGTTGTTTTTGTAGCATTGACCTTGCTGGTACTCGCATTTTATGCTTTTGGTAAAATCAACCGGTATCAGTTCAAACGAAATAAAACAAAATCAAATCTTTCAAAGAATATTACGTCTACCTCTAAAGATAACGACGACGAAATTCCTGCTCTTGAAGTGGCAGCAATAGCTACCGCCTTAACTCTTTTCTTTAGTGATGTTCACGACGAAGAGAGCAACGTAATCACCATCAAGCGTATCGAGCGTCGTTATTCTCCCTGGAATTCAAAAATTTATGGCATAACCAATTTACATCGTTAAAAGAACAATGAAAAAATATAAATTCACTATTCACGGCAGTGAGTTCGCTGTCAGAGTGAGGAAAGTAGAAGGCGACCAGGTTCAGCTGGAAGTAAACGGAACTCCGTACGACGTTACCGTACACCGCGAAGCACAACCCAGCAAAACCCCCGTGGTAATGGTGCGAAAAGAAGTAAACACCAAAGCCGGAAACGAACGGGTACAAGAAAATCTGAAGCCTGTTTCTGAAAACAAACGTCCAAGTGCCAAAACGATCAAATCGCCACTTCCCGGCAACGTACTGAAAGTAAATGTAGCCGAAGGGGATTCGTTCAAGGAAGGTGATACACTTATGATTATGGAGTCGATGAAAATGGAAAATAATATCCTGGCCGAACGCGATGGTAAAATCGTAAAGGTGAATGCCCCCGCCGGAAAAGCTGTACTACAGGACGAAGTTTTATTTGAAATCGAATAGATATGAAGGATAACATAAAGAAACTAAGTATTTTACTGATTTTGCTGACACTGTTTATGCCTGGTTTACTGGCGCAGGGAACGGAGGAAGTAAAATCGGTATGGGATAGTTTGGTTGGTTTTTGGGCAGGTACTGGTTTTGCCAATTTCGAATTCAAATACCTGGTAATGATCATCGTAGGTATTATTTTCATTTTATTGGGGATAGTTAAAAAATGGGAGCCACTGCTTTTGGTTCCAATCGGTTTCGGAATACTTATTGGAAATGTACCGTTCACTCCGGGTTATCAGATTGGAATTTACGAACAAGGTTCAGTGATGAACATACTGTACAGTGGTGTAATTCAGGGTTGGTATCCACCGCTTATCTTTTTAGGGATCGGCGCCATGACCGACTTTTCATCGCTCATATCCAATCCTAAACTGATGCTACTGGGCGCTGCTGCTCAGTTGGGAATTTTTGTTACGTTCATAGGTGCATATGCAATTGGATTTACGCCTCAACAAGCCGGAGCTATAGGTATTATCGGAGGTGCCGATGGTCCAACTGCCATCTTCCTTGCTTCGAAGCTGGCTCCTGAATTGATTGGTGCTATTGCTGTGGCTGCATATTCGTATATGGCGCTGGTTCCGCTAATTCAACCGCCTATCATGAAATTGCTGGTTCCAAAGAAAGAACAATTAATCCGGATGAAACCTCCCCGTGCGGTATCGAAATCGGAGAAAATTGCGTTCCCTATCATCGGTTTGTTGCTCACCACCTTTATTTCGCCAAGTGCCATGCCCCTGTTGGGTATGCTGTTCTTTGGTAACCTGCTGAAGGAATCGGGAGTAACCGAACGTCTCGCCGAAACTGCCCGTTTTGCGCTTATCAATACAATCACCATTTTGTTGGGGGTTACGGTTGGAGCATCGACACAGGCTGACCGGTTCCTAACCATGGATTCAATGAAAATTTTCATCCTCGGTGCGTTGTCGTTTATGATTGCTACTGCTGCCGGGTTGCTTTTTGCCCGCCTGATGAATGTATTCCTCAAAGAAGGCGACAAAATTAATCCGCTGATTGGTTCGGCCGGTGTATCGGCTGTTCCCGACTCGGCTCGTGTTTCGCAGGAAATCGGTTTACGTGCCGACAAAAACAACCACCTGCTGATGCACGCCATGGCTCCCAATGTAGCCGGAGTTATTGGTTCGGCAGTGGCTGCCGGTATTTTATTGAGTATGCTTGGATAAGGTTCAGGCAGAATTCACACCTGAGTGATGTTCCCGTTGCAGGGTTTTATTAATAATTAGCATTCGTTTGCCGATTTTAATACAACTTCTTTGGATATTTGCAACCGGAACATCACTTTGTTTTTTTATGCTTAACCTTAACTAATCAACCCTATGAACACAACTCCTACACAAGTATACGAACTTGCCCGCGATTTCGTACTACACACCAATAAGAATATATTCATTACCGGCAAGGCTGGTACGGGTAAGACTACTTTTTTACATCAGCTGAAGGAACAAACGCTGAAGCAGCTGGCGGTTGTTGCGCCCACCGGGGTTGCTGCCATAAATGCGGGTGGTACTACTATTCACTCTTTTTTTCAACTTCCTTTTCATCCGTTTTTACCTACTACACAGGGCCGCAAGCAATTGATCGATACCGTCAAAATGCGTTCGTACAAACGTAAGCTACTACAGGAGCTGGAACTGTTGGTAATCGACGAAATAAGTATGGTGCGCGCCGATGTGCTCGATGCCATCGATACGATGCTGCGTCATGTACGCTACCGGTTTCGGGAGCCTTTTGGAGGTGTTCAGGTTATTTTCATTGGCGACATGTTTCAATTATCGCCGGTAGTATCCGATGATGAATGGCAACTGCTCTCCGAATTTTACACATCTCCCTACTTCTTTCATAGCAGGGCTTGTATCGAAAAAGAACCTGTATATGTCGAACTCGACACTATTTTCCGACAATCGGAACTTAACTTCGTCACCCTACTCAATGAAGTGCGCAACGATTGTCTGTCGCGTCAAAGTATAGCTTTGCTTCAGGAACGATTTCAACCCGACTTTCAGCCTCCGGCAGGTGAACATTGGATTACGCTTACCACCCATAATACGAAGGCAGATAGAATTAACGCACTGGAAATGGTTCAGATTGACGAACCACTTAAAACTTTTGCGGCTAAAATTGAAGGAGACTTCCCGGAAAAAAGCTACCCAATGGATATGGATTTACAACTAAAAGTGGGTGCCCGGGTGATGATGATTCGAAATGACATGGAGCAACCACGTCGTTATTACAATGGCAAAATTGGTATAGTAAAGGCATTCTCCGATGGAGTCATTCAGGTATATTGTGCCGAAGATGATCAGCTTATCGACATCACTCCGGTTGAATGGGAAAATATCCATTACACCACGAATGCAAAAACCAATCAGATTGAAACCCATATTCACGGTAAATTTATTCAATATCCACTCCGGCTTGCCTGGGCTATAACCATCCATAAAAGCCAGGGACTTACGTTCGACCGCGCGGTAATCGATGCCGGGAGAGCATTTGCCCCCGGACAGGTATATGTTGCCCTAAGCCGCTGTCGTACCCTGGAAGGTATCGTATTACTTAGCTCTATTAATCCTGATACTATTTCCAACGATCGGCTCATTATTGAACACCAGCGAAACAAACCCGATCCCGGGCTGCTCGAAAACGAACTGGAGCGATCGGTGAATGAATTCAGGCTGTACACGATTGGACAGATGTTCGATTATCAGTCGGCATTAGGTCAGTTTTCACGCTTTGTAAAGCAAATGGAAGCCCCTGAAAAGACTTTCTCTGCCCCCGTCATTCCTTACCTTCAGGAAGTAGAAACCCGGTTAAAATCCATTGAAGATGTTGGAAGTCGGTTTATGATGCAATTGAAGGCAATTTTCAATGCTCCAGCAATTGATGAAGATTTTCTTACAGAACGGCTGGAAGCTGCTGCTCGTTTTTTCAAAGAACAACTCCGGGCATTGATCGACCAGTTGAAACAATCGCCGGCAAATACCGACAATAAGGAATTGGCCGAAGAATACAACGATAGTTTAAAAAACCTGCACAACATTATTTGCCTGAAGCTTCATTTGCTTCGCCAAATGAGACATCCTTATCAGTCAGATGATTTTTTCAACAGCAAACAAAGTTATATCGTACCTGATTCTGGAATTCAGGCATACTCGAAACAAAACAAAGGAACGCACTTAAACATAAGTAACCGAACCCTTTACTTCAGGCTGGTGGAACTGAGAAACCGGCTGTGCGAGGAAAATGAAACGCCAATCTATCTGATTGCCAGCAGCAAATCATTGCAGGAAATGACCGAATATCTTCCACAATCCAAAAACGAACTGATGCTTATTCATGGCTTTGGAAAAGCAAAAGTCGAAAAATATGGTTCCCTGTTCCTCGAAGTGATTTCAGATTATTGCATGGAAAACAGTCTGACTTCGAAAATGTACGAAAAACAACCAGCCGACAAAAAGAAAAAGAAGAAAAAATCGACAGAATAGATTGATTACTCTAATCGAAGGGAGGAATACTTTTTTATTTTTTTAAAATAATAGGCAAAAAGAATACTCCCGGAGTACATTCCGGGCAAATCGGTTCTGACTGTGAATTGTAAATTTTCGTTTCGGCGTGCAGTAAATGAGTTTTTCATTCGATGGTAGTCTTTGCGAGCCCGTATTACTGCTAAAGCATTCGAAAACTTGCCGGTAGCGGCTAAATGGAAAGCTGCCAGCATATCCAGAAAATATCGTATCCACAACACTTTTTTCATTCGGTTGGATGGCAGATTTTTATACAACATCAGCAGGTTGTTACGAAAATTCAGGTAGGTCTTACGTGGGCTTTCGGCCGAAAGAGTCCCGCCTCCCACATGATATACCACCGAAGCAGGAAACACCTTAATCTGATGACCCCTGCTCAACATACGCCAACAAAGATCGATCTCTTCCATATGAGCAAAAAAATCAACATCCAATCCTCCGCAAGCCCAATAGACCTCCGAACGAACAACCAAACAGGCCCCGGTTGCCCAAAAAATATCGGCAACTGTATCGTATTGATTCACATCCTTTTCGATATCCGATAAAATACGTCCACGGCAAAAAGGATATCCCAGAGAGTCGATAAATCCACCGGAAGCGCCGGCATGTTCAAAATAACCAGGTTGATTGTAAGCCCGGATTTTTGGCTGCAAGGCAGCTACTTCCGGATGCGATTCGAGATAATTAAGCAGTGGCTCCAGCCATCCTTCGGTAACTTCCACATCCGAATTCAGTAATACATAGTAAGCTGCATCGACCTGCGCCAACGCTTTGTTGTATCCTCCTGCAAAACCATAATTCTGATCCAGACAAATCAACTCTACCGCGGGAAACTCAGTACGAACAACCGGTACCGAATCGTCGGTTGAAGCATTATCGGCCACAACCACCTTTACGCCCGGAAGTCGGGTATAATTGAGTACTCCGGGAAGAAATTTCCGTAGAAAGTTCACCCCATTCCAATTCAAAATAACAACAGCGCAGGTATTCATGAATGAGTAGCAGTTGAATTACTATGTTTCCAACGGTTGTGCGTCCAAAGCCAGAATTCGGGTTGACGGCGGATAGATGTTTCAAGCATCGACATAAAGCGGTTGGTAATTTCATGTTCCGAAGTGGTTGATGGTTCCAACGATACCGGTACCACCTTACATTCGTAATATCCACGCTTACGCCGTTCGATATCGAGGTAAAAAACCGGATAATTATATTTTCGGGCCAACTGTTCGGTGCCCAGAAAAACAGGTGTATCCTGATGAAGAAAATTCATCCGGTATCGAATAAATTTTTTCATAGGACTCTGATCCGATATCATACCAAAAATCCCTATCACACCTTCGTTGCGCATCCTGTACATACGGCGAACCAACTCTTCCTTTTCGACGCAATATCCTCCCAGATGCTCCCTGATTTGCAACATGTACCGGTTAAAATCCGGATTATTTAACCGTTGATATACCGGATAAACAGCCGTCCCCTCTGGTGTGTAATAACTTATCGAAAGACCCCATTCCCAGTTGCAATAATGACCTGTCATCAACAGGGCACTCCTACCCTTGCGGAGTTGCTCCATCATCACTTCCTCGTTGGTGAACACCATCCGGCGACGCATTTCCGGCTCTGTAATTGAAAGCTGCCGCACCGTTTCCATCATAATATCGCAAAAATAGCGATAGAATTTTCGCTCAATTTTCCGAATCTCCGAAAGCGATTTATCAGGAAACGAACCTACCAAATTCTTACGAACTACTTTCCTACGGTAGCGCGCCACACTGTAAATCAACGGAAAAAGCATATCCGAAACAAGGTACAACACCCCCAAAGGCAACTTCGACAGTAACCGCAAACTACCAATCAACAACTTCATAGCCGATACCGCTCCTTACTTCTTAATCGTAGATACCCAGCGATTGACCATAATTAAACTCACCTTCCAGAATTAACACAATTTGCTCCTCTGAAAGCTCCATTTTATCTTTTTTAGCACATTTCTGAATGTACTTCAGCATTTCCTCTTCATCAATACTGGCTTCCTCGGTAGTGTCTTCCTGAATCAAACCATTTTCTTCGTAAAATTCGTAAATAACATCCAATACGTATTCTACCATTGTTTCGTCGATTGTCGACTTCGATTCCTCCGGAAGGTTTTTAAGGATATATTTAACGGCCTCATCCTCATCATATACTAACAAATCGTCTTCTTCTGTCTTCATAACCTTTTGTGTTAAAAATATTGTTGTTCAAAGATAGAACATTTAATTCAACATCTAACTAAAAAAACATGAAAAAATAAAACAATACGGCTTGAATTGTAAAAAATATTTTATATTTGAACCGATAAATAATCTTGTGACAAGAAAAATAAAGCAAGAGAATAGATTTAATTCTCCGGCATACACCACTACTACCTTCGGTTAAATATGGTATAAACTACTGATAATCGTATGATTATTTTTCAGCTTCACACAACTATACGTCAACGTCCTGATTCTTGACTCCTGACTCTTGACTCTTGACTCTAAAAAAAACAATCGTATGAAAATTGGATTAATTGGTTTTGGAAAAACAGGACGCGCCGTGGCCACCGTACTGTTACAGCATCCTGGTTTTGAACTGCTTTGGGCTATACGTAAATCGAATAAACAAGAAGGCCGACGGATTTGCGATGTATTGGAAATTGACAATCCCGCTTCGGTTGGAAAAGTGATTTCGATGACTACCACCAACATCAACGATCTGCTGGATCAGTTTCCGGTAGATTGTATTATCGATTTTTCGTCGGACGATGGCATTTATTACTACGGCCACGAGGCAACAAAAAGAGCTATAAAAATAATTTCTGCCGTTTCGCACTACGAAGACAAGCAACTGCATTTACTTAAACAATTGGCCGAAAAAACCGTTGTATTCTGGTCACCAAACATTACGTTAGGTGTAAATTATCTTATCTTTGCTGCTAAATTCCTGAAGAGCATCGCTCCTTTTGTAGATATTGAAATTGTCGAAGAACATTTCAAACAAAAGCATGGTGTATCAGGTACTGCTCTTAAAATGGCTGATTCGCTGGGTCTTAAAAAAAATAAAATAAACTCGGTACGAGCCGGTGGGATTGTAGGCAAACACCAGGTTATTTTTGGATTCAAGTACCAAACCATACGGTTGATACACGAGTCGATTTCACGTGAAGCATTTGGCAACGGAGTAGTATTTGTGGCCGAAAACTTAATTAACAAACCAAACGGGTATTATACCTATGAGGATATTTTAAAACCCTTTTTAAACGAACATGCTGAAAATTAAAACATTTACGTTCAATCCTATACAAGAAAACACCTATGTGGTAAGTGACGAAACCGGTGAAGCGGTGGTAATTGATGCCGGCTGTTATTTTCCTCAGGAAAAAGAAGCATTAAAAAACTACCTGGAATCGGAAGATCTTACCTTAAAATTAGTGTTGAACACCCACTTACATTTCGATCATCAATTTGGAAATCGCTTTTTGTACGAAACTTACGGATTGAAACCTCACGCCCACCACGATGATGAATTTCTACTTGATAAAGTCGTAGCCGGAGCCACTATCTATGGCTTTCCGGTTACCGAAAATGCAATGCCGATAGGCCACTACCTTAGTGAAGGTGATAAAATCAGCTTCGGAAAAACTGAATTTTCCTGCATCCACGTACCAGGTCATTGTCCTGGACACCTGGTTTTTCACGATGCCAGGAATAAAGTGCTGTTTGCCGGTGATGTTTTATTTCGGGGATCAATTGGACGAACCGACCTTGAACGGGGTAATCACAGTCAATTGATTACTGGAATCACCGAAAAATTACTGATTTTGCCCGACGTTACAGTTGTATACCCCGGCCATGGACCATCGACAACAATTGGAGAGGAAAAACAACACAATCCGTATCTTTAGTCTTTATGTATAGAAACCATTTTCGCTTATATACTTTTCTACTAAAGGAGGTAACCATTCGGCTGTCGACTGTCCGTTTTTAATCATCTCTCTTAGTTGTGTCGACGAAATATTGTACAACGGTGTGGTTAATCCTTTCATTTCCGGATACTTAATCAGTGCTTCATCAATTGGATATCCCTGACGTGGATAAACGAACACTTCAACCTGAGCAAGTATCTGCCGATAGTCTTTCCATTGATCAAAAACCAATGCATTATCGCTTCCGATAAGAAGTAAAAACTGAACCTCAGGATTAGCGGTTTGTAAACGCTGTAAGGTATCGATGCTATACGACGGTCGCGGCATAGAGAACTCAAAATCGGACGCAATAATTCCCGGTTCATCTGCCACCGCCAGGCGGGTCATGGCCAGGCGGTGCTGTTCGTCCAACAACCCGCTATTCATTTTCAACGGATTATGAGGTGAAACCAGCATCCAGAGTTTATCGGCCAGTTGTCGGTGAAGTACTTCGCGGGCTAATTGCACATGCCCCCGGTGAATCGGATTGAAAGAGCCCGGATAGATCGCTATTCGCATGATTGACTTTGTAATAATAATCGTTGCAAAAATATCAAAAATCCCTTATCTTTGTCCATTAATAAAGAAATTAAATCTAATAAACTTTCAAACCAATAAGAAATGAATATTGTCGACCGTTTTTTAAAATATGTGAGTTTTCATACCACATCCGATTACAACACTAATTTAACACCCAGTACGCCGGGGCAGCTTGTGTTTGCACAATACCTGGCAGAGGAACTTAAATCGATAGGCTTACAAGAAGTTTCGCTCGATTCAAACGGTTATATAATGGCTACCTTACCAGCCAATACCGATGCTGATGTTCCGGTAATAGGCTTTGTAGCCCATATGGATACCAGCCCCGACATGAGCGGAAGGAATATTAAACCCCGGATTGTTTCCAATTATGATGGCAGCGACCTCTTGTTGAACGAAGAACAGGTTATCGTACTCGAAACTTCGCAATATCCCGAGATTCTGAAATACAAGGGGCAGGATATTATTGTAACCGATGGCACCACCTTACTGGGCGCCGACGACAAAGCCGGTCTGGCCGAAATTGTCACCGCAATGGAATACCTGATTCAGCATCCTGAAATAAAACACGGAAAAATACGGATCGGATTTACACCTGATGAAGAAATTGGACAGGGAGCCGATCATTTCGACGTGGAGGCTTTTGGAGCAGAATGGGCTTACACTATGGACGGAAGTGAAATTGGTGAACTGGAATATGAAAACTTCAACGCTGCATCGGCAAAGGTAACTATTAAGGGACTGAATGTACATCCTGGTTATGCGAAACATGTGATGCGCAACTCAATGCGAATTGCACATCAGTTTGTTTCGATGTTGCCCCGCCACGAAACTCCCGAGCATACCGAAGGTTACGAAGGTTTTTATCATCTTACCGCTATGAATGGTGACGTGGAAACTTCCACCTTACATTACATAATCCGCGATCATGATAGCGACCGTTTCGAACGTCGTAAAAAAGAAATGAATCACCTGGTGAAAAAAATCAACGCTGAATTTGGCGAAGGAACGGCGACACTGGAACTAAAAGATCAGTATTACAACATGCGCGAAAAAGTAGAACCGGTGAAATACATTGTCGACCTGGCCCATCAGGCAATGGTAGAGGTTGGAGTAACGCCTATTGTAAAACCAATACGGGGAGGAACCGATGGAGCCCGGCTTTCGTTTATGGGGCTGCCCTGCCCTAACATTTCGGCAGGTGGACATAATTTCCACGGACGTTTCGAATATGTTCCCGTTCAGTCGATGGAAAAGGCAACTCAAATAATAATCACTATTGCTAAAAATCTCGTGAACTTCAAAAAATAAATCACTATGAATTTTACTCCGTTTATCAATTTCCATAAAGCTCTCGGTGCTAAAATGCACGAATTTGCCGGCTACGATATGCCTATTGAATACTCTGGTATTATCGACGAACACCTTACTGTTCGCAATGCTGTAGGTGTTTTTGATGTTTCGCATATGGGCGAAATCTGGGTGAAAGGTCCAAATGCCTTTACCTTTTTACAAAGAATGACTTCCAATGATGTAGCTCAACTGAAAGTTGGAAAAGCACAATATTCCTGTCTTCCCAACGGGAAAGGAGGAATCGTCGACGACATACTGGTTTATCACTATGAACCCGAAAAATACCTGTTAGTAGTGAATGCTTCTAATGTTGAAAAAGACTGGAACTGGCTTCAAGCCAACAACACCGAAGGTGTCGACATGGACAATGCCTCCGAGTGGATGGCACAGTTGGCAATTCAGGGACCAAAAGCTACGGCTACCTTGCAAAAACTAACTTCGGTCGATCTTTCTGCCATTCCTTATTATCATTTTGCGGTGGGTGAGTTTGCCGGTCGTAAGGAGGTAATTATTTCCAACACCGGTTACACCGGAGCCGGAGGTTTTGAACTTTATTTCTTACCCGAGCATGCCGATCATATCTGGAAAGCTATTTTTGAAGCCGGAGAAGAATTCGGAATCAAACCGATTGGGTTGGGTGCTCGCGATACACTTCGACTCGAAAGTGGTTTTTGTTTATATGGCAACGATATCGACGACACTACCTCGCCACTGGAAGCAGGCTTGGGCTGGATCACCAAATTTGTAGAGGGTAAGAATTTTATCGACCGACCATTCCTCGAACAACAAAAAGCAGAAGGCCTTACCCGCAAATTAGTAAAATTTGAACTTACCGAGCGGGGTATTCCGCGACATGGTTACCCGATTACAGATGCTGAAGGTCGGCATATTGGCATTGTAACCTCCGGAACGATGGTACCTGGTACAAAAACCGGAATCGGCATGGGCTATGTAGCAGTTGACTATGCAAAAGCAGAAACCGAAATACGAATTGATATTCGTGGAAAGCGGATACCTGCTGTTATTAAAAAATAAAATGACAGTGCAGCATCATTAAGCACAAAATCAACCATTTCACCCTTCTTTTATAACTTTTATTGGATTCAATTTAAGTTATAAAAGAAGGGTGAAGTGGTTTTTTTACATTTCCTGAGCCCGTTGATTCCACTCGCGCTGATCGTTGACCAGAGCATCGAGCACAGCAACCGCGGTAATATTTACTATATCGCGCACAGTACTTTCCACATCACAAATATGGATAGGCTTGTTCAATCCCATTTGAATAGGCCCGATTGTTTCTGCCAGCCCCATCTCCATCAGTAATTTATAAGCCGAATTGGCTGAACTCAGATTTGGGAAAATAAGTGTTTACCGATTTTCCTTTCAATTTAGTGAATGGGTATTTATCGTCGCGCAACTGATTATTGAGTGCAAAAGTAACCTGCATTTCTCCATCCACACACATATCGGGATAATCGGTGTGAAGTCGGCGAACCACTTCGTGCACACTGGCAGGACTTCCGGTTTGAACGGATCCAAAATTCGAGTACGAAAGCATCGCCATTACCGGTTCGTGGTTGAAAAACTTCACCGAACTATACGTTAGCTTAGCAATATCCACCAGCGTCTCGGTACCCGGATGACGATTGAAAAGCGTATCGGCTAAAAAGAAAATACCTTTACGCGTATTCATTATATGCATAGCACCGATGTGTTTCAACCCATCCCTGATTCCAATTACCTGAATGGCGGCCTCTACCGAGTCGGCATAACGCGAATAAACCCCGGTTACAAGTGCGTCGGCTTCACCAGCTTCCACCATCATCATTCCGAAATAATTACGTTCGTACATCTTTTCATAGGCTTCTTCGAAGGTCATTCCATCACGCCCTCTTTTATCGGCCAAAAGTTTTGCAAACTGCAAACGTCGGGGTTCTTCCCGATCATGACGGAGATTAATAATTTCAATTCCGGTAAGATCGACTTGATTCTCAGCAGCAATTCTCGCAATTTTTTCTTCATTCCCCAATAAAACCGGGAAACAAATCTTTTCAGCCAGAGCAGCTTCGGCCGCCTTCAGCATATTTACATGATTCGACTCTGAAAACACCACCCTCTTTGGATTTTCACGTGCCGTCTCATAAATACGCCTAAGCATCTTGTTATCACTACCCATCCTGTCTTTTAACGCATTCTCGTACACTCTCCAGTCGGTAATTTGCTTGCGGGCCACTCCCGATTCCATGGCAGCACGGGCTACCGCAGGGGCCACCACGGTAAGCAAACGAGGATCGAGCGGTTTGGGGATAATATACGTACGGCTAAAAGTAAGGCGCTTCAGATTATAGGCCGCATTTACCACATCGGGAACTGCCTTTTTGGTAAGCTCGGCAATCGCCCGAACAGCTGCCACCTTCATTGCTTCGTTAATACAGGTTGCCCGCACATCCAATGCCCCCCTGAAAATATACGGAAAACCAAGTACATTGTTGATCTGATTCGGATGATCGGATCTTCCGGTAGCAAAAATAATATCCTTGCGGGCAGCCATCGCTTCTTCGTACGAAATTTCAGGATCCGGATTTGCCAGAGCAAACACAATGGGATTATCGTTCATCGTCTGCACCATGGCAGTAGTTAATACCCCGGCAACCGACAGCCCTAAAAACACATCTGCTCCGTTTAAGGCTTCTGCCAGGGTCTTCATATCACTATCGATAGCAAATGGCTTTTTACGATCATTCAGGTCGGTTCGACGAGTGGTTATCACCCCCTTCGAATCAACCATTATAATATTCTCCTTTTTTGCTCCCAACATCATATAGAGCTGTGTACATGAATTGGCGGCTGCACCTGCTCCGTTCACCACAATACGAACTTCCTCAATTTTCTTCCCGGTCAATTCGAGAGCATTCAATAAACCAGCCGACGAAATAATTGCAGTTCCATGCTGATCGTCATGCATAATAGGAATATCAAGTTCGGCCTTCAACCGCTCCTCGATTTCAAAACATTCAGGAGCTTTAATGTCTTCCAGATTTATTCCGCCAAAGGTGGGAGCAATCGCTTTTACAACCTGAATAAACTTTTCAGGATCTTTTTCATTTACCTCAATATCAAACACATCGATACCCGCAAAAATCTTAAAAAGCAATCCTTTACCTTCCATTACCGGCTTACCGGCCATAGCTCCAATATCACCCAGACCCAAAACCGCTGTACCATTCGAAATTACAGCCACTAAATTCCCCTTGGAGGTATATTCGTAAGCTGCGTTCGGATCTTTCTGAATTTCCAGACAGGGCTCGGCCACTCCCGGTGAATAGGCCAGGGATAAATCGCGTTGAGAACTATAGGGTTTGGTTGGCGTAATCTCAATCTTTCCCGGTTTGCCTTCCGAGTGATACCTAAGGGCATCTTCTTTCGTCAATTTTGCCATGCTATTTAACTGTAAGAGAATGTTGATAAAAAATAAAAAATTGTCGCAAAGGTAGGTTTTTTTTTGCTACATTTGCACAAAATACTCAAAAAACAGGTATGCAGTTGGAATCAATTTCGATATTGAACTTTAAAAATATAAGAGAAAGCAACTTACGCTTTTCTCCAAAAATCAATTGCTTTCTGGGAGATAATGGAATGGGAAAAACCAACTTTCTCGACTCCATCTATTATCTGTCGTTTTGTAAAAGCCACTCCAATTCTATCGACACTCAAAACATCCGGCACGAAGAAGAATTTTTCATGATTACCGGAGAATACCTGCGCAACAATTCAACCGAATCGATTTACTGCGCCCTCAAACGGCGACAAAAAAAACAATTCCGCCGGAATAAAAAAGAATACGACCGCCTCTCCGATCATATCGGGCTGCTTCCCCTGGTAATGGTTTCACCCGATGATGCCGTACTGATAGCGGGAGGTAGCGAGGAACGACGCAAATTTGCTGACGGAGTAATTTCGCAGTACAACAAAACCTACCTTCAGTACTTACTCAATTATGCAACCCTACTGAAGCAACGAAACACCTTGTTGAAAGATGAAAATCAACAGGACGACACCATATTTTCCATTATAGAAGAACAGATGGATATGTTCGGTAGTTATATTTACAACGAACGTCAAAAATTTATAGCCGAATTTATCCCGGTTTTTCAGAAATTCTACACCCGTATTTCGGGTGGCCTCGAGCGGGTGAGTCTCCATTATACTTCGCAGTACACCGAACATACATCGCTAATCGAAAAACTGAAAGCAACCCGTGGGCGCGATCGGCTGATAGGCTATACCACTTCAGGCATCCATAAAGATGAACTTGAAATGTTGCTTGACGAACATCCTATCAAACGGGTAGGCTCTCAGGGACAAAATAAAACCTACCTGGTTTCGCTAAAATTTGCACAATTCGAATTTCTAAAAAAAATTCATGGCTTTAAACCTATTTTACTTCTCGACGATATTTTTGATAAATTGGACGCTAAACGAGTAGGACAAATAGTTTCACTGGTGGCTTCCGACTTGTTTGGACAAATATTTATTACCGACACCAACCGCGAACACCTCGACGGAATTCTTGCCGAATTGAATCACGAAGCTCTTATTTATACAGTCACAAGCGGCTCCGCCGAATAACATCCCTGTATCCACCCTTTATACTTTTGTTCAACTTACTTTCTAATCTAAAAATATTTTTAGACAACTTTTTGTGTACTATAAATTCATATACATCTTATTATCTGATATTTAAAAAATAAAATGGAAAACTTTGTGAGAATATTCCATTCTAAATATCACCAACAAGGTTGCCGTAGTGAAAAATTATGCTTAAACTTGCAATCGGAATCAGCACTCTATCAACAAGAATACAATTCATTGATTTTAATAATAATACAAACTAATCAAACAAACTTATTGTGTCGTGAAAGCAAGAACATACACTACCGAAGAGATTCAGGAAGCTTCGTTTAAATTTTTTCAGGGCGACGATTTGGCCACAAAAGTATGGTCGACCAAGTATGCACTAAAAGATTCATTTGGCAACATTTACGAACTCACACCCGACGATATGCACCGCCGGTTGGCTCGCGAAATTGCACGCATCGAGAGAAACTACCCCAACCCCCTGTCGGAAGACGAATTATTCGAATTATTCCGCAATTTCCGGTACATTGTACCACAGGGTAGCCCTATGACAGGAATTGGCAACGACCACCAGGTTGCCTCTCTTTCAAATTGTTTTGTGATCGGGTTCGACAGTGACTCCGATTCGTATGGAGCAATTATCAAATTGGATGAGGAACAGGTTCAGCTCATGAAGCGTCGCGGTGGAGTTGGTCACGACTTATCGCACATCCGCCCCAAAGGTTCGCCGGTAAAAAACTCTGCTCTCACCTCCACCGGTATTGTTCCGTTTATGGAACGATATTCCAACTCAACCCGCGAAGTAGCCCAAGATGGCCGACGCGGTGCCCTGATGCTTTCGGTATCGGTAAAACACCCTGATTCCGAATCGTTTATAGATGCCAAAATGGAAAGCGGAAAGGTTACCGGAGCCAATGTTTCGGTAAAAATTCACGACGACTTTATGAAGGCTGCTCTGAGCCAACACCCCTACACCCAGCAATATCCGATTGAATCGGCCGAACCCTGGTTTAAAAAAGAAACAAATGCCAACGCTTTGTGGAAAAAAATTGTGCACAACGCCTGGCAATCGGCTGAACCCGGAATTTTATTCTGGGACACCATCATCCGCGAATCGGTTCCCGATTGCTATGCCGACCTGGGCTACAAAACGGTATCGACCAACCCTTGCGGCGAAATACCCTTGTGTCCTTACGACAGCTGCCGGCTTTTGGCCATCAATCTGTATTCTTACGTGGTAAATCCGTTTAAGTCTGATGCCTATTTCGACTTTGAACTGTTCCGCAAGCATGTTGGGGTAGCTCAACGCATTATGGACGACATTATCGATCTGGAAATGGAGAAGATTGAGAAAATAATTCAGAAAATCGACTCCGACCCTGAAGATGATGAAATCAAAAGCACAGAATTTCAGCTTTGGGAAAAAATTAAACTCAAAACTTCACAGGGACGCCGTACTGGCGTAGGAACTACCGGCGAAGGCGACATGCTTGCAGCTCTTGGCTATCGATACGGAACCGACGAGGCCACTGATTTTTCGGAAGAAGTTCATAAAACCGTAGCGCTGGCCGCCTATCGTTCATCGGTGACTATGGCCAGAGAACGTGGTGCTTTTACGGTGTACGACACAAAGCGCGAAGCAAACAATCCCTATATTCTCCGCCTGAAAGAAGCTGATCCAGAATTATACGAGGAAATGGCGAAATACGGACGTCGTAATATTGCTTGTCTAACCATTGCACCTACAGGCACCACCAGTATTATGACTCAAACCACTTCGGGAATCGAGCCGGTATTTATGCCTTATTACACTCGTCGGCGCAAAGTAAATCCGAACGATAAAAATGTCCGTATCGATTTTGTTGATGAAAATGGTGATTCCTGGGAAGAATATTCGGTTTTCCACCATAAATTCGTTACCTGGATGGAAGCCAACGGGCACTCTACCACCAAGCATTATACGCATGAAGAATTGGCCGAACTTGTTGCACAATCGCCTTACTATAAAGCTACTGCCAATGATGTCGATTGGTTGAAAAAGGTTCAGATGCAGGGTAGAATACAAAAATGGGTCGACCATTCAATTTCGGTAACCATCAACCTGCCTTCCGATGCAAGCGAAGAGCTGGTAGGGCAACTCTACGAAGAAGCCTGGCGTTCGGGATGCAAAGGTGTTACCGTATACCGCGACGGATCGCGCTCGGGAGTACTGATTACGAATACTGAGAAAAAAGAAGAAGAAGGCAAAAAAGTATGCTTCCCTTACGACGAAGACCGGCTGATTCGCCCGAAAGAACTTAAATGCGATGTGGTTCGTTTCCAGAACAACCGCGACAAGTGGATTGCCTTTGTGGGTATAAAAGATGGCCGGCCTTATGAGATTTTTACCGGATTGGCCGACGACGAAGAGGGAATTTTGCTTCCGAAGACAGTAACCGAAGGTAGAATTATCAAGGTGAAAGACGAAGACGGCAACAAGCGCTACGACTTCCAGTTTACCAACAAACGTGGGTTTAAAACTACGGTTGAAGGACTTTCGCATAAATTCGACAAGGAATACTGGAACTATGCCAAGCTCATTTCGGGAGTATTACGGTATGGTATGCCTATCGATCAGGTTATAAAACTGGTTTCGGGACTTCAACTCGACAACGAATCGATTAACACCTGGAAAGTCGGTGTAGAGCGTGCACTCAAAAAGTATATTCCGGACGGAACACAAGTATCAGAACAAGCTTGTCCGAGCTGTGGCGAACGCACCCTGGTATATCAGGAAGGCTGTCTGACCTGCAAGACTTGCGGACATTCCAAGTGCGGATGACACAAGTAACCTACACATAACACTGGCAAGCGCATGAGCGATGCATTTACTCCCGGGTAAAGGCAGGTTCATGCGCTTTTTTTATTACTTAAAATACTACGAGCATGAACGAAGCTATCAATCAATTTTTCCAACCAATTGTTGCATTTCTCGACCGTATACTTTTTTGGGATCCATTTGCTTTAGCCGGAATCGAACTTGCTGTGAAAATTCCGTTTATCATCATCTGGCTTATAGTTGGAGCTGTTTTTTTCACTGTTTACCTTCGGTTTATCAATCTAAGGGGCTTTAAGCATGCAATTGATCTGGTGCTGGGGAAATTCGATAAAGATTCCACTTCGGGCGAAATTTCCCATTTTCAGGCACTCGCAACGGCAACTGCATCGACGGTTGGATTGGGTAATATTGCCGGGGTAGCTGTTGCGATTACCATGGGAGGACCGGGCGCTACTTTTTGGTTAATAGTAGCTGGCTTTCTGGGGATGACTACTAAATTAGTGGAATGCACCCTGGGTGTAAAATACCGGAAAATAAATGCTGATGGCACGGTTTCGGGAGGACCAATGTATTATCTGCGTGATGGACTCGCTCGAAAAGGCTGGCCTAAATCCGGGAAGTTACTATCGGTGCTGTTTGCTCTGTTTGCTACCATTGGAGCCTTTGGTATTGGCAATATGTTTCAGTCCAATCAGATGATTGCTCAAACTGTGGCAACATTCCCATTATTACAGGGAAATGAGCTTATATTGGGCATCGTGGTTGCTGTGCTTACCGGCATTGTTATCATGGGGGGAATTAAAGGAATTGCGCGGGTAAACGATAAACTGTTTCCACTGATGGCGCTTGTTTATTTGATTTCTGCATTTGTTGTCATTGGAGTAAATTACCAACAGATTGACGATGCCTTTATTGCAATTTTCAAAGGTGCCTTTACCCCGTCGGGGATACAGGGTGGAATAGTTGGTGTAATGATAATCGGTTTTCGCCGGGCTGCATTTTCGAATGAAGCAGGAATAGGTTCCGCAGCTATTGCTCACTCCAGCGTAAAAACCGAGCATCCCATCACCGAGGGATTTGTAGCCCTTCTGGAACCCTTTATCGACACAGTAGTAATTTGTACCCTTACAGCATTGGTTATCATCACGAGCGGCCTGTATAGCAATCCCGATCACCTTACCGGCACACAACTAACTTCTGCGGCCTTCTCGACCGTTTCAAGCTGGTTTCCATACCTTTTATTACCTACCATCCTGCTTTTTGCCTACACTACCATTATTTCCTGGTCGTACTATGGTGTGAAAAGCTTCGATTTTCTGGTAGGAGATTATTTTGAACAGAAATTCAGAAGCCGGATTACTGTCACCCGCATTTACCAGGTTATCTATCTTATTTTTACGGTTTTAGGTGCTGTATTGCACCTAAATGCTGTGGTCGATTTTTCCGACATGTTAATTCTGGCGATGGCTGTACCAAATATTATCGGGCTCTATATTTTGGCACCGGAAGTGAAGCAGGCGTTAAAGGAGTACCGTAAAAAATAAAAGGATGAAGTAAACTTCATCCTTTTATAGAGCGGAAGACGGGGCTCAAACCCGCGACCCTCAGCTTGGAAGGCTAATGCTC
>CAZLHC010000016.1:0-60020 GCA_964559265.1 uncultured Paludibacter sp. | reverse complement strand
GTCGAAAGACAGCTGAGTTACAGTCAGCCCCAGTTGGCCACTTTGGTAACTGCCCGGTTGCATCACTTACTTATTGTCACATTTGACCTTTTCTGTTTTGCGGATGCAAAGGTAGTGTTTTTTTTCGTACTACCAAACGATATTAGCCATTTTAACAGCTGTTATAGCTGCTTCAACACCCTTATTTCCGTGAATACCTCCGGCACGATCCAGTGCCTGTTGCATATCCGAAGTTGTCAACACTCCAAAAATTACCGGAGGCGCTCCTTCTACCGTATTCAATTGTGCGATCCCGGAAGTAACACCCTCGCATACGTAGGTAAAATGAGGAGTATCGCCCTGTACCACACAACCGAGTACTATAACTGCTGCGTAATTCGCACTGTTATCATTCTGAATACTATCCGAAATCAACTTTCGGGCAGCAAAAGTCAGCTCAAATGTGCCGGGAACATGTACAATTTTTATATTGGAACGAAAAACTCCATGCTTCACCAGGGTATCAATTGCACCCTGAAGCAAGGTAAAAGTTACCTGAGGATTCCAGTCAGCAACTGCAATGGCGTACGACTGTGAACTCAATACGTCGCTGGATGGCAGTGCATCGGGATCGTAACCCGAAAGATTTTGATATGCAGTAGCCATTATTTATTGCAAACGAGCGATGTATTTATCTACCTCCTGAGCTTCAGCACTCATCGGATAGTCATCTTTGATAGACTGAAAGTTCTTCAATGCCTTTTCTTTATCTCCTTCCAACTCATAAACCAAGGCTGCTTTTTTCAGAAAATAAGGAGTAAGAATATCGTTTTCAGCATCTGCTGCTTTATTGAAAAACTTGATTGCATTTTTGGGCTCGTTTAGTTCAGCATAGCAATCACCAATTAAACCGATTGCTGCAACCGAAAAATACTGATCATCGCCATCGTACTGCGAAAGGTATTTAATTGCCTGTTCGTAATCTCCTAACTGATAATAGCAAATCCCTGCATATGCTTTTGCCAGATTACCTGAAGGAGTCATACTGTACTCTGAACTGATTTCCTCAAATCCAATCGACTCAATTCCATCACCTTCGAGCGCAACACGAAACGAATCGACAGCAAAATAGGCCTGTGACTTGTACATTTCGTTGGCAGCTGTATTTTGGCGGGGATTAACGTAAAAGTTACTGATGGCTAAAACGGCTATTACAACCAATGCAACGGCACCCAAACCATACAGGATTTGTTTTTGGTATTTTTCGATAAAAGCTTCTGATGAAGTGAGGGCGTGTTCAACATTCTCGAACTCATCGGTGGTTTTCTGATTTTTAGTTGACATAAAACTGGTTTATATTGATTTTTTAGACATTTAAAAATAAACGGCAGCAAAAATAGCAATTTTTTTCATAATATTAAAATGAATGCTCCCGATTTTAAGCGAAATCCCTATAATAATTCAGAAATCAGTATTTTATAGGGATAAGTTGATTTTTTTAGACTCCGACGCAACAATTATTGAAAAAGTAATGTTATATTTGCAGTAGAAAAAAATGACCGCATTGTTCAGAGATTGGAAAACTCAACACTATCTAACTAACGAGCAATGGAAGTTTTCAATGGCGGGCTGCGCCTTCGGGTAAGTCTTCGACTCAGCAGATTACAAAGGAAACAACCATCTCAAATCCTGTCAACAGGAGTTTTCTCAATAAAGGCAATGCGGTTTTTTTTTAGCGTTTAGTGATTAGTACGTGTAAGGTTTGAGATCCCCACCCACTAATCACTCACCTCAAACCACTAAAAAAGCTCGATATTTCACAAGTGAAATATCGAGCTTTTTTAGTGAGCCTCTTGTCGGATTCGAACCAACGACCCCGAGATTACAAATCACGTGCTCTGGCCAACTGAGCTAAAGAGGCAGGTGGGTAAGCCCCCTGTATCGCACCGCTACAACCAATTACCCTTGCTGCGGTCAGGCCCTGGGGGAGTTCATCGGGAGCTGGTCGTACAGGACTTACCCGGCACAAAAGTACTGCTTTTTTGTTAATCTGCAAACAAATAGGGCATGATTTTCACAAACCACGCCCTATCACTCTGATATCCTGAATCTTAAAGTATTAAAATTTTGTTCCGATTATCCAACACATTATTGTTCAGAATACGCTATAATCAAATTATCAATACAAGCATAGGTCGGTGTGTTAATCCATCCCGCCGATTTATCGGAGGAATCAAAAGTTAACTCTAATCGTTCCACCTGACCCAGACCCGACAAATCCACTTTTCTCCAATCCTTTACTATTAAAGACTTACCATTACGAAAGTCGGCAAGGTAATATTCAACGGTACCGGTCAAGGTCGCCGATTTATAACCACGAATGATTACTTTGTACCAATCTCCCTCTGCGAATTTCGAAGTAAACTGATCGCCGTCCTTTATTGTACGATAGGTATACGTTGAATTAGTTATCATTAGCGAAAGAGGAAACGTTTTTTCAACACTCTCGGCCGGGTCGATGCGTTGCGTATAAATCACCGCCGAATCATAGGCTACTGCAAATTGTTTCGAACCTGCTACTCCCGAACCGGCCATACTACTGTATTGATTGGTATATCCAGCTGTAGTTGTATCTTTCAGCGACGATATTGCAAAGCCATTCCAGTAACTCCCCCACTCTGTTTCACCATAGGTATTCATAAACTCTGCCGATGAACTTTGAATATATTTTATCCACTCACCATTAACTAATTCACCGCTTTTATCAGCGCCGTTGAAATAGCCCTCAGATCCTAAGGTCACATCTTCAAAATCAATTGTTTTTTTATAACTGTATTCCTCTTCGCAGGAAGTTACAACCAGGGCAAGCACACCCAGCAGAAAAAATAAACGAATCTGTTTCATTACTTTGATTATTAATAATTAAAAATTAGTCCTACTTCGCGCTACGACTTCATTACCAACATCAAACCAATGTAAAGTTACGAATAGAATATATCCTGCTGAACACCAGCTTGTCTTTATTCCCGAAGACAATGTAGTCGTGAGTCGATTTGGCAGGTCTTCTGACTCTCTCCCGACCCGGACGCCTTCCCGGCTTTCGCCAGTGGCAAGAGGACTGTTGTCCGGTTCGTTTAGTTTGGAGATTACAGCAGCGGGCACTGTTACGGATTTTCACCGTATTCCCTTTTGGTCCGGTCATGCTCATAACGCGGACACCAAATCGGCCACAAAGGTAAAACTTCTCTTTTAAAAAACAAGCTGTTTAAATTTATTTCATTTGTTTAAATCCATAAAAAGCTGACTTCATGGAAGTTTAACACAAAAACTTAAGCCCGCTAACATGACTTGTGAGATAAAAAAGAAAACGCATATACTTCCTGCAAAAAGTTGAAACTTTCAATTTCCAATCTTAATAAGGGTTAACTATTTCCGTATAAACACATTCGATTTGAAAATCCAGCTGGTTTTTTGTACTTTTGTGGCCGAAAATTATACAATGGGAAGAATATTAGCCATAGATTACGGACAAAAGAGAGTTGGACTCGCCGTTACCGATCCGCTTCAGATTACTGCAAACGGACTCGACACGGTACTTTCGCAAGAGCTGTTCAACTACCTGCGCGCCTATGTTCAGAAAGAAAAGGTTGAAAAATTCGTAGTAGGACTTCCCAAACAACTGAACGGCGAGGATTCGGATTCGATGAAACTTATTCGCCCGTTTGTAATCGGTCTGCAACGCGCCTTCCCCGATATTCCGGTGGTGATGTTCGACGAACGATTTACTTCTTCCCTCGCCCATCACACCTTATTAACATCGGGAGCAAAGAAAAAAGACAGACAGGATAAGGCACTGGTTGATAAAATTGCGGCCACTATTCTTCTGCAATCCTATCTTGCCTCCACTAACCACTCACCACTAAACAAATGATATTACCTATCTACACCTACGGCCACCCTGTACTTCGTAAACAAACAGAAGATATAAACTCCGACTATCCGGAACTTAAAACACTCATCAGCAATATGTTCGACACCATGTATCATGCTGATGGAGTAGGTTTAGCTGCCCCGCAAATTGGTCTGGCCATTCGCCTGTTGGTTATCGACCTTGCTCCGTTTAAAGAAGATGATCCGGAGCTGGGTTCGTTTAAATGTGTCATGATAAATCCTGAAATGCTCGAGATGAGCGAAGAAGAGCTCGACGGTAGCGAAGGCTGCCTGAGTATACCTGGCATCAGCGAAAGCGTAAAACGATCGGAGTGGATCAAAGTACGTTATTTTGATGAAAATTTCACCGAAAAAACGGAAGAATTTGACGGGTTCAGAGCTCGTGTTGTACAACACGAATACGACCACCTGGAAGGGAGCCTTTTTACCGACCACATCAATCCGCTTCGCCGGCAGTTAATTAAGTCGCGCCTTACCAGTATCGCTAAAGGAAAAGCAAAATGCGATTATAAAATAAAATCGGCGTAAACGCCTGATATTCTATCCGGAAATTTACTTACATCCTTCCCCTCAGTGAAAAGGACTGTAAGGCTTCCGGATTTACACTTTTTCAAATTTGAGTATTACTGCCGAAGAGGCATCCAATAAGACCGAAATGGGTTGTTCCGAACTCAATTCTCCCTTTATCCGTTCAGTATCTTCTTTCAACAGATCGAAGTACTGAACGGATGTTTTTTGCTCAAGATTGAAATGCGTTAACGATTCAGACGGGATATTGACAGTCAGTTCAACTGGTGAACGATCGAAATTAGCTACAATCAACAGGAGTTCACCCTTAAAATGGCGAAAGAAAGCATATTGTCGGTGCGGATTATAACCTTTATGATTCCAGTTTGCATAGTGCAAATCATAAAAATCCCCTTCTCTTAGCGCATTTTCTTCTGTTAACAGGCAGAGAACCCGCCGGTACAATGTACGTAGTTTTACCTGATTATCGTCTAACTTACCCCCATCGAATTTTGAATTATTGATCCAGCGTTGTACCGATTCAACAGCCCAATAATCAAATATTGTGGTACGACCGTCGCGACCACTAAAACCTTCTTCATCCATCCCGGGTTCACCTAGTTCCTGTCCAAAATATATCATAAACGGCGAACGGTTCATGGTAGCAGCAACCACCAGCGCCGGTATTGCCAGCCAGGGATTACCGGCAAAAAACTCCGAAGCAATACGCTGCTCGTCGTGATTTTCCAAAAAATTCAGCATATGATCCTGAATTCCTTCTAACGAGTGCCAGCACCGGGTAATTTCAGAAGCACTTCTTCCGTGACAAACCACAGCACGAAGCGTATCGTATAAACCAACCTTGTCGTATAAATAGTCGAACCCACCTCTGAAAATATAATTTCGATATTCCTCCGGATTATACACCTCAGCAATAAAAATCAGATTCGGGTATACTAGTTTTACCTCGTTGATTACCCATTCCCAAAATTCAACCGGAACCATTTCGGCCATGTCGCACCGAAAACCATCCACTTTTTTCGAAGCCCAAAAAAGCAAGATATCTTTCATCTTCAACCAGGTATCGGGGAGCGGATTAAAATACTGCGCCTTATTGGAAAGGTAATCGACCCCATAATTCAGCTTCACGGTCTCGTACCAATCATTGATAGAAGGTGAAGCTGTAAACTGATCATTACCGGTCGCTTTAGCCGGAAATTCCTGATAGTCGGCCTTGTCAAAGTGAGGCTGAAAAGCCTGACCGGTTAGATAATAAAAATTATTTTGAGGTGAAAAACCGTTATTCTTGTCATCTTTTTCGCCCAAATCGCTCACTCCCGGGGTTTTAGCATCCGATTCGTACTGTCGGGCTACATGATTAGGTACAAAATCAATAATAACCTTTAATCCTTCCTGTTGAGTTCGTTTTACAAGGTTTTCGAACTCCCGCATCCGGTCGGGAACCGATTCGGCCAGGTCGGGATCCACGTCGTAATAATCTTTAATGGCATATGCCGAACCAGCCTTTCCTTTCACCACCGCAGCATGATCGCGACGAATTCCAACATCACTGTAATCGGTTTGAGTAGCATGTTCAATCACTCCGGTATACCAAACGTGCGTAATTCCCAATGCCTTAATTTCACGCAGGGCTTTCCCCGAAAAATTATTGAATTTTCCACATCCGTTTTCGTGAATCGAACCCTGAACGAGTCGTTGTGAGGCATAAGCACCAAACAAGCGGGGTAAAACCTGGTAGACTGTAAATTTTGCCATTAATTATCAAAGTTGTAATGATTTTTTTTCGCAAAAATAAACAAAATCTTCGTTGAACCGTTATTTAAGCAGTACATAAAAAAATATAACAAGAAAATACATGGCAACAGTAACATTTAAAGGATCACCTGTAAAGGTAAGCGGCGAACTGCCGGCAGTAGGAACTAAAGCTCCCGATTTTAAATTAGTAGGTAGTGGTTTAAACGAAATTTCATTAGCCGATTTCAAAGGAAAAAGAATTGTTTTAAACATTTTTCCCAGCCTCGATACAGGTGTATGTGCCACTTCGGTACGAAAATTCAATGAGTGGAATTCAAAACAAGAAAACACGGTAGTACTTTGTGTATCAAAAGACCTTCCATTTGCCCACGGTCGCTTCTGTGGAGCTGAAGGACTTGAAAATGTAGTAACCGGATCGGATTTCCGTTACAACAATTTTGCGACCGACTATGGTGTCGTGATGCAGGATGGTCCGCTCGCCGGCCTGATGGCTCGCTCGGTGGTTGCTATCGACGAAAACGGAGTAGTAGCTTACAATCAGCTGGTTCCCGAAATTGTGGAAGAACCCAGCTACGAGGTGAAATTCTGAAAAAGCAAGCTTCCGATGTGAATCGGTTCATTTTCTAATGTGTGAAGTGGCAGAGGCGTCTTATCAGGCGTCTCTGCTTTTTTTATTTCTTTCCCCGAAGCAAATTAATATCTCCTTTAAGATTATAAATTATATCGTCGGAGCCACGGGCCCGAATCACATAAAAATAAGCCCCTTCGTTGACAGGCTTCCCATTCCGGGTTCCATTCCACCCCTTTTGGATGTCGGTCCATTCGAAAATTTTAGTTCCCCATCGATTAAATATAATCCCCTGAAATTCGATGATTGATTTATAGGCCACTCTAAACTCATCATTAATGTCATCGCCATTGGGCGAAAAAACATTAGGAGCACTGATAGCCGACTCGGAAATTTTCACTGTTATTGAATCGGTAAAAGAACAATACGCATTTTCGGCCCTGACTTTAACTAAAAAAGTACCGGCCTGAAGAAAGGTATAAGTGTGTGATGCATCGGTTCGGCTGAGCAACACCTCATCACCCGACTGAATGGTCCAGTTGTAATAATTCGACACCGGCTCGTTGCCGTTGGCTTTCAACACCAATTCAAGTGGAGCTGAACCCGAAATGGCTGTTTTGCTTTCGGGCCGGTCCACTTCGTGCTTTTCGGATCGAACCGTAGCTTCAGTGGTAATTTTACACGCTACCCGTCGGGCTGAATACAACGAACTCCTGAAAGAAAAAACTCCGACACCAAGATCCTGACTAAACTGATCGCCCGTCACTTCAAAATAGGTATCCTTCAAAGGTGGGTCATCCACCTCAATCTGCCCGCTCTCAATTCGTACCGGTGTGGTTATTTCCCTGTCAATCCATTGTTCGTTCCATTCAAGTGTCTCATAGCGAAGATTTAAAACCCGATCTACAGGATATAGCAATCCAGCAGGGGTTGCATAGTTCATCTGAGCCAGGTTCCCCCTCAACTCAAGTAAAAGCTGCTCACAGTCCGGTTTAACTCCAACTATCGGAACTACCGACACCTCCGACCAACGATACTTCTGATAATCGATTACAAAAACCGAAAGTGATTTCGAATAAGGTACTCCATCTACCATCCCACTTATCTTTACCAGGTAACCTGCATGATCGTCGGGAATAATCGACAATTGGTTGCTAATGAATTGCGGAGAACTGTGAAAATCGGGAGTCGAATTTTTGTTATAATATTCATACCATTCAACTGCCAGATTGGTTTCCACTTTTATCTCGGATGAAAGTGTGATTCCATTGAACATTACCAACGCATCCACGCGATGGTCGAAAGCGGGATAAATTTTACCTGCACCGCCTGCAACAACTATATCCTGTGCTTTCAATGGCAAACACAGAAACCCGGCCAGCACGAAAATGCTGCTTGTAAAACGAAGTATAGAACCGTTTAAACGCATATTTAGATAGATAACAACTGCAAATGTACTTCTTTAAACAAAAAAACATTCAATTTAGTATAGCTTTTTCCTTAAAGAAGTATTTTTTCGTACATTTGCAATGAAAAACCAATCAACACTTGTGAAACAATGATTAGAAAAAGCTATCGACTTCACCGCCTGGTTTACCCATCTATACTGAGTGGTTTACTGTTCTGTCTGTTGGTTTTAGCAACTACGGTATCAGCACAATCACTTGCGTATCCGGTCAAAACCATTAACGGCAAAAAATATTACGAATATACTGTTCAGCCCAAAGAAGGATTTTACCGTTTAAAGGTTAAATTCAATATTCACGAGGATGAAATTATCATGCACAATCCTCAGGCAAAACAAGGTCTGAAAGAAGGTATGAAACTTCTTATTCCTGTATTCGAAAACATTACCGAAGTAAAATCGTCGACCTCCCAAAAATCAAACGGCAATACCGACCCCAAACCAGCGGTAACATCCAACGAGCCAAAATTTATTGAACATATTGTCGAGAAAAAACAAACGATGTTCAGAATTCGCCGAATGTACGATATCAGTGAAGAAGATCTTTTGAGCTATAATCCTCAGTTGAAGGGCCGGTCGTTGCGTGAAGGTGATATTCTGAAAATTCCGGTAAAACCGGAAGTGGCTGAAACAAAAGGCACAAAAAAGACAAAACAATCAGATCAACAAATCGTTAAGCAAAAAGAAAATCCGGCAGAAGAAGTAACAACTCCACCTGTCAGGGTGCACAAACAACATTTTCGTATTGCATTCCTGCTACCCTTCATGCTGGATCAAAAAAACGAAACGTCCGACAGCCGGTTTGTAGAATTTTATTCCGGTGCGCTGCTGGCCATCAACAACGCCAAAACCAAAGGACGAACCATTGAAGTTTTCACCTTCGACACCGAAAAATCGGATTTGAAAGTAATGGAACTCCTAAATGATACGGTATTTAAATCGATCGATCTTATTGTGGGACCGGCCTATTCGAATCAGGTATCACTGGTGTGTGATTTTGCCCGAACCAACCAAATCCCCACCTTAATCCCTTTTACTTCACGCATTTACGACCTGGAAAGCAACGAATACATTTACCAGTTCAATCCGGGCCAGGAAGTTGAACTAACAAAATTAACCGACTTATTGTCGCAGGAATCACAAAGGTCGCAGTTGCTTTTCATAGAAAATCCTCATGTAGCTCTCAACGATGAAGGAAATCAGCTTGCCTCCCAACTGAAAGTATTATTAAAAAACAATCGAACCGATTTCAAGCTCCTCGAAGCTGATCCGTCGAACACACGGGCTATTCACTCACAATTAAGCCGATCGAAAGAAAATATTGTAATATTTAACACCAACAGAATTAACACTTTATCGGCACAGTTACGTCAGCTCATCCAGTTATCGGATAGTTTTAAGATAAAGATATACGAACCCTATGCCTGGAAAACAGCCAAAGCCGACAAACCTTCGTCGTTTTACATGTCGGTTTTTCGTAACGAGTTTCCTGAAAAAATGTATGAAGAATACATGCAACACTTCAGCGAAGTTTTTGGCTGGTTACCTACAACAGAATATCCACGCTACGATTTATTAGGATTCGATTTACTAAATTATTACTTTTCGGTTGCCGACCTGCCCTCCTCAACACGAAAAGCAACTCCTCCTTTGTTTGAAGGTATACAGTCGACAATCCGGTTTGAAAAAACCTCTGAAAGAGGAGGTTACCTCAACAAGCAGCTCAATCACTACGAATAATCATGCGTGCCAAAATATTAGTAACGTTCACAGTGCTCTTCTCCCTGCTATCAGTGGGGTGGGCACAAAAACCCTCCTTTACACCGGAATCGTTTTTGGGAATTACCGGAGGAGCAACGGTATCGATGGTAAATTTTCTGCCATCGGTAAATCAGGATTACCTCATGGGGTACAGTGGAGGTATTGTATTCCGGCATAATTCGCAAGCTCACCTGGGCATGCAGGCTGAATTAAATTACAGCCAGCGGGGGTGGAAAGAACTTAACGGATATTCCCGGCAATTAGAATATATCGAATTCCCTTTCATGAGTCATTTTTATGTTGGAAAAAAAGTTCAGTTTTACCTGAATCTGGGACCAAAAGTATCGGTTCTCATCCATCAATCAGTACAGCCCAACGCAAGTGGGAATGCCTCTGCCGAGCAATACAAACCCATCGACAATCCGATCGATTATGGTTTTTGTGGAGGATTTGGCCTGCAAGTGCATGCCGGTCGACAGGTATTTTTAATCGACACACGGGTAAACTATAGTATAAGCACACTTTTTTCCGATCGGCTGACCGATCATTTTCGCAACTCTAACAATATGAATGCTGCACTTACCGCGGCATGGTTAATCAAAACGAATTAATTTTAATAAGAATATGGAACACAGAATTATCGAAACGCACGTCAATATACTGCACTTCACCGAGCTGGAACCCGAAATTCAGGTATTGGTGAATAAAGCGAAAGAACAATATCAAAAATCGTATGCTCCGTATTCACGATTCCATGTAGGGGCAGCAGTTTTACTTACAAACGGGGCTTTGTTTGAAGGAAATAATCAGGAAAATGCTGCTTATCCATCGGGCTTGTGTGCCGAACGGGTGGCCTTATTTTATGCCCATGCCCAGTTTCCTGATGTGCCGGTTCGGGCTATTGCCATAGCAGCCTATACCAACGGAAGTATTTTGGAGCAACCCATTACACCCTGTGGAGCATGCCGGCAGGTAATGATTGAATCACAGGTTCGATTCGATCATCCATTCGACATTTATATGGTAGGGAAAGATAGTATTTATCATGTAGCCGGAGCCGAAGGACTCCTCCCGCTCATTTTTTCTAAAAAGGAGCTAATGAATTCATAAACAGGGCCGCGATTCACCGAAAATGTGTATCTTTGCGGCCTGATTAAACAAGGCTTCACTCCTACAGGTGAGGCCTTATTTAAGCATACGAAAACAGAAATTTGAACGATGGCAAAAGAATTAAAAGAATTAACCCCGAGGAGTGAAAACTACTCGCAGTGGTACAACGACTTAGTAATAAAGGCCGATTTGGCTGAAAACTCAGCAGTACGTGGATGTATGGTTATCAAACCCTATGGCTACGCCATTTGGGAAAAAATGCAGGCAGCACTCGACCATATGTTTAAAGAAACCGGTCATGTGAACGCCTATTTCCCACTGTTTATTCCTAAATCGTACCTCAGCAAAGAAGCCGACCATGTGGAAGGATTTGCAAAAGAATGTGCTGTAGTAACTCACTACCGGCTGAAACAAAATCCGGATGGAAGTGGTCTAATTGTAGATCCGGAAGCTAAACTGGAAGAAGAACTTATTGTTCGCCCAACTTCGGAGACTATTATCTGGAGCACCTATAAAAACTGGATTCAATCGTACCGCGACCTTCCGCTGCTGGTGAACCAATGGGCCAATGTGGTTCGTTGGGAAATGCGTACCCGCCTGTTTCTCCGTACAGCTGAGTTCCTGTGGCAGGAAGGGCACACTGCTCATGCCACAGAAGCTGAAGCCGTTGAGGAAGCTGTAAAAATGATGAACGTATACGCCGACTTTGCCGAGAACTTCATGGGAGTACCGGTATTGAAAGGAGTAAAATCGGCCAACGAACGATTTGCCGGTGCATTGGAAACGTATTGTATCGAAGCCCTTATGCAGGATGGTAAGGCTTTACAGGCTGGAACATCACACTTTCTCGGACAGAATTTCGCTAAAGCATTCGACGTAACTTTTGTTGACCAAACCAACAAACAAGAGTATGTATGGGCAACATCCTGGGGCGTTTCGACCCGTCTGATGGGTGCTCTGATAATGACTCACTCCGACGATAACGGGCTGGTACTTCCTCCAAAACTGGCTCCCTTCCAGGTTGTAATTGTTCCGATTTATAAAAACGCTGAACAATTGGCTGCAATCAATGAAAAAGTAGCTGAAATTACCCGTCTGCTTCGTGCAAAAGGAATTTCAGTTAAATACGATAACAACGATACTAAAAAGCCAGGTTGGAAGTTTGCTGAATATGAATTAAAGGGTGTACCGGTACGGTTGGCACTGGGAGCGCGCGACCTTGAAAATGGAACTGTAGAGGTGGCTCGGCGCGACACCCTTACAAAGGAAACCTTACCATTGGAGGGTATAGAGAATTATGTAGCCGATTTAATGGAAAGAATTCAGGAGAATATTTTCAGGAAAGCTCTTAACTATCGTAGTTCGGTAACACGAGAAGTAAACTCCTACGACGAATTCAAGGTAGAAATTGAAAAAGGAGGATTTTTGCTTTGTCATTGGGATGGAACCCCTGAAACTGAAAACAAAATCAAGGAAGATACCAAAGCAACTATTCGTTGTATACCCCTTGAAGGAGACAATACTCCCGGCCTGTGCATGGTAACCGGCCAACCATCGGCTCGCAGGGTTGTTTTCGCAAGAGCTTACTAACAATAAAAGAGAGCCGTTTTGATGTATTTCAAAACGGCTCTCTTTTTACATTCGCAGATTATAAGGGCAACGATCGGGGTGAACCTTTCCAGGAACAGCCCAGGCAATACAGCACTTCCAAATCGAATCCTTCGAGCGATACACCTTCGTGAACAGGAACCACCTCATACACTTCGGTTACTATAACTACCACCGATTCACCTGCATCGTTTTTAACCCTGAAACGATGAATTTTGCATTGTGGACATAAACGTTTACGATTACTCATACTTCTAATCCATATTCATTGTAGGTATCTAAAATCTTTTCATTTCCAACCGTCATTACCCTTCCCGGATATTGATGTATCCAGGCATGATTATGTGTAGCCATTATCACCGTGGTACCCGACAACCGAATTCCATAAAGGAGTTCGATAAGATCGCGGCCGGTTTCGGGATCAAGGTGACCGGTTGGTTCATCGGCCAGGATAATTTCAGGCGAATTTAATAGCGCACGGGCAATCGCCACACGTTGCTGTTCGCCACCCGACAACTGGTGCGGCCGCTTATATCCTTTATTGCGCAATCCAACCTGAGCCAGTACAACCTGAATTTGCTCATCAATAGCTTCCTGTTCTTTCCATCCGGTAGCCCGCAATACAAATTCGAGATTTGCATTCACCGAACGGTCGGTAAGTAACTGAAAATCCTGAAAAACTATCCCTATTTTACGACGCAAAAAGGGTATCTGGTTATTCTTAATATCCGTCAGATCGTATCCCAACACTTTTGCTTTACCTGCTGTAACCGGAACTTCGTGGTAGATCGACTTCAAGAAAGTACTTTTACCACTTCCTACCTTTCCCAACAAGTAAACAAATTCGCCGGAACGAATTTCGAGTGTAATCTTTTTCAGCACTCTCAATTCCTGCTGGCAAACTTCAGCATTTATGTATTGAATCAGCGTTTTCACTTATGACGTTTTTTTAATTCACTACCAATATCATCGAGCGAAAAGCCCTTGGAAGTTAGTAATACAATCAGGTGATACATCAAGTCGGATGCTTCGTACAAAAACATTTCGTCGGAACCGTTGGTAGCCTCAATAACGGTTTCAACAGCCTCCTCTCCCACTTTCTGCGCCATACGGTTTACCCCTTTTTTAAACAACGAAGTGGTGTACGACCCTTCTGGCATTTCTTCAAACCGTTTTTGAATAAAATCCTGCAAGAAATTCAGGAAAAACCGATCTCCTTTATTTTCTTCACCCCAACAGGTATCACTACCCGTATGGCAAACCGGGCCTACCGGATTTACCAGAATTAACAGAGAATCCTGATCACAATCGTTCATTACTTTAACCACTTTCAGAAAGTTTCCACTTTCTTCTCCTTTGGTCCACAAGCGATTTTTGGTACGGCTAAAAAAAGTAACTAATCCTGTCTCCTGTGTTTTGGCAAAGGCCTCTTCGTTCATAAACCCCAACATCAGCACTTTTCGGGTCTGATCGTCCTGAACGATGGCCGGTACCAATCCATTTAATTTACTAAAATCGATATTCATGTCGTTTTATTTAATTTTCAAATCAAGTTGATGTTCAATGCTTCGCAATCGCGCCGCATAGCATCGGGCCAAATACTCGCCTGAATTTCACCAATGTGCGCTTTTCGAAGGAAGAACATACACAAGCGGGATTGACCGATCCCCCCCCCAATCGACAGTGGTAAGGTACCTTCAACCAATCGTTTATGGAAATACAATTCCAACCGGTCCGTTTTATTCTCCAGCTCCAGTTGTCGAAGCAAAGCTTCTTTATCGACTCTGATTCCCATCGACGAAATTTCAAAAGGCAACTCAAGTACCGAATTCCACAACACGATGTCGCCATTCAGTCCCGGCAAGCCCTTTTCACCAATAGTCGTCCAATCGTCATAATCGGGCGCACGTCCATCATGCTTCTTACCATCACCCAATACACCTCCGATACCAATTATAAACACGGCTCCATACTCCTTAGCAATAGCATGCTCCCGCTCCTTGGGCGTTTTATCAGGATACATCGCCCGAAGTTCCTCAGCATGAATAAAATGGATGGATTTGGGAAGAATCGGACGTATCTGAGGAAAACTCTCCGAAACCAAATATTCGGTCCGCAACAGCGTGGAATAAATCCGTTCAACTATCGATTTCAAAAAAGCAATATTCCGCTCTTCTGCTACCATCACCCGTTCCCAGTCCCACTGATCAACATACAAGGAGTGTAAGTTTCCCAGCTCTTCATCGGCGCGAATGGCATTCATATCGGTATAAATCCCGTAACCGTTTTCAATATTGTAATCGGCTAAAGTTACCCGCTTCCACTTGGCCAGCGAATGTACCACTTCGGCCCGTACGTCACCCATATCCAGAATCGGAAAATTTACGGCCCGTTCCACACCGTTCAAATCATCGTTCAAGCCAGTTCCGCGCAACACAAACAATGGAGCGGTGATACGGCGTAGCCGCAATTCAGCCGATAAATTGGTTTGAAAAAAATCCTTAATTTTTGCAATCCCTAATTCTGTCTGTTGAAGGTCCAATAGAGGCCTATAATTTTCCGGTTTAATTAGATAACTCATACTTTTTACCAATTAGATTAATAATTATCGCAAAGATAATCATTTTGAACATCACAGAAGGCAATATAATGAAAAAATGTTACTATTACACCCTTAATTATTACCTAACCACAGAAAACACATCTTCTAACTCTGGTAATTAGTTGATACGACGGTATTCAACAAACGAATACGGGCATTGATTTTTTTCATCGGCCGGATGTTCTACCCGCGACACTTCGTCCCATTTCGAAAAATCTACCTCGGGGAAATAGGTATCGGCTTCAAATTGTCCATGTACCCAGGTGATGTACATGGTTTGGGCATATTCGATAAACTGTTTGTAAATAGCTGAACCACCGATTATAAACACTTTTTCGGCATTCGATGAGAGCTCCAGGGCATCGTCGATGGAGTCGGCCTCGAAATATCCTTCTACTACTCCTTCGGTAAGCATGGTGGTCATCACAATATTCTTGCGATTGGGTAACGGTCCGTTCGGTAAACTCTCGAAGGTTCGTTTTCCCATTATCAGAGTATGACCCGAGGTGATCTCCTTAAAATGCTTTAGATCAGCAGGCAGATACCAGGGAATTTGTTTTTTATAGCCGATAGCGAGATTATCCGCAACTGCGGCAATAAGTGAAATTGTTGGCATTGTCTTTCGATTTATCATTTTTTAAAAGCTCACAAATGTAGTAATTTTTACTCAAACAAGTAACTTACTGTTCAAAAAAACAACATTAAACAGATACTTCACCTTTTATGTGCGGATGAGGGTCGTAGTTAATCAACTCAAAATCGGTGTACTTAAAGCTGAAAATATCGTTTACCCCAGAATTAATTTTCATAATTGGTAACGGGCGGGGTTCACGGCTTAACTGAAGTTTTACCTGATCGATATGGTTTCGGTAGATATGTGCATCGCCAAAAGTATGCACAAATTCGCCTGCCTTTAGTCCGGTTACCTGTGCCATCATTTGCAACAACAAGGCATAAGATGCGATGTTGAACGGTACCCCCAGAAAGATATCGGCACTTCGCTGATAGAGCTGCAAACTCAACTTACCATCTGCCACGTAAAACTGAAAAAACGCATGACACGGGGGCAACTTCATCGTGGGAATGTCGGCAACATTCCATGCATTTACGATTATCCGCCTCGAGTCGGGTTCGTTTTTTATCATTTCAACTACTTCGGATAGTTGATCAATATGACCACCTGTGTAATCGGGCCACGATCGCCACTGGTATCCATAGATATGTCCCAGATCGCCATTTTCATCGGCCCAGGCATTCCATATATTTACACCATTATCCCGAAGGTATTTTATATTTGTATCGCCATTCAGGAACCAAAGCAACTCATGTATGATTGATTTTAGATGGAGCTTTTTAGTTGTCAGACAAGGGAAACCCTCCGAAAGATCAAATCGCATCTGATGTCCGAACACCGAAAGGGTGCCGGTACCGGTACGGTCGGGTTTAAATGTACCTTCATCGAGTACCCGTTGAAGTAAATCTAAATATTGTTTCATTGTTGTTGTTTTTACTTATAATTCATTCGCACCACCCTGAATTCAGTACGGCGATTAATTTGATTTGCAATCGCCTGTTCGTCGGGCTGCAAGCTAAGAATAAACTCCTGAGTCAATACGGTTTCGACCGGTAAAAATGGATGTCTGGCCGCCGTGGGTTCATCCACTACAAATGGTTTTTCTTCGCCATAACCGGTTGTAATCAATCGTGCTGTATCAACACCGGCATTGATTAAATAATCAACTACCGACTGCGCCCGTTTTTGCGACAAGAGCTGATTAGCTTCATTGTTACCAATATAATCGGTATGTGCACTTATTTCGATAAGTGTATTCGGGTTGTCGTTGAACACTGCTAACAATTCCTGCAAACCAGCTTCGGAATCGGGTCGCAACTCCCATTTGGCAAATTCAAAGAAAATATTGTCGAGTTGTACCGGCCTGAATACTGCTGGTAAACTCAGGTCTACAGTAAATACCTTACTATCGGTAACTCCTTCCGAGCTTATCCTGGCCGATTTATTCAAAAATCCCCTGGAAGTTGCCAACATCACGCATTCCATATCTTTATCAATACGGATACGGTAGCTACCATCTTTGCGTACTCTTACTTTAGTGTTCTGTCCGGTATTACTTACCAACCGCACCATTGCATCGGGAATCGGCACATTTTTATCGTCGGTAATAATACCCTGAACTACGACTTCCATCTCCGGCAATTCGAACCGATAAATAGCATCATGTCCCCGGCGTTCACCCCGGTTCGACGAAAAATAGCCCGATTCACGGTTACCTTCAAAGACAATCGCAAAATCGTCGTAATTGGAATTCAGGGGAACTCCCATATTTGTAACCTTCCACATCGAATCTTTTAAAACTGCTCTGAACAAATCGAGTCCACCCAGACCCGGCAAACCGTCGGACGAAAAATACAAGGCTGAATCGCCGCGTACAACCGGAAACAGCTCATCGCCGGGCGTATTTATCTGCGGCCCGAGATTTTCGATAAACTTCACTTCGGTGCCGTCGAGTTTTCCCTTCCAGATATCTTTCCCCCCACGACCACCAGGAGCATCCGAAACAAAATACAGAACCTGTCCGTCGGCCGAAATAGCCGGATGAGCTACTGTAATAGTGCTATCCTTAAAAATACTGAGTGGTTTGGGCTCTGTCCACTCACCTCCCGCTCTCGACGAAAAAAGTATTTCTACATTTGCTTTAGTATCGGTTTTTTGGGGTGCCCGGGTAAAATACATACTTTTACCGTCGGATGAAAACGATGGAGTACCAACATCACTACCCTGAGTAAACTCCTCTGAAAAAACATTTTCAGGCTTGCCCCATTTTCCGTTGGCATCTTTTTTTAGCGTAAATATAGCCGAATTTGCCTGAGCTGTTACTTTGTTTGGTTCCGATTTTTTCTTAGGATCACTAAGGTTGGTACTATAATACAGCACATCGGTATCGGCACCCTGAAACGAAGGTGAAAAAAAATGCGTATTCCGTTTATACAAAGCAGCATCCCTTCGTACCACATACCTTGAAGGGCGGGCTCTCCATTCCGATGCTTTTTCAGTGGCAATCAATCCATTGATAGCCAACACACTTGCAGTATCTTTATCAAGATATAACCGGTAGTTTTTCTGAGCTTCGGCGTATTTTCCGTTTCGATGAGCTGTTTTGGCTAACTTAAGATACACCAGACTGTCGGAATAATTTAAGCGAATAGCCCGTTGATACATAGCATCGGCCCGGTTATTATTCAATAAACGAAGACATTCGGCCTGTTGATAAGCCATACGGGCTTTCAAGGGTCGGTCCGATGAAGGCACCTTACTATACAAACGACTGTACAATCCGGCTGCTTCGCTATACTGCCCGGAGGCAAAAGTCTGATCGGCTTTTTCGATGCGCGACTTGATACTACATCCCGTTGACAACAAGAGGGGAAGCAGTATCACTATCCATATTTTATACAATGAATTCAGTCGCATCAATCATTTTTACTAAGCCAATTCATGAATCACCAGACCCGAGCGCAATTTGGGCTCAAACCAGGTGGTTTTGGGAGGCATAATATTGCCTGTGTCGGCGATGGCAATCAGTTGGTGCATCGATACCGGATAGAGCGCAAGGGCCACTTTCATTTCTCCACTATCAACACGTCCTTTCAGTTCACCAAGTCCGCGTATACCACCAACAAAATCAATTCGTTTATCGGTGCGTAAATCTTTAATTCCTAATATTTCATCCAAAATCAAATTCGATGAAATGGTTACATCGAGCACTCCAATCGGATCGTTATCATCGTAGGTTCCTTCTTTGGCAGTGAGCGAATACCATTCTCCGGATAGATATAACGAGAAATTGTGCAATTTATTGGGCTTATAAATTTCGCTACCCATTGATTCCACGTTAAAGTTCCTGGCCAATAACTGCAGAAATTCGGTTTCAGTTAACCCGTTAAGATCTTTCACCACGCGGTTATAGTCGATAATGTTCAACTGATTATCGGGAAAACAAACGGCCATAAAATAATTGTACTCCTCGTTGCCCGTATGATCAGGATTCTGCAACCGTTTTTCGTTACCCACTAAAGCTGCCGCTGCACTGCGATGGTGACCGTCGGCAATGTACAGTGAAGGAATACCTGCAAATAATTCGGTGATACGATCAATTTGAGTTTTATCGTTTATTACCCAGAAATGATGGCCAAATCCATCACCCGGAGCTACGAAATCGTATTCGGGTTCACCGGCAATTACCGATTTTACGATGGCATCGAGTTCGGCGTGATGAGGATAAGCGAAAAATACCGGTTCGATATTGGCATTGTTAATACGTACATGCTTCATCCGGTCTTCTTCTTTGTCCTTACGGGTAAGTTCATGTTTCTTGATATTGCCCTTCATATAGTCGTCGACGCTGGCACACACCACCAGCCCATATTGAGTGCGTCCGTTCATGGTTTGAGCATATACATAATATTGTTCCTGCTCATCCTGAACCAGCCAGCCCTTATTTTTAAAAGCAGTGAAATTTTCAACTGCTTTCTGATAAACTTTTTCGTCGTGTTCATCGGTACCCGGCTCAAAATCGATTTCCGGCTTAATAATATGGTACAACGAGTTAGGATTTCCATCGGCCTCTGCACGGGCTTCTTCCGAATTGAGCACATCGTAAGGACGTGATGCTACCTGTTCGACCAACTCACGGGGAGGACGAATACCTTTAAAGGGTTTAATTACAGCCATTCTTATCTTTTTTATAGGTTTTTTGATTTGATGGCGCAAAATTAGTCAAAAAAACTTGTATTTTTACCCACAAAAAATTGATTTAAAAAAGCCGCAAGTAACGGATCGATACTTTCTTTTTATAATATTTAAACAACCATGAAACGAGCATGATTGCAGACAATCGCCAAAGTTGATGAAAATCTGGCATGCGAGTTCCATGTGACCTTTAAAAAACAATTATTTACACATGAAACAATTATTATTCAGGACTTTCACGCTCACCACTATTCTGTTGGGATGCCTGGCATTATCAACCCCGCTTCGTTCGCAACCTGCATTTGCCCTGGGTGCCGATGTGAGCTGGCTCACCGAAATGGAAGCTGCCGGCCGTTTTTTCTACACCCGTGAAGGTCAACAGAAAGAATGCATCGCACTTTTAAAAGAGCTGGGGATGAATAGTATCAGACTGAGGGTGTGGGTAAATCCATCGGGGGGATGGAACGGAGTTAACGACCTGTTGATTAAAGCTAAAAGGGCTCATAATTTAGGGATGCGACTAATGATTGATTTTCATTATAGCGACAACTGGGCCGATCCGGGCAAACAAACCAAGCCTGCTGCCTGGACAAGCCTGTCGTTTGCCGATTTACAAAAAGCAGTTTACAATCATACTTTCGAAGTATTGAATGTATTGAAAACAAACGGTATTACTCCTGAATGGGTGCAGGTAGGCAATGAAACCGGCGATGGTATGTTATGGGAAGATGGGAAAGCATCGAAATCGATGTCGAATTACGCCAAATTGAACAATTCGGGTTATGATGCAGTAAAAGCTGTTTTCCCCGATGCAAAGGTTATTATTCACCTACACAACGGTTACGACAATGGGTTGTTTCGATGGATGTTCGATGGGCTCAAAAATAACGGGGCAAAGTACGACATGATTGGGATGTCGTTGTATCCGAGCTGGTCGCCCGACAATTGGAAAACCACGGTGGATAAATGTAAAGCCAACATGGAAGATATGATAAAATGCTACAACAAGGAAGTGATGATAGTTGAAACGGGAATGAGCTGGGATTCGCCCGATGCTTATTCGTTTTTAAACTACCTCATACAGCAAACGAAAACTATTGGTAAGGGAGTGATGTACTGGGAACCGCAGGCCTACAATAATTGGAAAGGATACACATTGGGAGCTTTCGATAACAACGGCCGACCAACCACTGCCTTAGATGCATTCCGGCAGCTTACGTCTACCGACGAAGTAAAAGATACCGTCCGAATTTCTTACGATCGCAGTCAGCAAATTCTTCATTTTTCGGAACCCATTCAACACGTTTCCATTTACTCGGCTTCGGGTCGGCTGGAACAACAAGCCCGCAATTTAAACAGCCTGGAGCTAAACGGACTTACAACCGGGATTTACATTTTACAGTATCAAACTAAAACAGCCACAACTGCCGTTTACGAACGGCGGTTATGGCTGTTTTAAGTGTAAAAACTTTAATTATAAGGCAAATGCTTTTTTAATGTCTTCTACCCTATCCAGTTTTTCCCAGGTAAAGAGTTCAACTTCACATTCAATTACTTTAGACGAATTAAGTTTAAACGATTTGGTTACCACCTGTGGAGTACGTCCCATATGGCCGTAGGCAGCAGTTTCGCGATAGATCGGGTTACGAAGTTTGAGAGTTTCTTCAATTTTTCGTGGACGAAGATCAAACAATTCCTGTACTTTTTCGGCAATTTGACCGTCGGTAAGCGCAACAGCAGCAGTACCAAATGTAGTAACATATACATTCATCGGACGGGCAACACCAATTGCGTAGGCCACCTGCACCAACACTTCGCCGGCTACACCAGCTGCAACTAAGTTTTTGGCAATATGACGGGCAGCATAAGCTGCCGAACGGTCGACTTTTGAAGGATCTTTCCCCGAAAAAGCTCCACCGCCGTGCGCCCCCTTACCACCGTAGGTATCTACAATGATTTTACGACCGGTAAGACCTGTATCTCCGTGCGGTCCACCAATTACAAACTTTCCGGTTGGATTAACATGTAAAATATAATCTTCCTGAATCAGTAAGTCAAACTGAGGATCGAGCGATTTCACTCTGGGAATCAGGTATTTCTGAACATCCTCTTTAATTTGAGCTACCATAGAAACATCGGCTTCTTCCTGAGAAACTCCTTCCGATGGCAGAAAAAATTCGTCGTGTTGAGTCGAAACAACCAATGTGTGGACCCTTACCGGCTTGTTTTCATCGTTGTACTCAACTGTAACCTGCGATTTTGAGTCGGGACGAAGATAAGTCATCACCCGGCCTTCTTTGCGAATAGCTGCCAGTTCCTGAACCAATGCATGAGCCAGGTCGAGTGCTACCGGCATCAGATTTTTGGTTTCTTTAGTGGCATAACCAAACATCATCCCCTGATCGCCTGCACCCTGATCTTCAGGATTTTGTCGTTCAACACCCCGGTTGATATCACCCGATTGCTCATGGATAGCCGACAGCACCCCACACGAATCACCATCAAACTTATAATCACTTTTGGTATAGCCAATTTCATTAATTACCTCGCGTGCTACGGTGGGCACATCCACCCATGCGTCGGTTTTTACTTCACCGGCAATAATTACCTGACCGGTTGTAACTAAGGTTTCGCAAGCAACTTTGGAAGTTGGGTCTTGTGCCAGCATATTGTCGAGCACAGCGTCGGAAATCTGATCGGCTACTTTGTCGGGATGTCCTTCCGAAACCGATTCTGATGTAAATAAATAACTCATTGTTTATCTGGTTTTTTAAATTATTACTAAATCACCGAAAACAATGTGTAGGAAAGAACCGACGGATACAGAAAAAAGAGGGAAATAATACTTTGTTTTTAGCATTTTTTTCTGTGGTTGCAAGCGGTTCAAATCTTTCCACATTAATTTCGCTGCAAAGATAACACTCAGATTGAACAATATTACACCACAGTTTGTTTTCTTTAAGTAAAAATTACTGATTATTAACAAGTCTCTTTTCTTTTCTCGTATAAGGTATAAAAAAGGCAGAGGCTGCCCCCTTGTTTGTTCAGGGGCAGCCTCTGTTCTTTTTTTGGTAATTAATAGCGCGACGATACCACGTCCCAATTAATCAGGTCCCACATAGCCGCGATATGATCGGGGCGACGATTCTGATAATCAAGATAGTAAGCATGTTCCCACACATCGAAAGTCAGAACAGGTACAAGTCCGCGGGTCATTGGATTACCAGCATTACTTTCTTTTGTAATCGACAGTTTACCATCGGCATCCTTCACCAGCCAGGCCCAACCCGAACCAAAAAGCGTAGTAGCAGCCTTGGCAAATTCAGCTTTAAAATTATCGAGCGAACCAAAAGCAGCATCAATAGCCTTTGCCAGTTCCGGCGAAGGTTGCGAACCTTTTACAGGAGTAAGGGAGTTGAAATAGAAAGTGTGATTCCAAACCTGTGCTGCGTTATTAAAAACGGGGCCTTCCGACTTTTTCACAATCGTTTCCAGATCAGCATTTTCGAACTCTGTACCGGGAATAAGCCCATTCAGGTTATTAACGTAAGCCTGATGGTGCTTGCCATAATGAAACTTAATTGTTTCTTCACTGATAACGGGTGCCAGCGCATCGTGTGCATACGGCAATTCAGGTAAAGTAAATGTCATAGCAAATTTGTATTAAATGAGTACTTAAGATAGTTATTCTCAAACTGAATTTTAATCAACATACCAACCAAGTGAATAAACCTGTAGCTAACTTTCGTTCCTTATAAATTCTAAAAAAAAAGTTCAATAATTGGCCGTATATTAATTTATTATCATCTTTGCACTGCAAAATTAAAAAATCATTTATAATTTTCAATATGAATACAACATTTCGTATCTTTCTTTTTGCAGGTGTACTCTCTTTAACATTGGTTTCCTGCAAATCAAAGCAAAAAGTAACTGAAATTCCGGCAGCTACAGTGCCTGCCACTACTCAAACCACAGCTCCGGTAGTATCGCCCCGAACCGCTGTGTCGCGCACCACTGCTTCGACTCACCAACACGAAGTGACCCGCAGCGAATCGTTCCGACTGGCCGAAGGCGAAACCAACAGTACTTCGATATCAAAAAAATACCATGTAGTGGTAGGATCGTTTGGAAATCACGATAACGCACGCCGTTTACGTACTACACTGAACAATCAGGGCAATGAGGCGTTTACTGTTCAAAACGAAAGTGGCATGTTGCGTGTTATTGTTGCATCGTATGACCAATACACAGAAGCTAAGTCGCACATTGAACGAATAAAAGGAACTTATACCGATGCATGGGTATTGGTTCAGAAATAATATATGGATCAACAATTACTTTATACAATAATTGCATTACTGGCTGCCAGTGTGGGAAGTGTTTCCCTCAGTGGCAGTTTGCTTTTACTCAGTAATAAGTGGCTCCATAAAATTTCGACTTATCTGCTTTACCTCGCAGGAGGTACGCTATTAGGAGCAGCTATGTTGGGACTTATCCCCGAAGCGGCCGAGAGTATGGATATGCATGAGGCCATGGCCTGGGTGTTGGGTGGTATTCTACTCTTCTTCCTGATGGAGAAATTCATTCTGTGGCGTATGTGTCACGACGAGAATTGTGAACGTCAATCGCATGCTGCTGCTCCGATGATTCTTATTGGCGACGCCGTACATAACGCCATCGACGGAGTTGTCATTGCAGCTTCGTTCTTAACGTCGACTGAACTGGGAATCTTTGTTACACTTTCGGTACTTTTACACGAAATACCCCAGGAACTGGGCGATTTTGGTATTTTGATAAAGAGTGGATATCCAAAGAAAAAAGCATTACTGTACAATTTACTTTCAGGTAGCAGCTCACTGGTAGCCGGGATTGCAGCGTACTTTCTGCTCGACACCTTACAAGCATACATTCCTTATGCACTAACCATTGCTGCTGCAAGCTTTTTATACGTTGCCATGGCTGATTTAATCCCCGAAATGCACAAAGAAACTAAACCGAAAGAATCGATCATACAACTGGTTTTAATTCTGACCGGCGTGGTGTTGATTGCATTATCGGTGGCAGGTCACGCTCATTAATTGTTAATTATTAATTGTTAATTATCAAGTATGCTGAGCGACTGGTTACCTACTACATCCCACATTAACAATTAATAATTAACAATTTATGGCAGAGAAACATAGTATTATTACCGAATGGAAAGAAGGTTTGGCCTTCGAGACCAATATCAACGGTCATGTAGTGAGAATGGATGCACCGGTTGAAGGTGGAGGAACCAACTCAGGTCCTGGTCCCAAAAAGCTTCAAATGGTGGCTCTAAGTGGCTGTACAGGAATGGATATCGTATCTATTCTTAAGAAAATGAGAGTCGAGATTGAAGGTTTATCGATTGAAGTTCAGGGCGAACTGGCCGATGAGCATCCCCGGTATTACACTTCAATGCACGTCATCTATCACATAAAAGGAAAAAACCTTCCCACAGACAAGCTGGAGAAGGCTGTTAAAATGTCAGAAGACACCTATTGTGGCGTTCGGGCGCTTTATGCAAAAGCGATTCCTATGACTTCCGAAATTCGTGTTGAAGAATAAGATCGTTTAAATCATATCTTCCACGTTCCATACAAAAGCTCTCAATCCCATCAATTTTGATGTGGCATCGAGGGCTTTTAAATCTTTTAAGATATTCTTTACCTTATCGTCTTCCACAATTGTTATCATTGCAGAATTTACCGTCGGCCAGGCATGAGTTCCAAGATGGGGTTCTCCGGTATTTGAACCTCTTCCGTGAACTTCTTCCCAACTGGTAAAGCCTTTCACATTATTTCCACGGAGTACTGAAAGTATTTGTTCGTAATAAGCCTGATCAAAGGCTATAAATATTGACTTCATACGTAATTTTTATTTTTATATCCTTCCCAACTGAAAATCAGCCGGGAAGGATTTTGTATGGTTAAGCAGAAAGGATTTTCTTACGCCATTTTTTACGGGTAGTACGTGTTTTACGTCCGGCCATAATAGCGTAAGCTGTTGGTACAATTACCAGTGTAAATATTGTTGATACAGTGAGACCTCCAATTACTGTTATTGCCATCGATCGCCACAGCTCTGCGCCTTCCGAATTCGACAATGCCATAGGAGTCATCCCCAGGATCGTTGTAAGAGTAGTCATCAACACCGGACGTAGACGGGCTTTTCCTCCCAGTACCACCGATTGTATAATTCCCATTCCTCGTCCACGGTTCAGGTTGATGTAGTCAACCAGCACAATACCATTTTTCACCACAATTCCCACCAGCATAATAATCCCCACAAACGACATGAGGTTGAGCGTTGCACCTGTGAGTGCAAATGCCAGGATCACACCCGATATGGCAAAAGGCACCGCCAACATGATTATAAATGGATAAGATAGTGATTCAAACTGTGAAGCCATTACGATGAACACCAGCAAGGTTATCAGCAAGAGTAAAACTCCCAAATCGGAGAATGAGTCCTGCTGATCGACATAGGTACCCCCAATTTGTGTATACACAGTGGTAGGGATGTCAACTTGCGCCAGTTCTTTATTGATTTCGGCTACCGCTTTATCAATAGTGGTACCCGAAACTGTCGATTGTACTTTAACAATACGCTGACGATTCTGGCGTTCAATCGAAGGTGGGGTAAACGACTCAACTACTTTCCCCACTTCCTTCAAACGAACCGATTGCCCCTGATTATTGTAAATCAGGATATTTTCGAGCGCTTCGATCGACTCGCGGTATTCGGGGGCGTACGCCACACGAATTGTATACTCTTCACCATCTTCACGATAAAGCGAAGCCGTCATTCCATTAATACGATTACGCAGGAAAGTAGCAGCAGTGCTCATGTTTAAGCCGTTCATGGCTAATTTTTCACGGTCGAATTCAACTTGTAATTCAGGCTGATAATCTCCACGGCTGATATTTACGTTCACTAATCCCGGCACTTTCGACATCCGTTCTTTCATTTCGTTGGCAATGCGGTCGGTCTCTTCAAAATCATAACCAAACACTTCCAGATCGAGGGTCGATTGTCCTCCCATCATCCCCATTCCACCTCCGGCAAGCACATTCGAACGACGAATTTCAGGAAGACGTTGTAAATCGAGACGCATACTATCGGAAACGGCAAACATACTTCGTTCCCGTGAGTGGATATCAACTAACCGGATATTGAACGAAATTATATTGGCACCATTATTCTGCATCGATCCCCAAACATTAGAACTGCTGGCCTGACCGATAGTGTAATTAATCAGTTCCACTTCAGGATACTTTTCTTTCCAGCTTGTATAAAGCTGTTCCGCTGTCTGGCGGGTTACATCTACGCGGGTTCCAACCGGCAATTCGGCCGTAATAGCAATTACACTATTATCCTGAGCCGGAATAAACTCGGTACCAATAAATGCAGCAGGTAGTAAGCTGAGGATAAAGAACACAATTACCCCAATAACTGTCTTTTTACGATTACGTACTGTCCAGTTTACCGCCCGGGCATAAGCATCATCCAGTTTATCCAGTGCACGTTCGATCGGAGTAAAAATCTTCAGGTACAATTTCCCGTGTTTAGCATCCAGTCGCAACATTTGCGAAGCAAGCATAGGAGTAAGCGTCAGTGCCGAAATAGTCGACACGATCATAATGATGGTCACCATCCAACCCAACTGTTCGAACATAACCCCTGCTTGTCCACCTACCATGGTTAATGGAAAAAATACAGCTAACAGTGTTAGTGTGGAAGCAATAACCGATATTGCCACTTCATTGGTTGCATGAACCGCAGCACTTTTGGGTCGGCTACCCCGCTCAATATGGCGTGTAATATTCTCAATAACCACAATGGCATCGTCGACGACCATACCAATTGCCACCGAGAGCGAACTAAGCGAAATGATATTGAGCGATCCACCGGTACCTCCTAAATAGATGAAAGCAGCAATAAGTGAAATCGGAATCGTTATAACAATTATAAAGGTTGCACGCCAACGTCCCAAAAATGCCAACACCACCAGTGCCACAAAAATAAATGCATACATCACAGTATCAACCAAACCGGTAATTGTTTGCTTGATATTATCGGATGTATCCATCACTTGTGTAAGTTTAACGTCGGAAGGAAGATTCTTTTGTAAAATTGGCAACATTTTGTTCACTTCGTTGGCAATCTTCACAGTATTCGAACCCGATTGTTTTTGCACAACAATAGTAGCACCTTGCACCGAATTGGTGAATACTTCCTGAGAGCGCTCTTCCAAATCGTCGCGAACTTCGGCCACATCCGATAGATACACATTTTTTCCGGCATACGATCCGACAACAAGGCGCTTCATTTCGGCAGGATTTACAAATTCGCCCTGAACACGGAGCGAATAGGTCTCGTTACCTATGTCCATATTTCCTGCCGGCATGTTCATGTTCTCCATTCGGATTACATTTCCAATGGCTTCAATGGTCAGGCTATAAGCTTCCAGTTTAGCCGGATCGACATACACCTGCACTTCACGCTGCGGAGCACCATTCACCGAAACAGAACCTACACCAGGAATACGAGCCAATGGGTTGGCCACATTATCTTCCAGTGTCTTGTACAAAGCCGGAAGACTTTGCTCTGCACTGGCCGAGATAATCATCACCGGAATCATATCGGTACTAAACTTGAAAATGATCGGGTCGGTAGCATCCTCCGGAAGGAACGATTTTACCATATCGAGCTTTTGACGAACATCGTCGGTTAGTACGTCGATATTCTCCCCAAAATCGAATTCAAGGGTAATCAGCGAACGATTCTCGCGCGACGACGACGTAAGTTTCTTTAAATTGGCAACGGTATTCAGTGAATTTTCGAGCGGACGGGTCACGTTCGTTTCCACATCCGCAGCACTCGCCCCTTCGTAGGTTGTCAGCACCATTATCGTATTGGTTTCGATATCGGGCAACAGGTCGATGGGCACATTATTAAGGGAGAATAAACCAATGATAACAACCGCCACAAACACAAGGGTGGTCATTACCGGCTTTTTCACCGATCCTTCGTAGATACTCATATTCTTTTAGTATTTTATATAATTTATTGAACTACAGTGGATTTACTTCGAAATTACTACTTCCATACCATCGTTAAGTTTCGACTGTCCGGCAATAACTACCTGTTCGCCGTTTTCCACACCACTCAGCAGTTCATATTCAGTGCCCATTCGCCGACCGAGTTCAATGGCCTTAAAGCTCACCTTACCGTTACTATAAGTATATACGTAACGTGTGCCGGTACCCGGGATTTTAACTATCGACCGATCGGGAATCACCACCCGTTGAACTTCACCAAAGTTAATAGCAACACGTGCAAACATTCCGGGACGGATTTTCATTCCGGGATTGCTCATTTCAATTTCAACAGGGAAAGTACGACTACGCTCGTCGATAGTAGGATAAACCAATTTCACTTTTCCTGTAAACACTTCATTGGGATACACATCCAGTTTAACATCTACCGGCATTCCTTTCCGTAGTTTACTGAAGAAGGTTTCCGATACATTTATTTTTGTAACCACCGGATTTATTTGCATTACGGTAAGAATTGGCATCTGACCGGCATACATATCGCCATTATCGTAGTTACGGGCTGTAACAATACCCGAAACGGGGCTCAACAATAAAGTGTTCTCCTGTAAGTTTTTCAGACTGGTTTCAGCCATTGTAAGTTGCAGAGTTGCATTATCGAGCTCCTGCTGTGAGGCACCTCCTACTGCGAATAATTCTTTTACACGCTGAAAATTCCGACGAAGATTTTCAAGTTGATTTTCGGAATTAGTCAGGTTCAGGGCATCCATTTGGGCCAGCCTCTGACCTTTCATCACCTGATCGCCTACTTCCACAAAAATGGCACGAACGCGCCCGGGAGCCGTAGGATTTATATTGTTTTTTACTACAGGCTCCACTGTTGCCGTGAATTCGTATACCTGATCCACCGAACGTGAACTAACCTGCTGTAACTGTACTGCTGGCTTCGAAACCGCATCTGCTTGCGAAGCAGCATCTTCCTTCGGCCCGCATGCTACCAACGAACCCATCACTATAAGCAAACTAAAAAACTGAATACTTGCTCTCATATTTTAATTATTAATTTTATCACTAACCACTATTCACTAACCACTACACCTAAAAGTTTCTCTAAATCGGTTTTTGCCGACATAAAATCGTAAATCGACTGATTATAGGATAGTCCGGCCTGAACATAGCCCAATTCAGCATTGTTTACATCCAGGTAAGTACCCATACCCACTTCGTACATTTTTTGCGAAATCGATAAGGCTTTTTCAGCCTGTATAAGTGCTTTTTTGCCCGACTCCATTTTTTCGATAGCCTTAATCATATTTTCAGTCAAACTAACCGCCTGCAATTCGAGCGAACGTTTCAGGTTTTCACGCTGATGCTCCATCGATTTAATCTGCACTTCCAGCTGCTTCTTTTTGTAATGTTTTGCACCACCCTGGAAAAGAGGAATCGACAAACTCAATCCTGCATTTGAAGTAGGAAACCAGTAATAATCCCTGAATTTCACATCATCGTTGGGTTGCGACATATACTGGTACTGAAAACTGGCAGCCAGGGTAGGCAACCAGGTAGCCTTCTGTACTTCAAGCGATTGTTTTAGTTGCTGTGCCCTGATATCGAACTGATTGATATCCACATTTTTATCGAGTGACACATTCGCTTTTTGAAGCGTTTCACTAAATACTATGGACTCAAAATCCGAAAGCTTCCCTTTCAGAGCAATTGTGGTCGTATATTCCATGCCCATCAGCATTTTCAACTGATGTTTACTCAACGCTACTGCACTTTCGGCCGAAACCAGGTTTGTCAGTGCATTTCGCACCTGTACATCAGCCCTGATCCATTCAAACTCTGAAGTAGCACCTTGTTTATACTTCGACTCTATAACCTTCGCATTATCGGCCGCACTGTTGTATGCACGTTCGAAAACATCATAGGAATCCTGTGCCAACAATACTGCATAATACGCCTTTGTAACCGAATTAACCAATGTAATTTTCGACGAACGTGCCGATTCGAGTGCCAACAAGGTCTCCGTTTCGTTCATTTTCAAACTTGCCCACAAGGTGGGTGACACAATTGGCATCGAAGCCTGCAACACGCCGGCAAACGAATTATCCTGACCTACTTCGATACCATCCGGGTTCGATGGCATCCCCGGAATATTAAAGAATAATTTTTGCTTTTGCAATGTACGCCCGTACGTTGCCGAAGCATTAATTGCCGGAAATAATGCCCCGAATTTTTCTCTGTTCGAATAATCCACCCGTTCAATTTCGCGTTCGGCAATCTTGATGGTCGGATTTTCTTCCAGCGAAATCCGCACACAATCGTCGAGCGACAACGTAAGCGGTTCCTGTGCGACAGTTGTACCGGCCACCAAAGCCAGCAACACTACCCATCCAAATTTAGTTACCATTCTCATACACAATCATTTTTTAATTTTGTCGTAATAATTTTCTTCTAAGTACCTTAACCCTTTTTCGTTCACGATAAGATGAACCATCAGATCAATAAAAAAATCAACTACCCGCTTCATTGGAAAAAGCTGCTGGTCTTCGATCATCGTCTCGAAAGTATGACGCATCTGAATTGTATGGAAATAAGAAAGCATTTCTATATCAATATCATTGCGGTAAAAGCCTTCATCGATACCCCTCCGGATATTCTGCTCGAAAGTAGTGCGCACTACATCGCGTTGCAGATCGTAATACCTGGAATATAACGAAGGATAATACTTCTTCAGATCGTGCCAAAACAAAAACGACTCCTTCTCGATAGCCCGCTTAATCTCCCGAATGTTCATTATAAGAATGTCAATTGAGTTCTTGTCCTTTTGCTGGCGCATACACCTCCCTACAAACTCTTTCTGCACATGCAGAATGATTTCTTCAATGAGATCTTCTTTCTTCTTAAAATGCTGATAAAATGTTTTTTTAGATATTCGCAAGGTAGCACAAATATCATCTACCGAAACACTCCGGATGCCCAATTGATGAAACTGACTTATTGCGATTTGTAGTATAGTATCTCTCATAATTGTAAAAGTCGTGCAAAGGTAATACAAAGCTGCAAATAATTACAATTTGTGCAATATTAAAAATGATTAAACACTTCTCAAATAATTTATTATCAGAACTTTAAGCAACATAGAATTGGAAACTTTTATACTATTTAAGTTTCCACGTTTCGTCATTTTCAGAAAAAATCATAAAAAAGAACGGGTAAATCAACAGTTTTGCTAACTTTGTTGGAGTGAAATTACGTTTTTTGTAAAACATAAACAGATTAAAAGCCATGAGTATCAACGACTTTATTAGCAATGAAAGAAACAGAATATTAGAAGAATTGTTCAGTCTGATTCGGATTCCCAGCGTAAGTGCCCACCAGCATCGCCAACCCGAAATTGCACAGTGTGCACTCCGTTGGAAAGAACTACTTCTGCACGCCGGCGCCGACACAGCCGAAGTGATGGCCACCCGGGGAAATCCGGTTGTATTTGCACAAAAAATAATCGATCCGTCGAAACCAACCGTTTTGGTATATGGACATTATGATGTAATGCCGGCAGAGCCACTCGAATTATGGACCTCACCAGCCTTCGAACCGGAAATAAGGGATGAAAAAATTTTTGCCCGGGGAGCCGACGACGATAAAGGGCAATCGTTTATGCACCTGAAAGCCTTTGAATACCTGGTATCTACCAACCAGCTTCCCTGTAATGTGAAATTTTTAATCGAAGGCGAAGAGGAAATCGGTTCGGTGAACCTGGAGGCTTTTTGCCAGGAAAACAAAGCATTGTTAAAATGCGATACCATCCTGGTTTCCGACACCAGCATGCTGGGAGCCGACACACCCAGCATTACTACCGGCTTACGTGGACTTTCCTATTGGCAGTTGGAAGTTACGGCCGCCAACCGTGACCTTCATTCGGGTATTTTCGGCGGAGCTGTTGCCAACCCGATCAACGAACTTGCCAAACTATTGGCACAACTCACCAACGCCGATGGAAAAATCACCATTCCAGGATTTTATGACGACGTCCAGGAGGTTTCCGACGAAGAACGCGCACTGATAGCGCAGATCCCCTTCAACGAGGAAAGTTACAAGCAAAACCTGGGCATTACAGAAGTTTATGGAGAAAAGGGATATTCGACCCTTGAACGCACAGGCATTCGACCTACCCTCGATTTGTGTGGCATCTGGGGTGGATATACAGGCGAGGATTCCAAAACTGTTCTTCCATCCAGGGCATTTGCAAAATTATCGGCACGTCTGGTACCCAACCAACAACACGAAACCATCATGGAGCTGGTAGCAAATCATCTAAAAAAAATAGCACCCCCGCATATCGACCTCAAAATTATTCCACTTCACGGTGCCGAGAGCTATGTTTGCCCCATCGACTCACCCGCCTACAAGGCTACCGAAAAAGCCTACGAAGAAGTTTTTGGGATCCGCCCCTTACCCGTTCGTCGCGGAGGAAGTATTGGTGTTGTACCCGTTTTTGAAAAAGTTCTTGGAGTAAAGCCAATTCTTATGGGATTCGGACTCGAATCGGATGCCATTCATTCGCCCAACGAAAACTTTCCTCTCGATTTATTTTTCAAGGGAATACGTACTATTACGGCGTTTTACAAATATTTTTCGTAAATAATAGCCAAAAAATTTGTTGATGTAAAAATAATGTATTACGTTTATAGCACTATTTGAAACATAATTTTTAACAACTGAATTAACTAACCAGTATTAACATTTCTAATACTTACAGTCATGACTAAAACAATAACTTTTAACGAATTGCGCAGAATCAAGGATGCACTGCCAAGCGGAAGTATGGCCAAGATCGCTGAAGAACTTGGCCTGGAAAAAGAATCAGTAAAAAATTATTTCGGGGGACACAATTACAAGGATGGAAAAAGTGTAGGTGTTCACATTGAGCCAGGGCCCGATGGTGGATTGGTAATGCTCGATGATACTCAGATTTTAGACGTAGCTATGCGCATCCTGGAGGAACATAAATTGTAAAAATACACACAACAAAAAACAAAAAGCAGTGATTCATAGTCTCACTGCTTTTTTGATATAGTTATGATCCACTTTCCCGAATTATTTGAAGAGCGTACCCGGCAAGTACTTGGCGATGAATACGAATTACTGAAAGAGGCATTGTGCACCCCTCCACCGGTAAGTATCCGTGTCAACAACCGGTTGCCGGGCTATTCCCCTCACCCACTAAAGTCCCCTGGAGCCAACAGGGCTATTACCTCGAAAGCCGGCCTTCATTTACTGCCGATCCTTTCTTGCATGCCGGCGTTTACTATGTTCAGGAAGCAAGCTCCATGTTTTTGGAAGAAGTTGTCAGACAGCTGGCTCCGAAGGCACGATGCGTTCTGGATTTATGTGCTGCACCCGGAGGAAAATCGACCTTGCTAAGCGAAGTTATACCGACCGACAGCCTGCTGGTAAGCAACGAATTTGTACGTAGCCGCTCCATGATACTGGCCGAAAATCTTACTAAATGGGGAAATCCCAATATAGTTGTAACCAACAATGCCCCGGTCGATTTCCAGCGAGTACCTTCTTTTTTCGATGTAATGGTAATTGATGCTCCTTGTTCGGGCGAAGGGATGTTCCGAAAAGACCCCGATGCAATTGGTGAATGGAGTCTGGCTAATGTTACGAATTGTGCTATCCGTCAGAAGCAGCTGGTAAGCGACGCCTGGGATACCTTGTCGGAAGAGGGCTTACTGATTTACAGCACCTGCACCTATAACCGGGAAGAAAACGAGGATACCGTTGATTTCATTTGTAGTGAGTTAGGAGCTGAAGTGCTGACTATCGACATCAGCAAGTTCGAAGGAATTGTTTTTTCGGGAATGGGCTACCGCTTTTACCCTCACCGTATCAGCGGTGAAGGATTCTTTATAACCGCCCTTCGTAAAACATCCGCCTCTCCTACTTCTAAACGAATCAAAAATGACTTGCGAAAGTTACAGCTAAAAACAAGCTCACTTATGAGCGAATTTCTGCTCCCTGATGTTCCGGTAACTATTTACGACAACGAACAACAAATTTTTGCTCTGGCACATCCCTGGCAGGAGGAATTGCTTTTTTTGCGATCGCAACTCAACTGCCTGATTACCGGCGTTCAACTTGCCGAACGAAAAGGAAAAGATCTCATCCCTGCTCATCAACTTGCCTTATCCAAACTACTTAATCGCTCAACCACTCCTCAGGTTGAAGTTGATTTAACAACAGCCTTACTCTATTTAAAGCGGGAAGCCATTACCTTAGTAGATGCTCCCCGGGGTTATGTACTTATTGGTTATCAGCAACAAGCATTGGGTTGGGTGAAAAATTTAGGCAACCGGAGCAATAATCTGTATCCTCAACACTGGCGAATACGAATGAATTTATGACACGACTTACTTTTCTTGGAACCGGCACTTCAACGGGCATCCCTTTAATTGGCTGCAACTGCGAAACCTGCCGATCCAACGACCCCAAAGACAACCGGTTGCGTGCGTCAGCACTAATTGAGACAGACACCGAAAGCCTGCTGGTTGATGCCGGACCTGACTTCCGACAGCAATTGTTACGCAACAAGGTTTCGCACCTCGAGGGCATTTTGCTTACCCACGATCATTACGACCATGTGGGCGGTCTCGACGATGTACGACCTTTGGGAAATATCAACGTATATGCCGAACAGAATGTACTCAGTTCCATCCACCGTACCATGCCCTATTGTTTTGCCGGGAAACCTTATCCCGGTGTGCCCCGCATCGAACTTCACACCATCGGCACCGATGCGTTTTACATTGGCAACACCCGGGTGATACCGCTTCGGGCAATGCATGCGAAGCTACCAATTTTGGGTTACCGCATTGGAAATCTGGCTTATTTTACCGATGTTAAAACTCTGCCAGAAACTACTTTGCAACAATTAGCCGGTCTGGAAATTCTGGTTCTCAACGCGCTTCGACTCGAGCCCCATATAGCTCACATAAGCCTCGACGAAGCCATAACCATGGCCGGACTCATTGGGGCACGTAAAACTTTTTTCACTCATTTCAGCCATGATATTGGCAAACATGAAATAGTTTCATTAATTTTGCCGGAAAACATGTATCTGGCCTTCGACGGATTACAAGTACTTATCGATTAGTTTTATCAGCCTTATGAACCGACCAACATCACTGTTGTTTCGACTGGGTATTTTTGCTGCTGCGGCATTATTAAGTTCCTGCTCAGGCATGCTGTTCACCAGCATCGACATCCTGCGTCCCGCAAAAGTTTCTTTTCCGGCCGACGTTACCAATGTAGTATTGATTAATAATTCGGTAGCTCAATCGCCCGATTACGGGCATACGGTACAGGATATCAATCAACCTGAAAAAAATATTAGCGTCGAAACCGATAGCCTTGCAATTTTTTGTCTGGCTGCTCTTGCCGAAGGGATGGCTGAAAAGGAATTTTTCAGCCAGGTTATTTTAGAACCCGGCAACTTAAACAAAGGCGATTATTTTAGTCCGCCTGCGACTCCCGAAAAGGAAATCGTACAGAAAGCAGCTACGCGTAACCGGGCACAGGGTGTCGTTTCGCTCAATCGTATTTTGGTTAACGACAAACAGGGAATCGTTTTCGATCGGGATCAAAACCTTTTTATAGGCTATATCGAAGCTTTTTACGAAACACAGTGGAGCATTCATTTCCCCCTGATAAACCGGATATACACCTACAGTGTGAAAGATACTGTATATTGGGAATCGGAGTCGTATTCGCGTCAACGGGCAACACAAGGCTTGCCGGATCGAAAAAACGCTCTTATTGACGGGGCTTTGATTGTAGGCGAAAAATCGGTGAATCGTTTTATTCCCTGGTGGGATAAAGTTGACAGATACTTCATTACTTCGTCACGTAAAATTTATAAAAACGGTATCGACAAACTATATCGCAAACAATGGGATGAAGCCATACAAATATGGGAAGAAGGAATCAAGCTAACTTCCGGCACACTTGTAAAAGCACAACTCTCACACAATCTGGCCGTACTTTACGAAATAAAAGGTGATGTGAAGCAGGCTAAAACCTATTCCGATCAGGCAATTGAGTACTTCCTGACCAGCTATGTGGCAAATTACGACCAATTAATGATTGTGGCCGGATACAACGAGGAATTAGAATCCCGGTTGAAGGAAATTGAAAAAATAAATCTTCAATTGGGCACACAACAATGACAAACAAGTAAAACATTTAATATGCTGACTAAAAACGATTTAGATCAACTTCAACAGAAGGGAATACCGGAGGAGAAAATCATTCAGCAGCTACAGGATTTCGCAACCGGATTCCCGTACCTGACAATTATCAGTGCTGCAACCCCCGAACATGGTTTGGTACAATGCGAACACGAACAAATTAGCGCTTACCTTCAACGTTGGGATGAGTACCTTCTTGGCCCGGCCACAGTTATGAAATTTGTTCCGGCTTCGGGTGCAGCCAGCCGTATGTTTAAGGATCTATTTGAGTTTCTGGCAGGCCCATCCGACACCCCGGTACGTCCTGCTGAAATTCAGTTTTTCGACACTATCCATCAATTTGCTTTTTATGAATTATTAAACGATGCTTGTCGAAAGCACAGCTCAAAAGACATACCTACCTTACTGGCAGATGGAGCATACAAAACTATTGTTGAGCTGTTGTTGAATCCGGAAGGTTTAAACTACGGTGCTCTGCCAAAAGGACTTCTACAATTCCACTCCTACGAACAGGGCAGTCGCACTCCTTTTGAGGAACATCTTGCCGAGGGAAGCATGTACGCGATGAACAAACAAAATGAGGTACATATTCATTTCACGGTATCAACCGAACACCGTAAGTTGTTTGAACAACACCTTGAAGATGTTAAATCGAAATACGAATCAGAACTTAATGCTCGCTTGCATTGTAGTTTTTCGGAACAAAAACCATCGACCGACACCCTGGCTGCCGACGAAAACAATCAACCTTTCCGTGAAGAAGGGAAGCTGGTATTTCGTCCGGGAGGACATGGTGCATTAATCGAAAACCTCAACGATTTAGAGGCCGACATTATTTTCATTAAAAACATCGACAATATCGTTCCCGATGCCCGAAAGAATCCAACAGTGATTTATAAAAAGATGCTGGCTGGCATGTTGATTAGCTTGCAGGAAAAGAGTTTTACCTATTTACGGGAGATGGACGAAGGAATGCTTTCGGACGAACGACTCTGGCAGATTGCCGATTTCTGTGAGCAGGAACTGAATAATTTACATCCGGGTATATCGGAGTTAGAAGGTACGGCTTTACAGGAATATCTTTACACTAAACTAAACCGACCGATGCGCGTGTGTGGTATGGTTCCCAATACCGGCGAACCGGGTGGAGGTCCGTTTCTGACTGTCAATGCCGATGGAACTATTTCGCCACAAATTCTGGAGAGCTCACAGATTGATCAAAACAATGTGGAAGAGAAGAAAAAGATGATGCTTTCGACGCATTTCAATCCGGTTGATTTGGTATGTTCGGTTAGAAACCATAGGGGCGAAAAATTCGATTTAGTGCAGTATGTTGATCATTCTACCGGTTTTATTTCCTTGAAATCGAAAGGAGGAAAAGAATTAAAGGCGCTTGAACTGCCCGGATTGTGGAACGGTTCGATGTCGGACTGGAATACAATTTTCGTTGAGGTACCGTTGGAGACTTTTAACCCGGTGAAGACGGTAAACGATTTGCTACGGGTGGAGCATCAGGGGTGAGAATTCGTGGTACTTCACTAAGCGAAGCTATCTGAAATACAACTACTAACAACGCGCCGGACACTTCTTAGACGAAGTATCCGGCGCGTTGTTAGTAGTTGTATTTTTTTACTCTTCCAACATATTGTGAAAAACATTTTGCACATCCTCATCGTCCTCTATTTTATCGAGTAACTTCTGAACCTGCGCCTTTTGTTCATCATTCAATTCTTTCATATCGTTCGGAATCCGTTCAAATTCGGCCGAATGAATTTCAAATCCATTCTCTTCCAGGTGCTTTTGAATCGACGAATACGACTGAAACTCTCCGTAAAGAACCACACCATCCTCATCTTCAACAAGTTCATCAACACCATAATCAATAAGTTCCAGTTCCAAATCCTCCAGCGAGACACCTTCCTTTGGCGAAATCTTGAAAACACATTTATGATCGAACAGGAATTGCAACGAACCGGTAGTTCCTAACGACCCACCATAGCGATTGAAGTAACTTCGGATATTCGCAACGGTACGAGTAGGATTATCGGTAGCCGTTTCAACAACAATCGCAATACCATTCGGTCCGTAGCCTTCATAAACCATTTCCTTGTAATCGGCTTCGTCCTTCGACGTAGCTTTCTTTATTGCCCTTTCAACATTGTCTTTGGGCATATTTTCTTTTTTCGATTGCTGAATTAACACGCGTAGACGAGGATTCGTTTCGGGATCCGCTCCACTTTCACGGGCTGCAATCGTAATTTGCTTACCAAGCTTTGTAAACACGCGGGCCATATTGCCCCAACGTTTCATCTTGGTGGCTTTTCGGTATTCAAACGCTCTTCCCATAAAAATTTTTGATTAAAAAAAGGGGTTGAAAGTTCAACACCCTTTTTAAGTTATGTAATACAGTTACGCTTATGCGTTTTTAGCTTTCTGAACGATAGCCTGAAATGCTTCCGGATGATTCATGGCTAAATCGGCCAATACTTTACGGTTCATTTCGATTCCGGCTTTGTGCAAGGCACCCATTAATTTCGAATACGACATACCTTCGAGGCGGGCAGCAGCATTGATACGCTGAATCCAGAGGGCGCGGAAATTACGTTTTTTGTTTTTGCGGTCGCGATAAGCATACTGCAACCCTTTTTCCCAGGTATTTTTAGCAACGGTCCATACATTGCGACGGCCTCCGAAATAACCCCGGGTTAGGCTCAAAATTCTTTTTCTTCTTTTACGTGAAGCAACGTGATTAACTGATCTTGGCATAATAAAAATGATTTGTGAATGTCAGCGCTCCGTTGTCCGGAAACTTAAAGCTGAAGTCATTCTGTTTAAAAAACTAAAAAAGAACGTATGAATTTAATGTGTCGTACAACCCGATTAAATGCAAAGCATGTGTTTAACGTTCTTCTCGTCCACCTTGGCTACGAGCCCGGTTTGCGTCAGATTACGTTTCTGCTTTGTAGTCTTCTTGGTCAGAATGTGACTTTTAAATGCATGTTTTCTCTTGATTTTTCCTGATCCGGTAAGGGCGAACCTCTTTTTGGCACCGGAGTTAGTCTTCATTTTTGGCATTTCTCTTTATTTATTTATGTTTAGTATATATACATCTTCCCTTCGCAGGAGGATGTAATGTCTTATTTTTTGTCTTTTTTAGGCGAAATGGTAATAATCATACGCTTGCCTTCTAACTGCGGTAGCTGTTCGGGCTTACCTAAATCTTCGAGTTCCTGTGCAAACCGCGCCAACAAAGTTTCGCCCTGATCCTTAAAAAGAATCGAACGTCCTTTAAAGAAAACGTAGGCTTTTACCTTAAAACCATCTTTCAGGAATCCCTGCGCATGCTTGAGCTTGAAGTTGAAGTCGTGATCATCGGTCTGCGGTCCAAAACGAATTTCTTTTACAATAACTTTCGTGGAATTGGCTTTCCGCTCTTTTTCTTTCTTTTTCTGTTGGTACAGAAACTTTTGATAATCGATGATTTTACATACAGGAGGAACGGCACTTGGCGAAATCTCCACCAAATCCAACTCCAGACCATCTGCAATTCTCATGGCTTCATCGATGGAGTAAACGCCGGTTTCGACATTATCCCCTACCAACCGGACTTCTTTCAGCCCCTTTATCTTTTCGTTGATACGATGGGGCATTTCTTTTTCCGGCGCTTTACGCTGTCTGATAATCAATTGCTTAGCTATTGCTTGTTTCCTCCTAATTTAAGTTAGTATTTCAAGATTTTCTGTTCACTTTTTCAGCCCGCAAATATACACAAATAATTTTAAATATTAAATACATCGCCCATAATTTTGATTTACACGCTATTTTTTCATACATTTGCTTCATCAATTACAATATAACCGGAGATGATGCTCTAACCGATTTATATTCAGCTTCCTGAATAAAGCACCGGGCTCATAACTCCATCAATTTTATACTAATGAATACAATTCAACAACGACTGAGCATTTTCAGAGATGAAATGCGAAAAGCAGGTGTAGCTGCCTGTATTATCCCCGGAACCGACCCTCACGCCAGTGAATATATTGCCGATTATTGGAAAGAACGTGAATGGATCAGTGGATTCGATGGTTCAGCAGGCACTGCTGTTGTAACTCTTAGCGATGCAGGTGTGTGGACCGACTCCCGCTATTTTTTGCAGGGAAGCGAACAGCTCAAAGGCACCGGATTTGAGCTCATGAAGATGGGAATGCCCGAAACGCCCGATATGCTGAACTGGCTGGCTCAGGTGCTTAAACCGGGCGAAAAGGTAGCTGTAAATCCGCAGATGTTTTCGCTTAACTCCTTTGCTTCGATGGAAAAAGAGCTGGCCATGAATGGATTGCAGTTGGTTTCAGTCGACATCCCCGCTGCTGCATGGACCGCACGAACTCCACTTCCAACAGACCCGTTTTTTGTGTTTAGCGCCGAAAAGGCCGGACGCACCTGCACCGAAAAAATTCAGGCGGTACGAAGTGAAATGCAAAAAGCGCATGCCGATGTGTTTGTAATGAGTGCTCTCGACGATATTGCCTGGTTGTTTAATATCCGCGGACGGGATGTAGCTTATAATCCGGTGGTAATTGCCTATGCTATGCTGGATGCCAATAGCTGTACTTTATACCTTGATGAAGCCAAGCTGACCAACGAAACGGCCGCATACCTGGCTGCTGAAAAGGTAACCGTAAAACCGTACCTGGAAATTTACGAAGATTTAAATTCGCTTTCGCTGAAAAACAAAGTTTTAGTGGATGGCGCCAAGTTGAACCAATCGCTGTTTGAGGCTATTCCGAAGAGCTGCCCGAAAGTGAACCAGATGTCGCCGGTGTTCAGATTGAAAGCACTTAAAAACGATGTGGAACTGGCAGGTATTCGCAAAGCCATGCTGAAAGATGGTGTGGCACTGACTCGTTTTTTCAGGTGGATCGAAGCAAATATTGCCGGAGGAACTCTATCGGAAGTAAGTATTGCCGAAAAACTGGCAGCTTTCCGTGCCGAACAGGGCGACTTTTTCGGCGAAAGTTTCGGTACTATTGCCGGCTTTGCAGGTCATGGTGCTATCGTGCATTATCGTGCCGATGTTGCATCCGATTTAAAACTTACTCCCGATAATATCCTGCTGCTCGATTCAGGTGGTCAGTACCTTCAGGGAACTACAGATATTACTCGTACCATCTCGCTTGGCAACACTACTGCTCAACAAAAGTCCGATTTCACCCTGGTGTTAAAAGGCCATATTGGATTGGGTTCGGCAAAATTCCCGACCGGCACCCGTGGTTCGCAACTCGACATCCTGGCCAGGAAGGCCATGTGGGACCTGGGCATAAATTATGGGCATGGCACCGGGCACGGTATCGGTCACTTCCTGAATGTACACGAAGGTCCGCAAAGCATTCGTATGGAAGAAAATCCGGTAACCCTTCAGCCGGGAATGATTCTTTCCAATGAACCAGGCTTGTACCGTTCCAATCAGTATGGAATCAGGACCGAAAACCTGGTACGGGTACGCGAAAGTATGACAACTGAATTCGGAACATTCCTCGAATTTGAAACCCTTACGCTTTTCCCGATTGATAAAAACCTGATCGATGTTTCGATGTTGACGCAACAGGAACTCGATTGGCTGAACAACTACCATCAGGAAGTGTACGACAAACTTGCTCCGATGCTTACCCCCGACGAACAAGCCTGGTTAAAGGATAAAACGAGCGCGTTGTAAAGAAACGGTTTATGACTTATCTCACATCCCCTTTCATACCAAAGCTACGGAAATAGTCGAACCATTTTGACTCGGGCGACTGTATTTTGGTTAATATCCCGAACGAGTCCTTTTCATCTTTTCCATTCATCAGAACCTGATACATATGTATCAGGTTCGATGATTTTATATTACCACCACAGTGCACAAAAATTTTATGCCCGGCCAGGCCATTCATTATATTGAAAGAGCTTGCTTACTTGCCGGTTTGCAGCGCTTCAATCCGGTTGGAATACGTTTTTTATTACATCCCCGGAAGTCGGGGCATCTTTCCGGTCTTGGTCCATTTCTGGTACACTCCCCATCCTTTTTTCATCCAGTGACCTACGACAGGCATCGGAATTATAAATTCCTTTTTTGTATCGCGGTACACATAAGCAGCACCATCGCCTGTATCCATCACACACAAAATACTGATATGCTCGTGATAATCGTGGAATTTAGTTCCGCCTGTCGCGGTCTGGATAATGTTATTGGCAGCAAAGCGCCCCATAATTTCAGCAAGATGGCCTTGTTTGGCAACGAAATCGGTTCCTTCTAAGCCGGCCGAATCGCCAACCGCCCAAACATTATCGGAACCAACTACCTTGCAATATTTATCGATGAGAATAAAACCGGCAGGAGTTAATGGCAAATCCGAATTTTTAAAAACGGACGACCCGGTTCCGGCAGCAATAAACATAGTAAGATCGGATTTCAATTTCGATTCATCTTCAAACACTACTCCATCTTGCTCAAACAGTTTAATTTTTTTGCCATAGTACTGGTGCAGGTTTTTCTTTTTAAACATCGACCCCATCAGCTTCATTGCTCCCTTACCCATTCGGGCACCCGGTTGATCCATGGGAGCGAAAAAATTCAGCTCAAACTGATCACGAAGACCCTTTTTCCGTAAGTAATGATCGATATTGAAAATCAATTCGAAACCCGGCCCGCCCCGTACCGCCGATTTATCGTTCGGATTGCCCCCAAAGCCAATGGCAATGGAGCCTTTCCCTTTTTTCACCAGCGATTGAAATGCATCGCGGAAGGCCAGATTTCCCTCGGGTGCACCACAAATGGTATAGGTATTTTCGACTCCCTTTGGTTGAAGTTTATCGGCACCGATGGCAACCACCAGGTAATCGTAACCCTGCGTTTGTTGCCCCAGCTGCACCTTATTTTCTGCCGCCTGAATCGAAACAACCTTATCAATTATCAACCGAAACGGAAAAGCTTTCTGAATTTTCATCAGTGGAAGTTTCACTTTTTCAAACTTTATTCCGTTGGTAGGTATCCAAATGGAAACCGGATACAGATACAGGTAATCGCGGTTCGAAACCAGGGTTACCTCAAATTGCTTACTTTTCTGTAGAGCAATTGCCGCTTCTACTCCGGCAAAGCCGCCGCCCAGGACAAGAACTTTTTTCATGAGATTTATTTTATTTATCCGTAAGAAACAAACCGGGTATTTTTTATTTAGCGTCGCATCATCATGTGCATCAATCCACCACCATTCTTCACATTGGTAAAACCAACATGCTGAAGCACCCGCTGTGCATAGGCCGAACGAGCTCCACTGGCACAATACAGCGTAATATCCCGATCTTTGGCTCCGAGCTCATCAATTCGATGCTGCAGTTCGTCCAACGAAATATTTATAGCTCCCGGATAAGCTCCCGAACGGAATTCCTCCGGCGTACGAACGTCCACTACGAGCGGGGTATTGGCTTCAACCGCAGCATGCGAGCTTACCACTTCTTCTTCCTGCAAAGCAGCTTCGTCCAGCGATTTTTCTTCGATAGGAAGCAATTCCAGACTCAGGGTTGTAAAACCTACCGCCTGCTGGTGGCGCTGCATCGAAATATGTCCACCGGAAACATTAAACACCTTTTCCACTCCGGCTCCTTTAATCATCCGCAAAGCCTGATGCCCTTTCTTTCCAGTTTCGTCGTATACCAAAATTGTACGATTGCGGGGAATGGCGTGCAGGTTGGCCGGCAATACTTCCAGGGGCACATTGTACGAACCTTCCACATTCGTTTTATCGAATGCAAACACATCGCGCACGTCGATAATAAGCGGCTGATGTTCGCGGATAAATTCATCCAGTTCGGAAGTCGTAACCGACGGGCTGTAGCCGCTTCTACGATTTTCGGCGGCATAAGCTGCCATGTTCATCGCATCGTTGGCCGTACCAATGGGAGGTGAATAAGCAAAATCGATATCCGCTACATCGTGAATCGAAAGCTTTGAAGCTACAGCAGTTGCAATTACATCGAGACGTTTATCCGCTCCTTTGTACCCTGCAGTTTGTCCACCCAGGATGCGACCGGTTTCGCGATCATACACCAGCATCACCGTTACATTTTCAGCTCCGGGATAATACGATGTATGATGTTCCTTGTGCACCACCACCGCATCGGCGGGAATTCCGGCTGCCCGTGCCTGTTTCAACGACAAACCGGTAATTCCGGCTACCGCTTCAAACACACGCACCACCGAGGTCCCCAACGAACCTTTGTAGGCATGTTGTCCGCCCAACGCATTTTCGGCAGCAATTCGTCCCTGACGATTGGCCGGACCTGCCAGTGGAATACGCACTTTTTTATTCATCACCCGGTGTTCGATTTCCACCATATCGCCGGCAGCATAAATCGAAGGATCGGATGTCTGCATGTATTCGTTGACCAGCAGACCACCCGCTTCACCCAACTCCAAACCTGCATCTTTTGCCAATTGTAAAGTAGGGCGCACCCCAATCGACAACAAAACCATATCGGCTTTGAGCGTTTGACCGTTGTCGAGCTTCACCGTGCTGTGACCAATTTCGGTAACCCCACGACCGGTATGTACTTTTACGCCATACGAAAGCATTTCGGTTTCGATAAAACCAGCCGTTTCGGGTTCCATCAGCGCCATCACGTGTGGCATCATTTCCACCACGCTCACCAGAATTCCACGTTTGGTTAGCGCTTCCACCATTTCCAATCCGATAAAACCACCCCCCACAACTACCGCATGCTGAGGTTCTTCTTCATCAATAAAACGGGCTATGGAATCCATATCTTCCAGGGTCCAGAGCGTAAACACATGCTCCTGCGAAGCTCCCGGAAGATCAGGAGTTATGGGTCGGCCACCCTGGGCCAGAATTAATTTCGTGTAATCGAATTTTGTAATTTCACCACTGCGTACATCACGGGCAGTTACCACTTTCTTCTCACGGTCGATGATGGTAACCATCGTATGCGTGTGAACATCCACAGTGTACTGTTCGTTAAAACTTTCAGGACTCTGAAGTATAAGCTTCGAGCGACTTTTAATATCACCACCTATGTAGTACGGCAGTCCGCAGTTGGCAAACGAAATATCGGGTCCTGCTTCAAGCAGGGTAATTTGTGCATCAGGCGAGAGGCGGCGGGCTTTGGCGGCTGCCGTTGCACCGGCAGCCACACCGCCTACAATAAGAATTTTTTCCATTGTAGAATTGAATCAAAAAAAACTAATTATAAAACAAAACTTATTTAAAACTAATACTTTACTTCGAAAACTCCTGAAAAGGATTGTGATGGTGTTCCCCATCTTTACTAATCAGAGCTCCTTACTGATGGTCATTGCTGCAATCGTTCCATCAGCTACAGCCGTTGTAATCTGGCGGTATTTTTTACTGATAATATCACCAATAGCATACACATCCGGCAAGGAAGTCTGACAATCTTCGTTGGTTTTAATATACCCCCACTGATCCATTTCGGGAAGAACATCGCCCAGTACCGAATTGTTGGCTTTAAAACCGATAAATACAAAAACGCCATCTCCCTGGAGCTCTACCAATTCTTTTGTTTTCAGATTTTCGAGCGTTGCTACCATTTTATCGTCCCGCTTTTCAAATTTGCGCGGTTCGTGCGAATACAATACCGAAATCTTATCGTTTGCTTTCAGATGGTCGATGGCCGTCTGATTGGCCGTAAGTGCATCAAACTGATGAACCATGGTTACTTTGCGGGCAAATTTGGTAATGAACAATGCTTCTTCCACGGCTGAGTTGCCTCCACCAATTACGGTAACATCCTTATCAACATAATATTTTGCATCGCAGGTAGCACAGTACGAAATCCCCCTGCCTTTGTAGTCTTTTTCGCCGGGAGCATTCATCGTATTAGGTGAAGTGCCTGTACCAATAATTATCTTTTTAGCCCGAATGGTCTCCATCTGATCGATAACGATTTCCTTTTTTACCAGATCAACCGAAGTTACATCAACAGCAACCTTAAAATCAATACCGCTGTGTTTGGCCTGTTCGCTCATAAAATGAGCCAGCATGTATCCGTTTTGTGGTTGATCGAAACCCGGGTAATTCGATACCTGATGCGTAATCCCCATATACCCCCCCGGTAATGCCGGATCAATTAATACAGTTTTAATTTTTGCCTGTCCCAGATAAATACCTGCGGTGAGTCCGGCCGGACCGCCACCCAGAATGGCCACATCGTATTCAGAAACAGTAGGCTTAATGCGTGATTTAATTTCCTGAGCTTCCTCAGGAGTTACCATTTTGTCCAGACGTTCGATAATTTCCGCTTTTTTAATTCCACCGCTGATGGTGTCGAGAATTTGCTTGCCATTTTCGAAAAACAACAAGGTAGGCGACGAACTTACTCCCAATTCGGTTGCCAGCTCGCGGTTGCCCTGACGAAAAATCTTCAGGAATTTAATTTTATCACCATACAATTCGGCCATGGCGTCAAATTTTGGTGCTAATGCTTCGCAGGGCGGACATTCGGTAGAATAAAAATCAAGGACTACTTTTCCCCCGTTCAACACTTCTTGTTTAAATTCGGATGCATTAATTTCTTTCATACGGTAATTATTGTTTTTTTAAACGGTCGTATGGAACTCACTTGGCATAACTACCAGAACCCCTGATGCGAAGTAGATACCTGTTCGTTTCATACCCTTCCTTTATGTGATGGATTTGTTATTTCAATTTGACGATGCAAAAATACAGCATTTTTTCATTACAACAATACATGTACATATATTCATATGTTATATTATGTTAACCGTATTTGAAATATAAACTCATCCGGGAATTCGAGAAAAAGGATAGCCATTTTCAGTAAAATATGTATCTTTGGTGACCGTTTCGTAAAATCAGGTTTATAACGGACAAAAATCACTGACAGTTTGTGTACATGAAGAAAACAGCATCACTAATATTCTTACTTTCTGTAGCTTTATTTCTGGCAGCCGGGATCCCTGCTGGCTATTACTTTACGGCCGAAGGCAAATCGGGTAAAGAACTTAAGACCGCTCTACATCATATTGTACGACAAGGAAACAGGCTAAGTTATGGATCGGGATCGGGAAAAACCTGGAGTGGATTTGAGCAATCGGATCTCCATCCCGATGGATATGTTTGGGATATGTATTCGCTAAACGTACGTTACTTTCCGGGCGGCGCCAGGGTACCCGGCGGGATGAATATCGAACACAGTGTAGCAAAAAGCTGGTGGGGAGGTACCAACAATGATGCTTACAAAGATTTATATCACCTCAATCCTTCGGACATTGCGGCCAATTCGGCACGAAGTAATTATCCATTAGGTATTAACAACGGAAACACATTCAATAATGGTAGTATAAAAGTAGGCAACAACACTTACAGCACTGAATACACAGGCCTGTGCTTTGAACCGAAGGATGAATACAAAGGTGATTTTGCCCGGGCCTATCTGTATATGTTTACCTGTTACGAAAACTACACATGGACAGGCACCAGTGCTCCGTCGATGCTGGTAGCTAAAGAGACCTGGCCCATGTTGCGAAACTGGGCAAAAAATATGTTGCTCGAATGGCACCGCAACGATCCGGTAAGCCGAAAAGAAGAAGACCGGATGGCTGCGATTTTTAAGTTTCAGAATAACCGTAATCCTTATATTGATTATCCTGAATTAGCCGAATTTATTTGGGGCACTTCTTCAACTACCGCCTGGTATCCGGGTGCCGAAGTTAGTGAACCAGACCCGGACGACCCGGAGGTGAATCCGGAAATTCAGGCATTACCGGCTACCGACATACGTTCAAATGGGTTCACGGCCAATTGGACGGCTTCCAACGACAGCAACGCCTATCAATTAAATGTATATACCATCGAAAAAAATAGCTCACAGGAACCGGTAACCATTTTAGACATTGATTTTGCAAACGGAAAACCTGTAGGTTGGAATACAACCGGCTATACCGACACCAATACTTCTGGAAGTATACGCCTGGCTTCCGGCAGTAATCCGGGAGTGATTATGTCGGATGAACTGGACCTGACAACCAACAACAATGTATTGACGGTGCGGGCCCGACAGTACAGCAACGATACGGGAGCAACCCTGACAGTGAGCGTCGACAACGAAGTGGTTGCCGAATGGAGTACCGAAAAAGACAATAAAAACTACAGTGTTAGTATTCCATCGGCAACCGGAACCTCGGTGATTTCCATATCGGCGAAAGCAAATCGCCGGGTGTACATCGATGAGCTCTCGTTAATCGGATCTACAGGAAGTTACGTCTCTGTTTCGCTTCCCGGATATCCGGTAAATGTAACCGATTCGCTTCGATATCAGGTTACTGGTCTCGAGCCGGGTGTAATTTACTATTACACTATTTCGGTAACAGGCACAACATCGATAACTTCAAACGCAATACCAGTCGAAACCCGGGTAATCAGTTCCACTCCCCTTCAAACAGTGACAGGCCCGTCGGTATCGACCACTCCCGAAGGTATAGTGCTCTACTTACACGAAGAAGCGTTGATTCGTGTTATTGATGCCTCGGGTAAACCAGTACGTAATGAAAGCAAAGCAACAGGAAAACATACCATTAGCCTTCCATCAAGAGGGATTTATTTGATACAGCTGATTAGCAACCACCAGACAGCAAGCTATAAATTTATATTTTAAAAGAATGTTGGACCAAACCCCTGAGAATAAGATTCTGCATCAACAACTAGAACAGCTTCGTAAGGATTTTGCCAGGCTGTTTGAACAACGCAACCATATGATGACGTACGAAGAAGCGGTACTTACATCGCTGTATCTTACGTTGCAATTCCGGATTTTCACCTTAAAGGGCGAATTGGCGATACTGAACGAAAAAATAAGGCTTGGACAGATTTATTTTAATCGAAACGAGCTTCCGGATTGGAAAGAGATTGAACAGAAGGTAAAACAGGACTTTCGGCAGTATCAGCAAAAAGTGGTGGAAGAATCTGCCCGGTTAGCCGCTGCAAAAGAATTACTAAAGGCAGATTTTTTAAGTAAAGAAGAAGTGCAGCAATTAAAAGAGCTGTACCGGATATTGGTAAAGCGGCTGCATCCCGATCTGAATCCGGAGCAGAGCGAAGCAGAGCGCGACTTATTTTTCAGTGTGCAGGCAGCTTATCAGGCATCGAATGTGCAGGCACTTAACGAAATTCTTCTTTCATTGAAAGAAGAGCGGGCAGCAACTCCTGAAATAGCCGTCAATTTGAAACAGCAGGTAGAACAGCTGCTAAAAATGAACGACGATCTGCAAAAGAAAATTGAGTTGCTAAACGATAGTTTCCCGTTCAATTACCGTGAGCTGTTGAGCGACGCAGAATGGATTGAGAACCAGAAAACTATTGGAATCTATTTCGACACCACACGCATTGGTTGGGTACCCCGTGAGGAAAACCCCATACTATCGCGCCTTATGGATGCAGGCAAAGCTTTTTTTTGCCGGATTGAAAGCACAGGCAAGAAAGGAAGCTGGATAAAAAAAATAGATGCAAAGGTGTATATGGTGGAATGAGTCGGCTAAAAATACCAGGCCGCACCCAGCGACAATAGTTCCTTCACCGGCCGACAATCGGGTGAATTCACATGTCCGTTTTTATTTTTTGCCACCGAAGCACATCCCCCCCCACAAGCCAGGGCTACATCGCATGTACGGCATTTTTCAATCGTGGTAATATCGCGGTTCTGCCATTCTTCAATCGCGTCGGTTTTGCGGCTTACTTCCGGGTAATAAGTTCCCAATTCTTCCCCCTGTTTTCCAACAGTAGCGGTACAGGAGTAAATAGTGCCGGTATAATCGAAAGCCCATTCGGTTTTACAGGCCGGGCACGAATCGAAAAGCGGTGTTGGTAATGCCCCGTTTTCGGAGATATACTTAGCTATCGAAAATGCCGGTTTGTAAAATTCGGCAATATACGGATGAACTTTCAACAACTCGTACAGATGTTTGTAAAGTGTTGCCCGGTCGAACAGCCGGTCGGGACTACTGTTGCAGACATGCAATTCGTAATTCCTGCCGATTTGTGTTTTGAATAAGGGAGACGACGTCCAGCCTTTATCGATTGCAAATTTCGCCAGAGGAGCCAGGTTCTCAATATTATCTTTATCGACCACCATGCGCAGGTTAATTTGCATACCGGCTTCAAGGCAGGCATCAATACCATCTACAATTTTCGAAAAAGTCGGCAGTTTTCCATGTAAGTAGCGTCGGCTATCGTGAACGGGCTGCGTACCATCAAGCGTCACCTGAATTTCACGAATACTGGCTTTTTTCAACAAATCGAGGTAAGAAGTAAGCGTGTAACCATTGGTAACAAAGGCCAGATCGAGTCCGGCTTCTACCGAATGATCGATAAGATGACTTATTAGCTGCCGCTGTCGTTCGCCCGGCATTAACGGTTCACCTCCAAAAACAGTTACATACTTCTTTCGTCCGGCAAATTCTTTTTTCACATACTCGAAAAAAGCATCGATAACTTCCACCGAAAGTTGCTGTTTAACCGGCTCGTAGCCCTCCTGATAACAATAAGTACAGGCAAAATTACAGGAATAATTCGGGACAAAAAACAGCTGCACCTCATCCTCCTCGCGTTGCTGCATAAAATTGAGGTAGGCGTATTTAAAGTCTTTCTTTTCTTTTTCAGGTGCAACCAGGTAGCCCCTGGCAGCAAATTCCGCGTCAGGATCCTGCTCGTTTTGAAGCAATTTCAACTCCTCGGCTGATAAAAAATCGGCCGAATTATGCAGCGGGTTCACGATAAAGAACTCATCGGAGCCGGCGACGGGAGTAATTATATTGTGATGTGAAAACACGACTAGTAATTGTTAGTTATTAATTGTTAATTATTAATTACAAAGGAATGAGCCTTCCCTAATAATTAACAATTAACAATTAACAATTAATCATGGCATCCTGCCACCACGGTTGATACTTTGGCGCAGCACTGAGCCACTTGCTTTTGGCTGTTGCAGCCACATCCCTGATTTACTACACTTCTCATATAAACTTATTTTTAGATTGAATAGTTCCTTACTTTTCGCCCGACACCGTAAAGCTGGCCACTTCGGCCTGACCTTTTGGATAGGGTTTCGACTCCTCAAAGATACGTATATTTCTGAAACCTGCTTCTTCGAGCATTGTTAAATATTCGGCACGGGTAACCGCTCCTGCCCAGCATTCGGCCACTGCTTCGGGGTCGTTGCGGTACTCATCGGGGATGGGCGATGTAGCGTAAATATCGCTCACCACAAACCGGCCGCCGGGTTTCAGAACCCTGAACACCTCGTTCCAGACCGCCATCTTGTTGGTAGCGTGATTGATGGTGCAATTTGAAATAATACAGTTTACCGAATCGGTTTCCAGTGGAAGGTGTTCCAATTCAGCCTTCAGTATTTTAGCATTGCTTACTTCAAACTTTGCAAGGTTAGCTTCCGCTTTGGCTATCATCCCTTCCGAAATGTCAATCCCATACACAAAGCCTGACTCTCCAACTTCTTCGGCCATTTTTATTACGTCGTTGCCCCGACCACTACCCAGATCGACACACACCTCGTCGGGACGGGGCTTAGCATAATTAATAGCCCCCCCGCACGACAAACAGCAGGTGGTTTCGCTCAAATAGGTGTAACGTTGATTAATTGCTGAGTTTACTTGCATAATATTTCTTATCTTTGACCGTGCAAAGATACAAAATAATTTATATTAGAATAACATCACCCTTCAATATTTTACAGCCATTTGCCAACGCATTGTAATACAGTTTCAACCAATGGAAAAAGACTTTAAAATTTCAACTGAACTTGCCCGTCTGATGATGCAATCGGACGAAAAGGTGATGGAATTTGTAGGTTCGGTGAAGTGGGCTACCGGTTATAGTTGTCGGTATTGCGGCAATTCTAATTTTTGTGCCGGCAAGCTCCCTTTTTCCCGCCGCTGCACCCGATGTAAGAAAGAAGAATCGGCGACTGCACACACCCTGTTTCATAACTTAAAATTTCCATTGCACAAAGCCTTCTTTATCGCTTATGATGTGTGCCAGCAAGGCAACGATGTATCGGTGGCCGGATATGCCGAAAAGCTGGGCATCAACCCTATGACTTGCTGGAAGTTTCGTCGACGAATAACCGACTGTCGCAACCGCTTGCCTTCGGGAGCCGGTTGGCAGCAAATTTTACTGATGAACACATAACCATCCGATAATAGATGCCAACACCTTAGCTTATCTCCTGTTGTTGAACCTTCAAAAAATCTGAATCATGGTAACACTTCTTTGGATAGGATTCTCGCAAAGTCTGTTTTTAGCGATACTCATGTTCAACAAAAAAGACAACTCGCTTCCCGACAAGGTATTATCCGGCTTTCTCACCTTACTGGCAATCGAATTTCTTACCTGTGGAATCGATTATTTTGTATACAACGAACCTTTGTTATCGAGTTCGTTTTTGTTATTCAATCCAGCCCTATACATCTACATAAAGACATTGACCCGTAGCAATTTTCGTTTGAGGCCAGTTCAATTATTGCACCTGCTTCCGTTTGCAGGGTTCGAGCTCTCGGCTTATCTGCTCCACGAACCCCTGGCGCTTGATACTTTTTTTGTTTACAACGAGCAACTGCTGTTCCGAATTCTGTTTGGAATTGCCAATGTGGTTTCGTGGCTGGTGTATAACCCACTCAGCCTGATATTAGTACACCGTCACCGCATGCACTTACGAAACGAAAAATCGACCATCGGCACCAACGAAAATCTGGGCTGGGTTCTTTTTGTATCCATTTTTTACTTCGTATTTTGTATCCTTTCAATCGTTTTTGCATTGTTGATATTCACCAACACCATCCACCCCCTCTCACCCCATTTCTTTAATTATTCGGTATTATTGTTATTGATTTACATTTTCGGATTTTACGGACTTCATCAACAAAGCTTACCCCTTGGGTTACTTAACCAGAAACAACCCATCCCCTATCAACATTCGAAACTTACCGAAGGAGTCAAAACTCAGATTGCCGACAAAATTATAAAGTATGTTGAAGCGGAAAAACCCTGGCTACAACCCGATTTCAATATGAATGCTCTTTCGGCAGCAATTGAAGTTCCTAACTATCAACTTACCGAGGTCCTGAACACCCACCTTGGCTTTAATTTTTTTCAGTTTGTAAATACCTATCGGGTTGAAGCGGTAAAAAAGATGCTTACCGATCCGAAAAACAACTATTCCATAGAAGCGATTGGCTATGAGTGTGGTTTTGCTAGCAAATCAGCATTTTATTCGGTTTTTAAAAAGATGACCCGAATGACTCCTGTGGAATACAGAGCTCTTCATTTTAAAACCTGAACTACTACTTGTTGTCCCGATTTTAAAATACGGACCTTTAGCCTGTTGGAAATCCTACTTTTGCAGTCAGAACATAATTTGACCTGCAAAAAAAAAAGACTTCCATGAAAACTCAATTACTCATTTTAGTGCTTTTGTCGGTTACCGGTATCGGTTCGGCAACAGGTTACGCCCGTGCATCAGTTTGGGGTGGAAACAAGGCTTACCGGCTCAACAGCCTTTTTGCCGAACTGGCTCTACAAGGAGAATACCATCAGGGCAAGGCATTTATGGCCGGCGATGTACGTTTACGAAAAGGAAACAACTTCGGTAGCCCCTATCAGACCATCGACATCAACCAACTGGTAGCCGGCTACCGGGGCAAAACGCTGGATTTGCTGGCTGGTTATATGGATCTGGAATGGGGACGAACCGATGGATTTAATCCCACCAATTACATGCAGGCTTACGATTATTTTTATCTGACCGCCGACCCGGCCGATCAGACGAATCCTAACCTTACTTTTCGTACCCGTCTGAGGTTAGGCAAGTTTACCGAAATTGACGTGGCCGCCATGCCCTATTACTTATCTTCGGTATATCGATACGATTTATTCGATTTGGGAAACAACGTGAGCTTTACAGATCCGCTGTTACCTTCAGCAAGCTGGCGCAACGGAAGTGTGGCCGGAAGAGTAAACGTTGAACTTCCGGGGCTCGGGTTTTCAATTTCAGCATTTCGGGGCTACGACCCTTACCATGGTTTCAGGGTAGCTGCGGTCGACTGGTCAGGTGGCGCACCGGCCATTACCAACCAGGCAGCCAGTTATCAAAAAACAAGTTGGGGAGCCGACATTTCGGTACCTGCGGGTTCGTTAATATTTAAAGCAGAAGGCGCCTGGAATCACACGAAGCGACCCAACGACGAAATGCACATACCGTATAGCTACTGGATGTATGTTGCCGGGTGTGAAGCTGGTTTAGGATCCTCCACAGTCATAATTAACTACATTGGTCACTTCGCACCCGAATTTAAAATATTGGAAGAGCCTATGCTCACCGACCCCCTGAATCCACTGGCACAACTGAACTATGCCAACGCAGTAATTGATTATGAAAACCGGCAGTTCAACCGGCGCATTTTTCATCAACATTCCCAAACGAACCACGCAGCAGCATTTACCTGGCTCCGGCGGTTTGCCTACGATGCTGTTGAAGCGCAGTTTACTGCCTATATCGATTTCACTTCGGGCGAACTGATGGCCAGACCATCGGTAAAATGGTTGATAAGCGACCAGCTAACAGTAACCCTTGGAGCACAATACATGCAAGGCAACGAAAAAACACTATTTTCCTACTCTTCGGAGTTGATGAACGGTGGTTTTGCTGAACTAAGAGTTAATTTTTAAAGTATCCTGTCATGAACGCCTATCCCATCCGGCATCGTAAGTTGGTACTGCTTATTACTTTCGGAATTCTTCTGGTGGCAATGGTTCCTATTACTCAGATAAGAATTAATTCCGACCTGGAATCGTACATGCCCGATTCGATGAATGCCAAACAAAATAACCGGGCGATTGCAGAATACTTTTCATCCAACGAAAATTTGCTTATTGTTGTGGATGCTCACTCGAATATCACAAATGTTGCAGATATTTTATTACCCGAAAACCTTCGGCCCTCACAATACCTTAGCGATGAATTACAACAATTGCAGACGGTAAGCCGTATCTATTCGGTTTTTCAAACCAACAATATTATTCATCGCGAAGGAGAGATGATCATCGAACCAGCGATATCCTACATTCCGGAAACCAGCAAAGAACGGGAATATCTGCGAACATCACTACGAAACAACGATTTAGTAACCGGACTTGTAATTTCCGACGATTTCAGGTATGCACTGGTGATGTTGGACATCCTTCGCGACTCTACCCACTCCGATGCCGATGCAATCCTGCTTGAGCAAGTTCGGGCTATTATTGACGATGTCGGACTAGAACACCCGGGTTTTGCAGGAACAATTTACCTAACCGGGCAGCCTTATTTGCGCTACGATGCTAACCGAAAAATAAGTCGCGATATACTACTGTTGCTCCCCATCGGCTTACTGATAATGCTGCTTTTCCTGTGGATTTCCTTTGGCGATATCAAGTCGGTGCTTCTGCCCTTCACCATAGTCGTTTTCTCCATAATTGGTTCGATGGCGCTAATTCCGGCGTTGGGATGGGAGCTCAGTCTTATCGGAATACTCATCCCGATTATGATGATTGCCATTGCGAATAATTACGGAATACATGTGCTGGCACGTTTTCAGGAATTGACCCGCATGCAATCGGCAACCCAACCTACAAAGAACAATCAAATCATCCTGAGTCAGACCATCCGATACCTTCGCAAACCCGTGTGGCTATGTGGCTTGACAACCATAGCCGGGACCATGGGGCTTACTGCACACCTACTCACTCCGGCCAGACAGATGGGAGTCGTGGCTTCGCTCGGGATTGCGTTTGCTCTTACCCTTAGTCTGACCTACCTGCCAGCAGCAATGAGCTATTTTAGTTCAACCGGCCGACGTTCGACTAAACAGTTTATTCCGACCTTGCTCCCGACTCTCGCACGGCAACTTACTTTACATCCAAAAACTCCCCTGACAATCGCATTAATTATTGTCATCGTATGTGCAGCAGGAATCACCCGGCTCAGGGTAGCTCCCGATTCGAGTGGTATTCTTCCTGCCGATCACGAATTCAACAAAGCTATTCGTATTGCCGATGAGCAGTTTGGCGGAAGTAAACTCTTGCAGATTATGATTCAGGGAGACGCACGCGAACCGGCATTATTAACCGCCATCGACTCGGTTGCTCAGCAGTTGGAGCAGCACCCCCTGGTGGGTCATGCAGCATCGCTGGCTACAATGATCCGAAAAATGCACGAAGAATCGGCCGTGGAGCAACCCAACAGCCTGCCCGACACCCGCAACTACCCACAAACCAACCCTCTTCCCGACACCCGCGAAGCAATAGCACAGTATCTCGAACTATACGGGATGAGTGCCGATGTAGCCGATTACGAACAGTTTATCGACTTCAGCTATAGCCACACACTGATAACAGTGCAGTATCGCTCGGCCAGTCTCGATGAAATAAACACATTGATTCGTGAAATCGGGACCACTCTTAACAACCATCAGCTGAAGTCAAAGATAGGTGGAATCAGTCTGGTTGACAAAGAAATAAGTGAGTCGGTACGAACCGGACAGATCAGTTCACTGGCAGTAGCATTACTGGCAATTCTGGTGCTTTTAGGAATTATCTTTAAAAGCTGGAAAGCAGGACTCATCGGCAGTTTGCCACTTGTAACCGCCGTGGTATGTACCTTTGGAATTATGGGCTGGACAGGCATTGAGCTCGATATAGTCACAGCGTTGTTATCCTCCATTTCTATAGGACTAGGTGTCGATTTCACCATTCATATCTTTTGGAGAATGAAACACGAATTACAGCTTAACGGAGGCGACTGGAATTCAGCTACAATAAACACAATTACAGGAACCGGGCGGGGAATCAGTATAAACGCATTTTCGGTAATGATCGGATTTTCGGTCCTGCTACTTTCAGCCTTCCCGTTTATAAAAGCATTCGGGCTACTGATCATTTTATCATTGCTACTTTGTTTGGCCAGTGCCCTGTTGGTAGTCCCTGTAATTTGCATCCTCATTAAACCCCGATTTTTACTCACCAAAAACGAATCACCATCATGAAACTCCTGAGTATTTTACTTTTTATCAGCACCACCCTTATCGCCCAACAGGCATCCGACATCATGCGTCAATCGCAACAACGCACTAGTGCCGGCGATTCAGAAATGCAGTCGACCATAGGGATTTACGACAACAAAGGCAATCAACGGATCAGGGAAATCACCACTCTCACCCGTAAAACCAAAGAAAACAGTCAGCTACTGATTCGTTTCACCGCTCCGGCCGAAGTGCGGGGAACCACCATTCTGGTATATGATTATTCCGACAAGGCCGATCAGCAGTGGATTTATCTGCCTGCTACCGGTAAAGTACGTCAATTGGTAAGCAACGAAAAAGGCAAAAATTTCATGGGTTCCGAATTTACCAATGCCGACATGAGTCAGCTCAACCCCGACGATTATCAGTTCACCGACTTAGGATCGATGCACTACAACGGAGTCAGTTGTAAAAAAATCGAAGCCAAAGGCAAAACACCTGCGTTACAACAAGAACAAGGATACAGCAAGAAAATTGTCGTGCTGGATGCCGCACGACTGATACCACTCCGCGAAGAATTGTACGACCGCAACGGCAAGCTTCACCGTGAATTACTGTACGAAAACTATAAACAAACACCGGGCGGCAAATGGGTAGCCTGGAAAATGACCATGAATAATGTACAAAACGGGCGTCGTTCCATTATGACTGTCAGTCAATTCACCAGCGATGTATCACAATCGGCACACTTGTTTGCACCCAACGCGTTGGGTAAGTAAAGTTCATACCAGTCGCCATGCAACAGTCAGGAATTTCACACCAGTCGCTGCACAGTTGCCACACAAACTTGAAGGCAACCATGCAAAAGTTACTTATAATACTTCTGCTGATCCCCATTATCAGCATGAGGTCCACAGTAAGCCCAACAAACAGCTATCAAGAACCACCCGTTCCAACTTCAGCAGTCTTAGTACACATAGTTGGTCTCCGCAGCCGGGGCGGACAAGTATGTATTGCCGTATTCGACAGTGACGAAAACTTCAGGAACGAAAAACCACTAAAAGATAAAAAGCTGATAATCAGCTCGCACAACAGAGACACACTGACAGTTAGCGTACAACTACCAGCAGGCCTGTATGGTATTTCGGTACTCGACGACAGCAATTCCGACGGCGGGATGAACTATGGATTTGCAGGTATTCCCCTGGAAGGATTCGGATTTTCGGGTTACCGGCAAAAAGGACTGAAGCGTCCCCGATTCAGCGATTTCAGTTTTACACACAGCGCCAACACACAGGTAGAAATTCGAATGACCTACCTGCGATAAGGACGAAAAAAGATATCGATTTCATTGTCAATCAAATAATTATTTTTATCTTTGCAGCCGCTTTATGCGAAAAAACTTATTTTTTAATTTAAAAAGTTAGTAAAGAGTATGTTAAATCATTATGAAACCGTTTTCATTTTAACTCCCGTTTTGTCTGACG
>CAZLHC010000015.1:0-62015 GCA_964559265.1 uncultured Paludibacter sp. | reverse complement strand
AAAACTGGGTGTTTGTTTTGCAATCTGCTGATTTTCAGCGTTTGTTGCGGAGAGAGAGGGATTCGAACCCCCGGTACCTCACAGTACAACGGTTTTCAAGACCGCCGCGATCGACCACTCTGCCATCTCTCCTGCTTTCGTGTAAAGCGGTGCAAAGATAATGCTTTTTTTGGAATTAACAATACCTGGAGAATCATATAGAAAAAAACCAATATATTTTTTGTATTTGTTGGAAAAGTGAAATTCTGATAACAGGGGTTGGCATCGTGGCTATGTTTATTCCAACGATGTTGAAGCCGGGGAAATAATAGGGGGATAAAGCACGAGAACTTCGCCGGACATTGTACGGCGAAGTTCTCAATTGTAAATTAAATAAGAATTACTCAACCGTGCGCAAATACTCACTTACATTTTTCTCAATTCGTTCGGCAATGTTGGCACTGACGGCTTTATCGAACGGTACTCCTGATATGTTTTCAAATAACTCTATGTAGCGTTCGCTGATTCCTGCTACAATTTCGTCGGTCATTTCCGGAACCGTTTGACCTTCTTTTCCTTGAAAACCATTCTCCATCAACCATTCGCGTACAAATTCTTTCGACAATTGTTTCTGTGCTTCACCGTTTTTGAAGAGTTCGTCGTAGCTATCGGCATAAAAATAGCGCGACGAATCGGGGGTGTGAATTTCATCGATCAGGTAAATTTTACCATCCCGTTTTCCAAATTCATATTTGGTATCCACCAAAATCAACCCTCGTTGAGCTGCTATTTCGGATCCACGAAGGAATAATTGCAGGGTGTATTTTTCAAGCAGTTCGTAATCCTCCGGCGATACCAAACCCTGCTTCAGGATTTCTTCTTTCGAAATATCTTCGTCGTGCATTCCGTACTCCGCCTTGGTGGTGGGTGTAATAATCGGTTGCTCAAAGCGTTGATTTTCGCGCATTCCGTCAGGAATTTTCACCCCGCAAATTTCCCGAACTCCGTTTTTGTAGGCTCTCCACGCACTGCCACAAAGGTATCCTCGTACAATCATTTCCACCGGAAAACCTTCGCAACGCAATCCTATGGTAACCATTGGATCGGGAGTTGCCAATTTCCAGTTAGGAACTATATCGGCCGTTGCATCCAGAAAACGGGCAGCGATCTGGTTCAACATTTGGCCTTTAAAGGGTATGCCTTTAGGCAAAACCACGTCGAAAGCCGAAATTCGATCGGTTGCCACCATCACCAATAAATTATTTTTTACGGTATATACATCACGGACCTTTCCATGATAGACGCTTTTCTGACCTTCAAACTGAAAATCGGTCGATGTAAGTGCTTTCATTCTTTGTTACTTTTTTAATTTGTTGTTGCTGATACTGTGGAAGCATGCTGTTTCACCAGGTAGTTGATCGGACTATCGGTACGTAACAACGACCGGATCAGGGGGTAGGGAAGTACTACTTCTGTTTCAAAAGCATAGCTCAACGGAGCAATTTCGTAAGGATTAAAAACATAGCATATAGCTTCGTCGTTAATGTAGAAATTTCCGTTGGGCCGAATTGCTTCCGGGTTATAAATGCTATCTTCAAAATTATCGATGGTAGGCATTTCGTCGTTTTCCTGACTCAATCGTTTTACTTCTTCGCGCAACAAAACAGCTAAACTGTCTAAGGCGTCCTCTCTGAAAAGATCTTTCTCAGTAAGTTGTTCGCCCGTGCGTAGATTATAGTTGTAAAAGAAGCGGGTACGGGTAGGATGTGTTCCTCCGAAATCAACATCTCTGGAAATGCCGTATGAAAATATATTGTCGTCGTTCAGAAGAGCAAATCCTTCCATTGTAAAACTATTGTTCAATACCAGGTAGCCGGTTTTTTCCAGCTTCTCGACCACAATTTCATTGTTGTTGATATATTCTTCTTTTAATTCCCGTATGAACATTGGTAGTATGGAATCCTGAGCCACCTTCAGGTAGTTTTCGCCTACCAGGTTGGTGATTATCTGAGTTCGGATCTTCTCGAGAAGGTTGTGTTTACTATACTCTACCGGAAATTCAACCGTTATGTCTATGCTAAGGGCTCCCCGGGTTGTGTCTTCTGTAAGATATTGCTTGTCAGTAATTTGTACTGTTTCTGTAACAAGAATATCGGGCCGTTCGGGGCGGAATATGAAATATACCGTAAGGAAAATTATAGCTAAAATGCTGAAAGTCAGGAATAAAAATTTTTTCTTCATGTTTGATTCTAATCTTATTTGACGCTGCAAAGTTACAACTTTAAAAGATATATTTCATTAAAAAAATAAAATTAAGAGCCTGTTTCGTTGAATTTTTTGATGTTTCCGTTTATATTTGCACCGATATGAAAAGCTATTCGAAATTTATACAATTAATAGCCTTACCCGGTGTAATTTATTTTCTACTGGCGGGTGTTGGTCACAATATCGTGGATTATTGCTGCGATAGTTGTGAGTCGGCTGGTATTGAATATGTTTCGCATCACAGCTGTCACGATTTGCATCATTCCGAACATTCTGCTTTGGGTTCGATTTCTGATTTTAAAACACCGGAAGTTCACGAAAGTTCATCGTGCTGCTCCCACACCGATTCGGCAACGACAGCTTATCAATTCAATTGGATTCTTTCCGGTACTTGTTCGATGTCGGCCGATAGTTGTGAGTTACAACGACTCGAACTGGATGATTTTCAGGTAACCGTTGCACCGAAGCTTCACGTTGAAATTTCAATTGTGAAACTTCCTGTTGCTGTACTTTCAACGGAATTGCTTTCCTGTGTTCAATCAGAACTTTTTCCTCATTATCCGCCTCCGGAGCCATTATTCCGAATGGGTCGCTCATTGCTTGCTCTAAAGTCGGTTCTTGTAATTTAATTAAGGCACTACCAACGATCAAACTCTTGCACACTGCAATTGAGTTCACTTGTGTATATCGTTACGTAGAACTAATTAAATAATTACAAATGAATAAAATATTTTTTATTTTAATGCTGATGCCTTTGGGGCTTCTGGCATCCAATATAAAAGGTAAGGTGACCGACCAAAAGGGAGTTCCTGTGCCTGGTGTGAATGTTTTCTGGTTACATACCACTTCGGGTACTGTTTCCGATGCAAATGGTGAGTTTCAACTTTCTAAAATTAACAACGCTCACATGTTGGTTTTCAGCAATGTGGCATTTAAACGCGATACGGTTCATGTAGAGCCTGCTCAAACTGTCCTGGAAGTAAAGCTTCAGGAGGTAATCGAGTTACAGGAGTTTCAGGTGATGCAAACCAGTCCCGGAACTGTAAAACCCCGGTTTGCAGCATTACAAACTGAGCGAATTACTGCCCACGAACTTACCAAAGCAGCTTGTTGTAATCTGTCGGAGAGTTTCGAGACTAATCCATCGGTCGATGTGGCCTACAGCGATGCAGCCACCGGAGCCAAACAAATTAAATTGCTGGGATTGTCAGGAAATTATGTGCAAATGCTAACCGAAAATATTCCAAGCTTAAGAGGCATTTCGTCGCTGTATGGAATGGGTTTTATACCCGGACCCTGGATTGAGAGTATTTCGGTGTCGAAAGGTACCAGCTCGGTTAAAAACGGCTACGAAGCACTTACCGGACAAATCAATGTAGAGTATAAAAAGCCTCACCTGAGCGAGATAGTGCATGCGAATGTGTTTGCCAGCGATGCCGGAAGGGTGGAAGCCAATATTACCACGGGTATACGGTTGAATAAAGATTGGTCGACAGGTATAATGCTTCATGCATCGGATGAGTTGATGATGCTCGACGAAAACGGTGATGGGTATATGGATATGCCAAAAATTCAGCAGCGTAATATCTTAAACCGATGGTTTTTTAATAATGGTGATTATACATTTCAGGCATTTGTAAAGGCTTTATCTGAAAAACGTACCGGCGGTTCAATGGATCAACGTTATCATATAGGAATTGAAACCGAGCGTTATGAATTCTTTCTGAAAAACGGATATGTTTTTAATCATGATACCGAAACGAGCCTGGGATGGATAGTTAGCGGTTCGTGGCACGAGCAGGATGGAATGTTTGGTCATCGATTGTATAATGGATTACAAAAAAATCTATATTCAAATCTGATTTTTGAAACGAGGTTAGGAGAGCATCATAAATTGTCGACTGGTTTAAGTGTAAACTACGACAACTACGACGAACTATTGATAAGCAATGTTGTATCCAGCATGATATTGCCTAATTATGTAAGTAAGGATGATGAATTGGTTGCCGGTGCGTATGCCGAATACTCGCTACACCTGCACGATAAATTTATTGGATTAGCAGGTGTACGTGCCGATTATTCGAGCGAATATGGCTGGTTTGCCACTCCACGCTTGCACCTGAAATACATGCCCTGGAGTTATCTTCATCTTCGCACAACCGTAGGAAAAGCATATCGTTCGCCCCGTATGCTGGCCGAAAACAACAACTACTTAGCCAGCAACCGATTGTTTTACATCGACGAAAATCTTCCGTTAGAAGATGCCTGGAACTATGGTGTTAGTGCTCAGGCATACATTCCGCTTTTTGGTCGCGAACTCAGTTTATCGGGCGAATGGTATTACACCGACTTTACAAAACAGGTAGTTATCGATACCGATCGCGATGCTCATGCTGTGTATTTCTATGCCTTAAATGGAGCATCGTTTGCCCACAGTATTCAATTTGAAGCGAATATGGAAGTGCTGAAAGGACTTTCGGTAACGTTGGCACATCGTATAAATGACGTTAAAACTACGATCAACGGCGAATTACGCGAAAAACCACTCACCAGCCGATACAAAGGTTTGGCCACTGCTTCGTATACTACCCCTTTGAAAAAGTGGCAATTCGATTTTACAACTCAGTTCAACGGAGGCGGACGATTGCCCGATCCGGATGCTGCAAATCCGTTATGGGATCGTGAATTTAAAGAGTATACTATCATTAATTCTCAGGTGACTAAATATTTCCGTACCTGGTCGGTGTATGCAGGTGTCGAAAATCTTACTAACTTCGTGCAGTCGAATCCAATCATTGATGTGGCAAATCCGGGAAGCGCTAATTTTGATGCCACCAACATCTGGGGGCCTACCCATGGACGTAAATTATATGTTGGTTTACGCTGGTCGTTGGATAGAGATTGAACAAAAAAACCATTTTAAACATTATAGTTATCGAATCATTAAACAATTAATTAGTTAAGTTCTCATGAAAACAAAACAAATCTTTTCCCTGTTGCTCACAGTACTTGTACTGACCTCGTCGATGGTAGTTGCACAAACCAGGACAGGGACCGACAAAGTAGTATTTGATGTGAACATGCATTGTGAAGCATGTCAAAAGAAAATTGAAAAAAATATTGCCTTTGAGAAGGGTGTTAAAGCCATGGAGGTAAATCTGGAAAACAAAACAGTAGCCCTTAATTACGACGCAAAAAAAACCAGTCCCGAGAAATTGCAGAATGCATTGGTTAAATTGGGTTATACAGCTTCTGTAAAAGCAGATAAAGCCTGTTGTGATAAAACCGCAAAAGCCGATTGCCCGACAACCAAACCAGCCAGTGAAGTAAAAGGCGACTGCCAGACAAAAGCTGCCGGCGAATGCAAAGACAAAGCAAAAGCCGATTGCGCGACAACCAAACCAGCCAGTGAAGTAAAAGGCGAATGCAAAGACAAAACTGCCGGTTGTTGCGATAAAGCAAAAACAGCCGACAAAGCAGGATGTCAACCAGCTGCCAGCGATTGCAAAACCGAAAAAAAATGTGGCGAAACTCCTAAAACCGCAGAAGCACCAAAAGCAGGTTGCAGTTCGGAAAAGAAAAGCGCATAAATAGCATGAATACATCGTTTACTACACCGGTAGCGATTGTACCTCTTCAAGAGCCCCTGGGTTACCATCAGCAATGGTTCACCCTGGGCTCTTGCTTTTCGGAGCACATGGGTCGCCGGTTGACAAATGCAGGATTCGATATTACTGTGAATCCGTTTGGAGTCTTGTTTAATCCTCTGTCGATTAGTCGTTCGGTAAAACGATTACTCTCAAAAACGCAGGTTGCTGAAGATCAATTGTTTGCACACGGTTCGGTATGGAACCATTTTGAATTTAGCAATTTGTATTCGGGTGTTGATAAGCAAACAACCCTTCTGCAGATGAATGAAGCTATTACAAAAGCTTCAGAGCAATTCCGGGAGGCTGGTGTACTATTGCTTACTTTTGGAACATCCTGGATTTATGAATTGCAACAATCGGGTGAGGTTGTCGCCAATTGTCATAAATTGCCGGCTAATCGGTTTATTCGTCGCCGACTCACAGTCGCCGAAATTGTAACTGAATATAGTCAACTATTGTCCGATTTACCAGCCGGTTTGCGGGTGGTATTTACAGTAAGTCCGGTGCGTCATTGGAAAGATGGTGCGCACGAGAATACACTTAGTAAAAGTGTCCTGCACCTTGCCATCGACGAATTAACGTCTCTATTTCCATCTACAGGTTATTTTCCTGCCTATGAATTAGTGCTTGACGAATTGCGCGATTATCGTTTTTTTACCGACGATATGGTTCATCCTTCTGATCTGGCAGTTGATTATGTATGGCAACAGTTTGTGAATTTTAGCTTTACCACATATACGCGTACTATTATCCGGGAAGTTGAACATTTCAGACGCATGCAGCAACATCGTTCCATTCATCCCGGTAGCGACGAGCATCAGGCATTTATTCGAAAAACAGAATTACAGCAGGAAGCGTTGTCGAAAAGATATCCGTTTTTGAAATTGTAAAAAAAAAGCTGTCATTTTATATAAAATGACAGCTTTTTTAATACTATAACAGAGGATTAATCCAAAACTATCGGTTTGTATTTTGGTACCAACGACTTCATTACTACCCAGCCAATGAGGTAAGCAACCGCACAGAACGAGAACACGATCAGGTATCCGGCTTTTTCGCCTTCAAATCCGAACAAAACCATCGGTTGGCGAACATATTCAACACCTTTGCTGATGTACTCCTGGGTCATTACTACTGTTTCACCATCCACAATACCAGTTCCGCGGGCAAAGTCGAAAAGCATACCCGAACCTTTGTTAATCAATACTGAACCAAGGCCACCGGCCATTCCTCCAATCCCTACAATGGTAGCAATTGCGCCTTTAGGGAACATATCGCCAACGGTAGAAAATATATTTGCCGACCAGGCCTGGTGAGCCGCACCTGCAATACCGATAATTATAATCGGGAACCAGTATGAATAAGCTCCCAGTGGTTGAGCCAACAAGGCAAACAAGGGGAAGAACGCAAAAATAAGCATCGCTTTCATACGACCAGCATAGGGTTCCATTCCCTTCTTTTCCACCAGGTAGTTGGGTAGCCATCCACCAACAATCGACAATAAGGTAATAAAGTATAAAACAAACAAAGCAATTTGGGCTTTTGGATCCGACGATTCCAATCCGTAAACCGAGCTCAGGTAAGCCGGAGTCCAGAACAAGTAGAACCACCATACTCCGTCGGTCATAAACTTCCCAAAGGCAAACGCCCAGGTTTGTTTAAACCTGAATGCTTGTTTAAATGAGATTTTCTTGGCATCAGCAACTTTTGAAGCTTCAGCACCACCCACTACATTGTCGTGATCCTGTAAGATGTATTCCAATTCAGCTTTGTTAACTTTCGGGTGAACTTCGGGTTTTTTATAAGCCCATTGCCACCAGGCCATCCATACAAAACCAAGAGCACCAATAATAATAAAGGCCGACTCCCATCCAAAATGTTTAGCGATAACCGGAATAGTAACCGGTGCAGCCAAAGCTCCGATGATAGCACCGGCATTGAAAATGCTGGTTGCCAATGCCCGGTCTTTTTTCGGGAAATACTCGGCTGTTGCCTTAATTGCAGCCGGAAAGTTTCCTGCTTCTCCTAATGCCAGCACCAGGCGGGCAAAAATAAAGAGAACTACACTAACGTTAAGCACACGGGACACATTTTGAATTCCCCCAATAATTTCGCGGGCTTCTTCGAATCCTACAAACCAGTTACCGGTTATAATTCCAGAGGTGGCAATTCCGGCAAATGCATGTAAAATGGCTCCAATCGACCATATAAAAATGGCCCACATAAAGCCTTTTTTGGTATCCAGCCAATCGATGAATTTTCCAGCGAACAACATTCCGAAGGCATAGAAAAGCGAGAATAAGGAAGTGATGGTTCCATAGTGGGTGTTAGTCCAATGGAATTCCGGTGCGATAAAATCCTTCCAGGTGAGCGACAATACCTGCCGGTCGAGGTAGTTGATCGTTGTCGCAACGAATAGCAGGGCAACGATGTGCCAGCGATACTGTGACATTTTTTGTGTCACTGCTTGTGCTTTACTCATTTTGTTATTTGTTTTAAGATTACTGATTTTTTACTTTCTGAATAATGGCCAGCGCATCGGCACATAACTGACGAATACCTTCCCAATCGCCATTGTTGAGCATGTCGGCCGGGAATAAGTTGGAGCCCATACCCACGCAGGTTACTCCGGCCGAAAACCAGCTTTTCAGATTGGCTACTTCGGGTTTAACTCCTCCGGTTACCATCAAATTCGACCAGGGCATCGGCGCTTTCAGATTTTTTACAAAGGCAGCTCCCAGTACATCTCCCGGGAATACCTTGCAAATGTCGCATCCCATTTCCTGGGCAAAACCTACTTCGGAAACCGATCCACAACCCGGCGCATAGGGCACCAGCCGGCGGTTGGCTACTTTAGCCACTTCGGGATTAAACAACGGGCCCACAATGAAGTTGGCTCCCAGTTGCATGTAAATAGCTGCTGTAGGCGCATCTACTATGGATCCAATACCCATGATCATGTCGGGACATTCCTTGTTGGCAAACTTAACCAGCTCTCCAAATACCTCGTGGGCAAAATCGCCGCGATTGGTAAATTCGAACGCACGAATGCCTCCTTCGTAACAGGCTTTCACCACATTTTTGGCTACTTCAACGTCCTTGTGATAAAAAACCGGAACCAATCCGGTGGCTTTCATCGCCTGTATTACTTCTACTTTACTGAATCTCATTGCTGTATGTGTTAACGTGAAACGCGTCCCGACCCGTCGCCTCCCATCAGGGCTTCTACTTCGGCAACTGTTACCATATTAAAATCTCCGTAAATGGTGTGTTTCAGACACGAGGCTGCCACTGCAAATTCCAACGCTTTCTGATCGTCGTTGGTGTAAGTAAGCAAACCATAAATAAGCCCTCCCATAAACGAGTCGCCACCACCTACACGGTCTACGATATGGGTAATGTCGTAATCTTTCGATACTTTCAGACTTCCATCGGAATACAGACAACCTCTCCAGGTATTGTGATTGGCATTGATAGAACCACGAAGTGTAATAATCACCTTTTTAGCCCGGGGGAATTTGGCCATCAACTGGGTACATACCGATTCAAATTCGGCTGCATTTACTTCGCCGCCGGTGTGAGCAACGTCGAATCCTTCGGGCTTAATTCCAAATACTTTTTCAGCATCTTCCTCATTTCCAAGTATTACATCGCAACCGGCAGTTAGTGCAGGCATAACTTCCGATGCTTTTTTACCGTATTTCCAAAGATTTTTACGATAATTGAGGTCGGTCGATACCATTACTCCCATTTCGTTGGCAATCTGAATGGCTTCCAGACAGGCATCGGCTGCTCCCTGCGATAAGGCAGGAGTAATTCCGGTCCAGTGAAACCAGTCGGCATCTTTAAAAATTTCCCGCCAGTTCACCATGCCGGGTTGAATTTCGGCTATGGCCGAATGTGCACGGTCGTAAACTACCTTACTCGCACGGGCTACTGCTCCTGTTTCCAGGAAATAAATACCCATCCGATCGCCTCCGCGTAAGATGTTTTTGGTGCCTACATTGTGTTTGCGCAAGTCCATAATACACGACTCGGCAATGTCGTTTTTTGGTAAACGGGTTACAAATTCGGTGTCCATACCATAATTCGCCAACGATACTGCTACGTTGGCCTCGCCTCCACCAAAAGTGGCATTCAATTGCGTGGCCTGACTGAAACGTTCATATCCCGGAGTTGCTAAGCGTAGCATGATCTCTCCGAAAGTCACAATCTTTTTACTCATTTTCTTTAAACTAATGTGGGTTGTTAAATTGGTTGACCAAAAATACGGCATTTTTTTAAGTCCACCAAATTAACAGCCCTTTTTAAGATTTAATCGGAATTATAAATTAAAACTGAAAGAAGTTTTTTGCATTGTTGTAACTGATATCTTCCACCATTTTCCCAATGAAGTCGAGCTCGGAAGCTGGTAAAAGTCCTTGTTCCACATCATTACCGATAAGGTTACAAAGCGTACGACGGAAATATTCGTGACGGGGGTAGGAGAGGAAGCTGCGCGAATCGGTAAGCATACCAACAAAACGGCTCAACAGGCCCAACACCGATAAGGCGTTCATTTGTTTTTCCATACCATCTTTCTGATCGAGGAACCACCATCCTGAGCCAAACTGTATTTTTCCGGGCACAGTTCCATCCTGGAAGTTACCAATCATGGTGGCAATCATTTCGTTGTCCGAAGGATTGAGATTGTATAAAATGGTTTTTGCAAGTTTGTTGTTAGTGTCGAGGCGGTTGAGAAATTTCGACATAGCCTTGGCAGTGTTGAAAGTACCAATTGAATCGAAGCCGGTATCGGGACCTAACTGGCGGAAATAACGACTGTTGTTGTTGCGGATGGCACCGTAATGGAATTGTTGCGTCCAGCCTTTTTCGCAATCCATCTCTGCAAAAATAACCAGCATAGCCGATTTGAATTTCAGAATTTCTGTATAGGTCAGCTCAGTACCACCATATACCTTATTGAAGATCGCTTTTATTTCAGCGTCGGTATACTCTTCGGCATAAAATTCCTCAATTCCGTGATCCGACAGTTTACAGCCTTGTTCAGCAAAGAAATCGTGACGAACCCGAAGAGCCTGAATCATATCATCGAAAGTTGAGATGGTTACCCCCGAAACCTTCGAAAGTTGTTCCATATAAGCAACAAAACCGGCCGGTACTTCTACTGCCATAGCTTTATCGGGACGCCAGGTGGGCAACATTTTAATCTCAAAACCATCCTGACGGGTTTTAATGTGGTATTCGAGCGAATCAACCGGATCGTCGGTCGTACAAACTGCTTCCACCTTGTATTTACGCATCAGTCCACGAGAGGTAAACTCAGGCGTTGCGAGCAAAGCATTGCATTCGTCGTAAATTTCACGGGCAGTTTTGGGTGAAAGTAATTTTTCAATACCAAACGCAGTTTTTAATTCAAGATGCGTCCAGTGATACAATGGATTACGCATGGTGTAAGGAACCGTTTCGGCCCATTTTTCAAACTTTTCGTAGTCTGATGTGTCTTTTCCGGTGATAAATCGTTCGTCGATCCCGTTAGTACGCATTGCTCGCCATTTATAATGGTCGCCTCCCAGCCAAATCTCAGTGAGTGATTTAAACTGATGATTGTTGGCCACCATTTCGGGTATCAGGTGACAATGGTAATCGATAATGGGTTGTGGAGCAGCGTGCTCGTGATACAAACGCTTAGCAGTTTCGGTCTGCAACAAAAAATCCTTGTCTAAAAACTGTTTCATGATTTCAGTTAATTGAAGTGATAGTTATACCTTATTATAGAGTTAATTTTTATTGTCGTGTGCGGACACGAAGATACAACATTTTTTTCAATCGGTTAATGTTCAGAATCCTTAAATTTTAAAAAAGAAATCCCCGGAGCTCCGGTCGATAGTGTGATTCGACTGGATTCCAGGGAGTTGATAGGTTGTATAGGTGAACTTGCCACCTATAAAAGCGATGATATTAGTATTGTTCCCGCTCGTTGGGAAAATCACCCGATTTCACATCTTCTACATAATGCGAAACGGCTTCTTTCATAATAGCTTCCAGGTTGGCATATTTACGCAAAAAACGGGGCGAAAATTCGTTATTGAGCCCCAGCATGTCGTGTACAACCAGTACCTGCCCATCAACTTTGCCACCAGCACCGATACCTATTACCGGAATAGTTAATTCGGCGGCCACTTTTTCGGCAAGTTTTGCAGGTATTTTCTCGAGAACTACAGCAAAACAACCGGCATCTTCGAGCAGGTGAGCATCACGTATCAGTTTTTCGGCTTCTTCTTCTTCGGTGGCACGCACGGCATACGAACCATATTTATTTATCGATTGTGGCATCAACCCAAGGTGCCCCATAACAGGAATACCAGCGCTTAACACCCGTTTAACCGATTCCAGAATTTCTTCGCCACCTTCCATTTTCAAGCAGTCTCCATGCGTTTCTTTCATCATTCGGATAGCCGACGATAAAGCCTCACGCGAGTTGCCCTGATAACTGCCAAAAGGCATATCGATAACCACCAGTGCCCGTTTTACTCCTCTCACTACCGATTTGGCCATGAAAATCATTTGATCGACGGTCATGGGTAGGGTAGTGGAGTTACCACACATTACATTCGAGGCCGAATCGCCAACCAATATTATATCTATACCGGCGCGATCAATAATACTTGCCATCGTGAAGTCGTAGGCTGTAAGCATACTTATTTTTTCACCTCTGCTTTTCATTTCAGTAAGACGGTGTGTTGTTACCCGTCGTACATTTTCGTTGTGAACTGACATATTTTTTAGTATTTTTGCAGCCGCAAAGATAGGTATTTTATTTTTTAAATATTGTAATGCAATTTTTTCACACTACGTGCGTTCTTTTTCTGATACCGGAAATAAACCGCAAAATTAGGATTGTGTATGCCAAAAAACTACTCGGGTTTTAATAAAAACGACTTTTTCGATAACTTTGTTTCACTTAAGTACCTGCCTCGTTGGGTGGTACTGATAATTGATGTGACTTTGTCGTTGACGGCATTGCTGGTTGCTGTATGGCTCGAAGATCTCATAAAGGTTTCCAATGAAGATTTTTCGATAGTCGATATATCGCCTAAAGCCGGGTTGTTTATTTTCTTTCAGGTTATTTTTTATCGAATTTTTCATACCTATTCGGGGGTGTTGCGCTATTCGAGTTTCGTCGATGCCCAAAAAATACTGATGGCTATATCGGCGAATGTGCTTCTGTATGTGTTTGTAAATTTATTTTACCATACATTTACGCTCACTATCGTTTTTACGTATACCGAACTGCTGATTTATAGTATACTTGCTTTTGTGCTTCTTTTTCTGTTGCGACTTACTGCCAAAACACTCTACGATTTCATGACTCAACGGGGAGATATAATTATTCCTGTAATGATTTATGGTACCAAATCGGCTGCAATTGGTATTGCTAAAATGCTAATGTCGGAACAGGTGGGCTCGAAATACGAATTGGTAGGTTTTATCGACGACGATAAAAGTGCCAGCGAAAAAATGATTATGGGGGTGAGGGTATATCACCTGAAAGATGACATTATAAACACGGTAATAAAGAAAAAGGCAAAGGCAATAATAATTTCGCCTTTAAAGCTCAATCAGGTGAATTCGATGAATATTCTCGAAAAGTTTATCGACAATAACCTGACTGTTCTTTCACTTCCGCCCATGAATATCTGGAAAAATGATATTCCAAGTATTGGTCAGATTAAATCGATCCAGATTGAAGATTTGCTCGAACGACCACAAATCAGCATTTCTACCGAGAATATATCGGCACAGTTGCGCGATAAAGTGGTGTTGGTAACCGGAGCTGCCGGATCGATAGGAAGTGAAATTGTAATGCAGCTGATGAAATTCGAAACCAAGTTAATCGTTTTGCTCGATATGGCTGAATCGCCTATGCATACGCTTAAACTGGAATTGATGGAAAAGTATGAAGATAAAAATGTTACCGTATTCCTGGGCGACGTTCGCAACAAAGAACGAATGGATTATATGATGGATTTATACCGGCCGGATGTTATCTATCATGCTGCTGCCTACAAACACGTACCCATGATGGAGGATTATCCGGTAGAAAGTGTACAGGTGAATGTGCTGGGAACTAAGATTTTATCCGATTTGGCTGTGAAATACAAAGTAGAGTGTTTTGTCATGGTGTCGACCGACAAGGCCGTAAATCCAACCAATGTGATGGGAGCTTCCAAACGAATTGCCGAAATTTACGTACAATCGTTGTACAGGAAACTTCATGCTACCCAAAATGGTTCAACCACCAAGTTTATTACCACACGATTTGGTAATGTGCTGGGCTCGAGTGGTTCTGTAATTCCTTACTTCAAAAAACAAATCGAAAACGGAGGTCCGGTTACCGTTACCCATCCCGAAATAATCCGTTATTTTATGACCATCCCCGAAGCGTGTATGTTGGTTCTCGAGGCTGGATCGATGGGACACGGTGGTGAAATTTATATATTTGATATGGGTAAACCGGTGAAAATTGTTGATTTGGCTCGAAAAATGATTCGACTGGCGGGATATATTCCGGAAGAAGATGTGAAAATTGTATTTACAGGCCTGCGTCCCGGCGAAAAATTATACGAAGAGCTGCTCAATAAGAAAGAGCTCACCCAGGCTACCCACCATCCGAAAATTATGGTGGCGAATGTTCAGCTTTACGATTACGATAAAGTTTCAGTACTTATCGACAAGTTAATAAATTACAGTAAATTATGTAAGGACTATCTGACAGTTTCGACAATGAAAAAGATAGTTCCTGAATTTAAAAGCAAAAATTCGCAGTACGAACGACTAGATATATGATTTCTATAGAACAAGTAAGGGTTGAATTCGGAGGGAGTCCGCTGTTTGACGACATCAGTTTTCTGATAAACCCAAAAGATAGGATTGCCCTCGTCGGAAAAAACGGCGCGGGCAAAACTACTTTATTAAAGCTCCTATCGGGCAAGATGTCGCCCACTAAAGGAAATATTAGTGTGCCCCGCGATCTTACCATCGGATACCTTCCTCAGCATATGATTCACAACGAGGGAACCACTGTTATGGAGGAAACGTCGATGGCTTTTGAACGAATTCATGAGCTTGAAAGAGAAATAGACGCTTTAGGAGTTGAGTTGGCAACCCGTACCGATTATGAAACCGACGATTACCATCGGTTGATTGATCGATTGACGCACCAACAGGAGCACTTGCAGATTATCGGGAACGGAAATTACGAAGCCCGGATTGAGAAAACGCTCGTCGGACTGGGTTTTTCACGTTCCGATTTTCAGCGTCCATGTAGCGAATTTAGTGGTGGATGGCGTATGCGTATTGAGCTGGCCAAAATTTTATTGATTCGACCCGATGTGCTTTTACTCGATGAGCCTACCAACCACCTCGATATTGAGTCGATTCAATGGCTGGAGTCGTTTTTGATTTCATGTGGTAGCGCGGTAGTTTTAGTGTCGCACGATAAAGCATTTATTGATGCGGTTACTACCCGGACTATCGAAATTTCATTGGGTAAAATCTACGATTATGCAGTGAATTATTCTGAATACGTGCGCTTGCGAAAAGAACGTCACGAGCAACAGGTACGTGCATACGAAAATCAACAAAAAATGATTCAGGATACGGAAGATTTTATCGAACGTTTCCGGTACAAGGCAACCAAATCAGTACAGGTTCAGTCGCGTATCAAGCAGCTCGATAAGCTCGATCGGCTCGAAGTCGACCTGGAAGATAATTCGCGGTTAAGCCTGAAGTTTCCTCCGGCTCCTCATTCAGGAATTATACCTGTCGAAATCGAACATTTCTCAAAAGCCTATGGTGATTACCTGGTGCTCGACAATATAGGTGTGATAATTAACCGGGGCGAGAAAGTGGCGTTTGTAGGTAAGAATGGCGAAGGTAAGAGTACCCTGGTGAAATGCATAATGAGCGAAATTGAGTATTCGGGTACGCTCAAATTGGGTCATCAGGTCAAAATTGGATATTTTGCCCAAAATCAGGCTTCGTTGCTCGACGATTCGCTAACTGTTTTTCAAACCATCGATCAGGTAGCTGTGGGCGATATTCGTACCAAAATAAGGGATATACTCGGTGCTTTTATGTTTGGCGGCGAAGCTTCGGAAAAGAAAGTGAAGGTGCTTTCGGGTGGCGAACGCTCGCGCCTGGCTATGATCCGGCTGTTGCTGGAGCCCGTTAATTTACTTATTCTCGACGAACCTACCAACCACCTGGATATGCGTTCAAAAGAAGTATTGAAAGAAGCTATCCGGGCTTTCAATGGAACTGCCATCGTGGTGTCGCACGATAGAGAGTTTCTGGATGGCTTAGTAACAAAAGTTTACGAATTCGGCAATAAAAAAGTACGCGAACACCTGGGAGGTATTTATGACTTTCTTCTCTATAAAAAAATGGAGAATCTGCAGGAATTAGAGGCAAATACCGTACGTTTACAAAACGAACCGGCTAAAGCTCCTTCGGATAATAAACTTAATTACGAGGCCCGTAAAGAACTCAGTCGGAAAATTCGTAAAGCCGAAAAAGAAGTGGAAGAAGCCGAAAAGCAAATTGCGGTACTCGAAGTTGAGATTAGCACTATGGAAATTAATTTGCAAAATCCCACTTATGCTTCGGATCCTACGTATATTATGAAATTGCAAACCTGTCAGCGTGATCTCGAACGTAAGCTTTACGAATGGGAATTGCTTAGTGAACAAGTAGAAAGTTTAAAACTAACCGAATAAAATAATGGCCGAACTCTATTTATTCCCAACCTTGTTGGGCGACACTTCCGTCGAATCGGTTCTTCCACCAGTTAATTCGGACATACTGGCAACGATTCGGCATTTCATTGTCGAAGATGTACGCACAGCCCGAAGGTTTATCCGTAAATGCCTGCCTCAGGCACCCATTGATGATATGACTTTTTTTGTGTTGAATCAACACACCCGACCCGATGAAGTGGCAACCTTCTTACAACCATTGCACGACGGATTTTCGATGGGAGTTTTATCGGAAGCTGGCTGTCCGGCTATTGCCGACCCGGGTGCCGATGTAGTTGCATTGGCTCAACAGCATAACTTTAGAGTAGTTCCACTCGTTGGCCCGTCGTCCATCCTCATGGCATTGATGGCTTCGGGATTTAACGGGCAGAGCTTTGCCTTTAATGGCTATTTGCCGGTACAGCTTTCCGATAAACAAAAAGTACTCAAGAAGTTGGAACACCGCATCTATTCTGAACATCAAAGTCAGCTTTTTATCGAAACACCGTATCGAAATGCAAAAACCCTCGCCGATATCCTTACTTTCTGTCCTCCGGATATGAAGTTATGCATAGCAGCCGATATAAGCTGTTCAACCGAATTTATTGTAACCCGTACCCTGCGTGAATGGAAAAAACAGCTCCCTGATTTGACGAAACGCCCCGCCATTTTTATCTTATACCAATAACATGCACAAAATAGATTCATTTGTGCATGTTTAGTAGGAAATTTAGTATCTTTGTGGGCAGTTAATTGTTGGAATCATATGCACAAAGAAATTATTCTTCCAAAGCTGACGCTTAAAGAGTTAATAGATAACTCTATAGCGAATTTTTCTTCTCTACCTTCGGTGTCATTTGTCGAAGGTACTCCCATGAGTTACGGCCAATTAGGGAGCGAAATAGAACGGGTCGCGGGTATGTTAACCGGGTTGGGACTGCAAAAGGGCGATAAAGTTGCCCTGTTCAGCCATAATATGCCCAACTGGGTGATTGCCTTTTTTGCGGTAGTATCAAAGGGTATGATTATCGTGCCGGTGTTACCCGATTTTACTTCCGATGAAATCAAAAATGTGTTGGATCATTCCGAAGCTAAGGTGTTGTTTGTAAGCGAACGATTATCCGGCCGCATTGCACCTGACGCCAATTTGGTGAGTACCATCCGATTGGAAGATTTCAGTGTCGGAAATGGTGCTGTGCCCGAAGCCGGAATTAAACCAGCGAAAGTAGAAGTCGAAGAAGAGGATCTGGCAGCCATAATTTATACTTCGGGAACTACGGGTCGCTCCAAAGGGGTGATGCTTACCCATAAAAACATTACGTTTGTGGCAGCTGGTTCTTTCGATGTGTTTCCTATTAATCATGAAGATGTTTTTTTGTCGTTTCTTCCTTTATCGCATACCTACGAGAATTCAATCGGGATGCTTTATCCGATACTGTACGGAGCGTCGGTATTTTATCTTGAAAAACCACCCACAGCAGCTGCATTACTACCCGCTTTAGCTAAAATCCGACCAACCATGATGTTGTCGGTTCCGTTAATCATGGAAAAGATATTTAAAGTGCAGGTGCAGGGTAAGTTTTCAAAAAATCACTTTTCACGGGTGATTTACAAAACTCCGTTGTTCAGAAAACTAATTCACCGTATTGCAGGTAAGAAGTTGTACCAGACCTTCGGAGGACGACTGAAATTTTTCGGAATTGGTGGAGCGAAGCTTGATTCGCGGGTGGAGCGATTTTTAAAAGAAGCCCGAATGCCTTATGCAATCGGATATGGACTAACCGAAACGGCTCCTTTGTTAGCTGGAGCGGCACCGCATCAAACAAAACTGGGTTCGACCGGTCCGGCCATCCGGGGGGTTGAGTTGAAAATTAACGAACCCAACGAACGGGGTATCGGAGAGATTTGGGCCAAAGGTCCGAACGTGATGGTGGGGTATTATAAAAACCCTGAAGCAACAGCCGAAGTGTTAACACCCGATGGTTGGTTCCGTACCGGCGATTACGGTAAGTTTGACAAGCGAAAACGATTGTATATAAAAGGTCGCTTGAAAAATGTAATTGTAGGTGCAGGTGGTGAAAATATCTATCCCGAAGATATTGAATCGGTTATCAACAATAGCCATTATGTATTGGAATCGCTGGTGGTGGAAGAAGAAGGTGGCCTGGTTGCGAAGATTTTACTCGATATTGAGAACATCGAGAAGCAATACGAACATTTGAAAGTAATTATTGAGGAGAAGAAAGAACACTATTCAGAATGGTTGGAGCATTTGAAAAAAGAGATCAATCAAAAGCTGAATAAAAATTCGCAGCTGAAAAAAGTGGAGGTAATGGAAACTCCCTTTGAAAAAACAGCATCGCAAAAAATTAAACGATTCCTGTACACCCGAAAAAAATAATAAACAGCTAAGCGCGGGGCTTTGGTGTGTCAACGACCCATCGAAGCTTCGCGGCTTTCTTTTCTGGCTTCTTTTTCTTTCAACGCGTGACGCTTATCGTAGTTTTTCTTGCCACGCGCCAGGCCAATTTCCAGCTTTGCCAGTCCTTTCGCATTTATATACATTTTAGTGGGTACTATGGTAAAGCCTGTTTCTTTCGTAGCACGGCTTAACTTGCGAAGTTCTTTTTTTGTAAGCAGTAATTTTCGGTCGCGGCGTACTTCGTGGTTGTTGTACGTGCCAAAAAAGTAGGTGGCAATATGCATGTTTTTAACCCATAATTCGTCTTTTATAAACGTACAATAGGTGTCGGTAAGGCTTGCTTTACCATCACGTATCGATTTTATTTCAGTCCCGAACAACTGAATGCCAGCTGTAAATCGCTCTGAGATTTCGTAATCGAAGGTGGCACGTTTGTTTTTAATTAGTATAGTGGATGTTTTATGCATAGCTATTTATTCAAATCAATTGTACAAAAGTACAACAAAAAATTCAACCATCTTTTATCACTTCACAAATTTGATTTATCTTTGCTTTGATAATTGATACCTCAAATTTAAAAAAACTGCTGATAATGAATACTGAAATTAAGTTAACGGTTGCAGGATTGGTATACAATCAAAATGTTAAAGGCACCTATGGGTTAGTTCTTGCCGAGGAAAACGGGAAACGTCGTTTTTCAGTTATGATTGGTGAACCTGAAGCACAATCTATAGCCCTGAAAATGAATAATAAAAAGTCGCCCCGACCGCTAACACACGATTTAATTCTTACATTATTGACCGTTTTTGGGGCACGAATCGAAAAGGTAGTTATTTACGAAATGGTAAACGATGTGTTTTATTCAGAACTCCATCTTCGGAAAAACGATATGTCGATGGTGGTCGATGCCCGTACATCCGATGCAATTGCCCTTGCAGTAAGAGCCGATTGTTCGGTTTTTATAAAAGATGAAATTATGAATGTGGTAGGAATGGAGATTGAAACGGGAAATCAACAAAATTCAGGTAATGAAAATTCCGACGATGAGGAAGGATTAGAAATCGATTTGGATGCCGAACAGATGACCGACGAAGACCTGGATTTATTAGAAGTAATACACCTTGAAGAGTTGTTGAAAATGGCACTTGCTGAAGAAAAGTATGAATTAGCAGTTCGAATTCGTGATGCCATTAAACGTCGGAAAATTACATCATAAGAAGGCTAAAAAGGGTTGTATGATTCAAAAAAAAGTAGTAATTTAGCGTGATTTTTTGAATAGTTAAACAACCTCACAATAAAAATGGATCAAGAGAGAATTATTAAGGTGAACATTGACGAGGAAATGAAATCCTCGTACATCGACTACTCGATGTCGGTGATTGTTTCCCGTGCGTTACCCGATGTGCGCGACGGGTTTAAACCGGTTCACCGTCGTGTGCTTTTCGGGATGAATGAGTTGGGAAATAACTCGGATAAACCCTATAAAAAATCGGCAAGAATAGTAGGAGAGGTGATGGGTAAGTACCACCCACACGGCGACTCCTCGATATATGGCACCCTGGTTCGTATGGCACAGCCCTGGTCGTTGCGTTACCCTCTGGTCGACGGACAGGGTAACTTTGGTTCAGTCGACGGCGATAGCCCGGCTGCCATGCGTTATACCGAAGCACGGTTGCAGAAACTGGCCGAAGAAATGCTGGTAGATATCAACAAAGATACGGTTGATTTTCAACTAAACTTCGACGATACACTTAAGGAACCGACAGTACTCCCTACCCGGATTCCGAATTTGCTGGTCAACGGTTCGTCGGGTATTGCAGTGGGTATGGCAACTAATATGGCTCCTCACAACCTTTCGGATGTTGTGAAAGCAATTGTTGCCTATATCGACGATAATGAGATAGATATTGCAGAACTTATAAAGCTGGTAAAAGCTCCCGATTTTCCAACCGGAGGAATTATTTACGGATATGCCGGTGTACGCGAAGCTTTTGAAACCGGTCGTGGTAAAGTAGTTATCCGTTCGAAAGTGGATATTGAAACCGAAGGTTCGGGCCGCGATAAAATTATTATAAGTGAAATACCTTACCTGGTCAATAAAGCCGAATTAATACGTTCCATCGTTGGATTAATAGAAGAAAAGAAAATCGAAGGGATTGCTCATATCAACGATGAATCGAACCGCGAAGGGATGCGTGTGGTAATTGATATTAAGCGTGATGCCAATGCCTCGGTGGTTCTAAATAAGTTATTTAAATTTACAGCCTTACAATCGTCCTTCAGTGTAAATAATATTGCCCTGGTCAATGGTCGGCCCCGCATGCTGAACCTGAAAGACCTGATTCATTATTTTGTTGAACACCGGCATGAAGTAGTTATTCGCCGTACACGTTTTGAACTGGCCGAAGCCGAACGTCGGGCTCATTTGCTCGAAGGGTTCATGATTATTCTGGATAATCTGGACGAAGCTATACGATTGATTCGCGAATCGAAAACCCCGGAAGAAGCCCGCAACGCATTAATGGAACGATTTGGTTTATCCGATATACAGGCTCGTGCGGTGGTTGAGATGCGACTTCGTCAGCTCACCGGCATGGAACAGGATAAATTACGCGCCGAATATGCAGAGGTACTCGACTTGATTGCCCGTTTGAAAAGCATTCTGGAGAACGTAGAATTACGAATGGAAATAATCAAAAACGAACTTATCGAAGTGAAAGAAAAGTTTGGTGATGAACGCCGTACGGAAATTGTATACGCTTCAGAAGAGTTTAATCCCGAAGATTTTTATTCCGACGACGAAATGATTATTACCATTTCGCACCTGGGCTACATAAAACGTACGGCGCTTGCCGAATTCAGAGCACAAGGCAGGGGTGGCGTAGGATCAAAAGGAAGCGACTCACGTGATGAAGACTTCATTGAGTACATTTATCCGGCATCGATGCATAATACTATGATGTTCTTTACGCAAAAAGGACGTTGCTATTGGCTCAAAGTGTACGAAATACCTGAAGGTACCAAAAATTCGAAAGGACGTGCTATTCAAAACATGCTCAATATTGAGCCCGATGATAAAGTAAACGCTTTTATCCGGGTGAAAGGTCTTGACGATAAAGAATACATAACATCGCATTATATTATTTTCTGTACCAAGAATGGAGTAATTAAGAAAACTTCGCTCGAAGCTTATTCGCGTCCACGATCGAACGGTGTAAATGCAATAACTATTCGTGAAGATGATAAAGTAATCCAGGTGCGTTTGACTGATGGCGATTCGGAAGTGGTAATGGCCAACCGCAACGGACGTGCAATTCGTTTCCACGAGTCGAAAGTGCGTGAAATGGGACGAACAGCAACCGGAGTAAAGGGAATGCAACTCGATGAAGATGGAGAGGATGAGGTAGTTGGTATGATTTGTGTAAAAAAGGACTCCGGTGAATCAATTCTGGTTGTTTCGCAACAAGGGTATGGTAAACGAACCTCGCTCGATGATGAGAACGGAGAACCTATTTATCGGATTACCAACCGGGGTGCAAAGGGGGTGAAAACCCTTAACGTTACTGATAAAACAGGTAAGTTAGTTGCCATAAAGAGCGTTACCGATGAGAATGATCTGATAATTATCAACAAGTCGGGTATCACTATTCGCTTGCGTATGGAGGATGTACGCGTGATGGGACGCGCCACTCAGGGTGTTAGGCTCATCAATCTCGAAAAACGAAACGATGAAATTGCTTCGGTATGTAAGGTGCTTTCGGAAAAAGAAGAAGAGAGCGTTGAAACAGCCGATGATCAACTAACGGAAGAAACTAATGATTAATAAGAATTACTACATTACTAATTAAAATTCGACTAAAAAATGAAAAAAGTTCTTGTATCACTTTTTTTAATCCTGAGCGTTACAGTGGTTTTTGCACAAAAAAAGAATGTATCAAAAGCCAAAAACCTCACGTTAATGGAGAACCCCGATTTTAAAGGGGCTCGAGAAGCAATCGTTCCTGCTCTTACCGAGCCAACTACGGCCAATCTGCCCAATACATGGCATGTGGCCGGCATGATTGGTTACAAAGAAAACGAACGATTCTACCTTGATTTATCAATGGGTAAAACCATCGATTTTGTAAAAAAAGGCGAAGCTATTGTGGAATCGTTCAACTATTTTATGAAAGCGTATGAGCTGGACCAGAATCAGGTGGATAAAAAAGGCAAACCTGTAAAACCCAAATTCTCGGCCGACATCATCTCAAAAATTAAGGAGTATTATACCGAAAAGCACAATCTTTTCTACTATGCTGCTACTCTTTTTGATGAAAAGAAAGATTACGAAGGTTCAATCAAGGCGTTTGAATTGTACATGAGTATTCCTGAAATTCCTTTTATGAAGAATCAGGTGACAAAAGATTCTACTTATCTTCAGGTAAAATATTACACTGCCCTGGCTGCCCGTAATGCAAATCAGTACGAAAAGGCGATTGCAATTCACGAAGATTTGAAGGACGATGGTTATGAAACGCTTTATGTGTATCAATTGCTCTACGATGAATATGTACATCAAAACGATACTGCCAATTTTGTAAGAACCCTGAAAGAAGGTTTTGAGAAAATGCCACAGGAACCCTGGTTCATTCAGAATCTGATTAATTATTACCTGCTCAACAACTTTATCGATGAGTCGAAATTCTATATCGGAAAAGCAATAGAGTTGCTTCCTAATGAAGCCGTTTACCACTATGTAAATGCCAAAATTGCTGAAGCTGAAGGTAATAAAGTTGCCGCCCGTGCTTCGTATGACAAAACACTCGAACTGGATCCTAAATATGCCGATGCCTATGCAGGAATTGGAGCAATGGTAATTGAAGAAGGACAGAAAATTCTGGATGATGCAGCTTACAAATCAGACCGGGAGTTCAATGCAGCTAAAACAAAGTCGAGAACTGTATTCAAATCGGCTATCGATTATTTCCTCAAAGCTTCGCAGTTAAATCCCGAAGAATTGTCGTATAAACGTAACCTTCGTATGCTTTACTACCGCCTTGAAATGAGTAAAGAGCTGGAAGCTATTGAAAAGGAATTAGGTTACTAATATACAAACTATCCTACACAATAAAAGCGCAAACTTATTCAGGTTTGCGCTTTTATTGTGTAGGATAAACTTGTAAAGGAAAATTAGATTAAACCAAGTACTTTACTACGGGCAAGCATACAGGCACCTACAACGCCTGTAAGATCGCCCAGTTTGCTAAGTTTAATACCCGTGTCCTTACTTACCAGATTAAGTGAATGCTTTTTTATAGAACTCTTGATGGGTAAGAACAGATAATCGCCTGTTAAAGCCAGTGAGCCCCCAATTACTACTAATTCGGGATTAAACAGGTTTATTAAACCGGCTATATGCTTACCCAGGGTAATACCTACTTCTTCAATCAGGTCGATGGCCAGCATATCACCTTGCAATGCAGCATTGATAATCATTTCAATTGTAACCGGCTCACCATTCTTGACATTTTCGTCCAATATGGAAGTATTCCCTTCGGCTAGTTTTTCCATAAACCGACGATGGATATACGAACCGGAAGCTTGTGTTTCCAGACAACCTTTTTTACCGCAATGGCAAATAATTTCGTTATCAAAAGCCGTTAAATGGCCAAATTCACCTGAAAATCCCGATTTGCCATAGTACAATTTACCATCGGCGATAATACCCATGCCCAGCCCCCAGCTAACGTTTATAAAAACGATGTTCTTTTCTCCGTGAACTACTCCTTTAAGAAATTCACCATATGCCATCGCCCGCGAATCGTTGTCGATGGAAACATGAATTCCCAATCGATCCTGGAAAATATCACTCAGCGGCTTTTCGTTAAAGAAATACCGACTGTAACTATGGCCTGTCTCGGTGTTTACTCTGCCCGATATATTTATCCCTACGCTGAAGATTTTCTTTCGGTCAACATTAATGATGCCTATGAATTCTTCAATCATATCGCAAAGCGTTTCCAGATTAGCCTGCGTGTTTTCGTAATGAAATGGAATGTCCGTTTTAGTCTGCATTAAATCACCCTTAAAGTTGATTAACGCCAGATTGACCCGGAAGTGCTTGATGTCGACTCCGATAAAATATCCGGAATCGGGATTCAGTCCATAAATATTTGGTCTTCGCCCTCCATTGGTTTCCTGTTTCCCAAAATCAATTACATATCCGTCCTCGATAAGTTCACCTACTAATTTGGTAACGGTAGGAACTGTCAGATCCATTTCTTTTCCCAAATCAGCCAATGAATTTTCACCATTATTGATATAATAACTAATGATTTTGATCTTCATTAGTGCATTTTTCGACCCAAGTTCAATGTCTTCAATAAATGAGTGTTTCATAAAAATATTTTTTCCAATCGACAAAGATATAATTTATTTTTAAGAAGATCACCCGGTTTTAATATTATTTACTTAAACAGTGGTCCGTATGTAGCACAAGCTCTGAAATCCGCCCCTTCCGGATCCATTCCAAAGGAAGCCCAGGCGCTGGGCCGGAAAAGCTGATCGGCGTTTACGTTGTGCATACTCACCGGAATACGGAGCATGGATGCTAAGGTTATAAGGTCGGCGCCAATGTGGCCAAAGGAAAATGCTCCATGATTAGCTCCCCAGTTATTCATCACACTGTACACATCTTTGAAATTTGGAGTGTCGTTTAAACGGGGTGTAAACCAGGTGGTAGGCCATGTTTTGTCGGTTCGCTCATTGAGTATGGCATGCACTTCAGTTGGAATTTCGACGGTCCAGCCTTCAGCTAATTGTAGTACAGGTCCCAGTCCTCTTACAAGATTGATACGAGCCATGGTTACCGGCATTTCGCCTTTCGACAGAAAATTGGACGAAAAGCCACCACCTCTGAAATAGCCTCCGTTGGCAGGGTACCAGGTTGTAGCTTCCAGGCATTTTTGAGCTTCTTGCGAAGTGATTTCCCAGAAAGGCTTCATAGCAGGTTTTCCATCTTTCGATTGCTCACCACTTCCATCGAGCGCTGCCGAGCCTGAATTAATAAGGTGGATCAATCCATTAGCTGCTAATCCTTCCAGCTTGTGCCCGGTTACTCTTTCTACGGCATCCGGGCTCCAATAGGTGCGCACATCAGCAAAAACCTGAGCTGAATTGGTAAGTAGTTTTCCAAACAGCATTGCCACACCGTTTAGTGCATCATTCTCAGTAGCTACTATAAACGATTCCCGAATTCCATTCCAGTCAAACGACGAATTCAGAATTGCTTCTGAAAAATCACCGTTGGGCAAAAAGTCAGTCCATTGGCGTTGTCCCTGAAATCCACTTGCAATAGCATTGTGGCCTAAAGCTTCTTCGGCAAAACCCAGCTCCCTCAGACGTGGATTTCCGATCATCAGGTCGCGAATCACCATTGTCATTTTAACAACAAATTCCCATTCCTCTTCCAGTTTTTCACGACTTTTCTTAAGAGCTCCTTCATTAAAATCAGTCCCTTCGTTTTTCTTGCAGGTAGCCTCAGTCCAGGCCATCGCTTTTTTAAATTCTTCGGGATCGAAAATTCCTAATTGAATTCGACGCAGCACTTCACTCATATCAACATATTCGTTGCGCATGCCCAGGTAACGCTGAAAAAAATCAGCATCCACAATCGATCCGGCAATACCCATCGACACAGAGCCTATCGAAAGGTACGATTTTCCCGGCAGTGAGGCAGCCGCAATTCCGGCACGGGTAAATCGAAGTAGTTTTTCCTTAACATCGTTGGGGATTGACTGGTCGCTGTTGTCCTGAACATCTTTACCATAAATGCCAAACGCAGGAATTCCTTTTTGTGTGTGGCCTGCCAATGCAGCTGCCAGATATACTGCTCCGGGACGTTCGGTTCCATTGAATCCCCAGATTGCTTTTGGCATTACAGCATCGGTATCGATAGTTTCACTTCCGTAGCACCAGCAGGGAGTAACGGTGATAACCAATCCTACACCTTCTTTCCTGAATTTTTCAGCACAGGCAGCTGCTTCATCAACACGACCAATGGTGGTGTCGGCTATTACACATTCTACGGAACTACCATCGGCATAATGGAGCTCGGAACTAAGTAGTTGAGCAACCCGTAAGGCCATTCCCATGGTTTGATCTTCGAGCGACTCGCGCACTCCATTCTGGCGGCCATCGATGGTAGGCCGTATCCCGACTTTTGGATTCTGCCCCTGATAACGGCCCTGCTTTTCTTTTCTTTGTTGAGGTATAACCGAAGTAAACCCTTCATTTACTGATGAATTCATGCTTTATATGATTTTAATTTGTATGTGCTGAACTGTGCTGTAAAAGTAATGAATTTTCTATTTACTCAAGCCGTAATTTTTATGTTGTGCAACATGTTTTCAAAAGGTTTGGGAGACATAGGCAAAAGTTTCGTAGTATGGAGTTATTCTATGAGCTTAATAATTAAGAGATTGAGCAAACAGAGTATATAATATATTAAAAAATAGACTAGAAATAAAGTTTTGTTTGTAAATTATTTTATTTATCTTTGCGCTGATATTAAACGAACACGGATTTCTTATGCAAAAATCTAAAGTCTATCCTTGGGTAGTAGTTGGGTTACTCTGGGTAGTAGCGCTGCTTAACTACATGGATCGTCAGATGCTTTCAACGATGAAAGTATCGATGATGATGGATATTTCGGAATTGGAATCGGCTGCAAATTTTGGTCGGTTGATGGCTGTCTTTTTGTGGATCTACGGAATTATGAGTCCGATTTCGGGAATTGTAGCCGATAGAGTGAATCGTAAATGGCTGATTGTTGGAAGCTTATTTGTATGGTCGGCTGTTACGTTGGCCATGGGATATTCTACCACCTACGATCAGGTATTTTGGCTACGTGCCCTGATGGGAGTGAGTGAGGCCTTGTACATACCAGCCGGACTATCGTTAATTGCCGATTATCATTCGGATAAAACACGTTCGCTTGCTGTTGGAATTCATATGACAGGGCTCTATGTCGGACAGGCTATTGGAGGTTTCGGAGCCACTATTGCAGCTTCTTTTTCGTGGCAGGCAACCTTTCATTGGTTCGGGATTATTGGTATTGTATACGCCGGAATACTTATCTTTTTCCTACACGAAAAGAAGAGTGAGCGACAACCGGCGCGAATGCTTACCGACAAACCAAAAGGTGGTAATCCGCTAAAGGTGTTAGCAATATTATTTTCGAATATTTCGTTCTGGATCATACTAATATATTTTGCGGCTCCTTCGATGCCCGGATGGGCCATCAAAAACTGGGTTCCTACATTGTTCTCCGAGAATTTGAACCTCGATATGTCGGTCGCAGGTCCGCTTTCGACCATTACAATCGCAATTTCGTCGTTCGTAGGAGTAATATTTGGTGGAATATTATCGGATAAATGGGTACAGAAAAATATACGTGGCCGGGTGTATACCGGTGCCATTGGCCTGGGGATGACAATTCCTGCGCTTTTGTTGCTGGGTCTTGGTCATGGTTATCTGAGCGTAGTGGGCTCTGCGCTCTTGTTTGGTGTGGGTTACGGAATTTTTGATGCTAACAACATGCCTATCCTGTGCCAGTTTGTTAGTGTGCGTCACCGCGCCACAGCCTATGGATTCATGAATATGGTGGGCGTTTTTGCAGGTGCCTTTGTTACCGATTGGCTTGGTAAATCGACCGATGCCGGTAACCTGGGTCACGATTTTGCATTGCTTGGAGGATTAGTACTGGTGGCTTTATTGCTGCAGCTGCTGTTCCTGCGTCCAAAAGCCGATGTGGATCTATCGTAAAGTTGGATGGATAGATGAAAATATATGCATCTTGTTAATTAAGTGATTTGTTTGTTTGCAAACGAAAACCGGGACCCAATGGATCCCGGTTTTTTAATGTATAATTATCGCAGTTTACTATTTTACTACAGCCACTGTAAGTGGATATTTAATTTGTTTGCTTGCCTGTTGTACTGCTGCAAGCCAATCTTTTTGCGCTGCAAATTTCCATTTACTCCATCCACCACCAAAGTAGTAGGTGAACTCCGTACCAGGTTTGTAATCGGTAAGAAGTAAAGCGTGAGCATTCTGTACCTTGTAAGCTGTTTCTTTAGCCGGTAAAACAACGGCTACGAAATTCTGACCAGACTCTACGCCCTGGTCGGATACTGCATTTTCTCCGTAAATAATAAGTCCGCCTCCCTTCTGAAGTTTACCATTGCCATCGTGAAGGAAAATTCCGGTGGCAAGCTGCATAGCCTGAGCAGCTCCGGTAAGTTTTACTTCAGCTTTGTTGAGTACCGAACCGGCATCAGTAGTTATTGTAATTTCCTGTTTGTACAGTTTGCTTTTAATATTCACTGTGTCGTAATACAAGGTGAAAACCGAGCGTAACGGGCCGTTTTCGTGAACTTTATAGCTGTTGAAATGACTGCCAACCCAAAGGGTGCTGTCGGTATAGCCTGCAACTCCACCTGCACCCAGTGTTTTGCCCACTTTATAGCAATCCAATCCTTGTCCATGATCAACATGATACGATTTACCATACTTTAATTCGCCCCGGTAAAAACTATCTACTACTAATTCATCGGTTTTTTTTAACCATAAATCAACTCCGTTGGAAGCATTTTCTGCTTTTAATGCCGGACCATACATACGGTAAGCTGCGTAATCGTTTTCCCACGCAAAGTCGTCTTTACGTTCGGGAACAAAGCGGGCAAAGGTTTTTGGAGCTACTTCCGACGGTTTTCCCGACTGAAGCGTGTACGTATTTTTTGTGCCGGTTTTTACAGTTACCGGAAAAATTATTGCCTGTGGAGTTGTTTTTCCCTTATATAGGATTTGATAGGGAACTTCCTGATTGGTAGAATCTTTAACCACCATGTTAGCACTTAAGGGGCCTGCCTGTGCTGTCGTAATTTCAATTAATTCGCCACTACGGTCGAATGGATAACGGTTGGTAACCTCAACCTTTACTTGTGCTTGAGCTAAGCACGAAACTGCTAGAAAAAAGATAAGAATGTGTTTCTTCATAAAAAATATTGTTGGAATTATTACTGCGCAGGTCGCCAAAAACCGACCCGCGCAGCAAATATAATATTATTTTGGCTGTTTACCAATATAGGCAAGAATTCCGCCATCCACATAGAGCACATGACCATTCACAAAATTGGAAGCCGGAGAAGCCAAAAAGATAGCTGGTCCCTGCAAATCTTCGGTAGTTCCCCAACGAGCTGCCGGCGTACGTCCGATTATAAAATCGTTGAACGGGTGACCGGGTTCGCGAAGCGGAGCCGTTTGTGGAGTAGCAATATACCCGGGTCCGATGCCATTCACCTGAATGTTATGTTCGGCCCATTCTACAGCTAAGTTTTTAGTAAGCATTTTCAACCCACCTTTGGCAGCTGCATAGGCCGAAACGGTTTCGCGACCAAGTTCGCTCATCATGGAGCAAATGTTGATAATTTTGCCTCCTCCTTTGGCAATCATGCCGGGAGCCACCGCTTTAGAGACAATAAACGGTCCGTTGAGGTCAATGTCAATAACCTGACGGAATTCTTTGGCAGTCATTTCCAGGGCAGGAATTCGTTTGATAATTCCGGCATTATTCACCAGAATATCTACTGTTCCAACTTCTTTCTGAATCTGAGCAATTCCTGCATTTACAGCATCTTCGTCGGTTACATCGAAAACATAACCATAAGCTTCGATACCATCGGCTTTATAAGCGGCAAGCCCTTTGTCGACCATTTCCTGATTGATGTCGTTGAATACAATTTTAGCACCCGCCTGTGCAAAAGCCGATGCTAAGGCATAACCAATACCATAAGAGCCACCGGTAACCATGGCAATTTTTCCTGATAAATCGAATAATTTCATACGATAGTATTTAAATTTTTTAACGTAATTCGGTATGTTTGCGGAAATCCTGGTCGCTATAATCGAGGTTTTCGCCAGCCATTCCCCAAATAAAAGTATAATTGCTGGTTGCAGCAGCCGAGTGAATCGACCATTCGGGCGAAATAACTGCCTGGTCGCCCTGCATCCAGATGTGACGGGTTTCGGTGGGTTCGCCCATAAAGTGACAAACCACTTCGTTTTCAGGAACCTCGAAATAGAAATAGGCTTCCATCCGACGGCTGTGCGTGTGTGCCGGCATCGTATTCCAAACGCTGCCCACTTTCAGTTCGGTCATTCCCATCTGTAACTGACAGGTTTGAATAACTTCACGCACCAGCATCTTGTTGATGTTTCGGTGATTGGCAGTTTCCAATGAGCCTAATTCCACTACAATGGCATCGGCTTTAGTAACTTTTCGGTCGGGATAATTGCGGTGAGCAGGTGCCGAATTGAAATAAAATTTCGCTGGTTTGCTGGCATCGTTACTTATAAAAGTGACAGTTCGATTCCCGGCACCCAGGTATAATGCCTCTTTGTAGGCAATTTCGAAAACTTCGTCGTCTACTTTTACTTTCCCGGCTCCACCCACATTGTAAATGCCAAGTTCACGACGCGACAGGAAAAAGTCGGACTTCAGAGGATCGATAGATTCCAGAATCAATTGTTCGGCAACAGGCATTGCTCCGCCTACTACCAGTCGATCGTACATCGTGTAAACCATGTTCACTTCATCGACCGCAAAAATGGTTTCTATCAGGTGCTCTTTACGTAAACGACTTGTGTCGTAGTGCTTTGCATCTTCGGGGTGCGAAGAATAGCGCAATTCATAATTTGTTTTCATCTGTTTATAAATTATTGTTAATGGTCAGATGGAATTCGCAGATAAACATTACTTTATGTGTCAAAGTTAATGTATCATGCTCGTTTCATTCGTTCAATTTTTTGGGTTGACAGGCAAAGATATAAATTTTTTATCAGAATTGGTTTACCAATTTATAAAAAAGGAGTATTTTTCATATCTTTGTTTCATGTTAACAGAATTTCTTGCCTCTAAAATACTACAGGAACTGCCTTTTGAACCCACCGATGAGCAACGACAGCTTATTGGTGCACTGGCTATTTTTTTGTCATTACCCGACGAGGAAAAAATATTTTTGCTAAAAGGCTATGCAGGTACAGGTAAAACCACTGTAATGAGTGCGTTGGTAAAAGCGTTGAAGCGCTTGCAACAAAAAACTATATTGTTGGCACCCACCGGTAGGGCAGCAAAGGTATTTAGTTTTTACTCCGACACTACCGCACTTACCATTCATAAAAAGATTTACAGGCAGAAGTCGGCCACAGAGCTGGTTTTTCAGCTTTCAGATAATCTGCACACCGAAACCTTGTTTATTGTCGACGAAGCTTCGATGATTTCTACAGCCGGTGGTGAAACTGATTTTGGTAGCGGAAATTTACTCGACGACTTAATACACTATGTATACGGTGGAAGTGGGTGCAGTTTATTGTTGATGGGGGATACGGCTCAGTTACCTCCGGTGATGCAGGAAAATTCGCCTGCATTGGAGAAAAGTAAGTTGGAATCGTATGGGTTGAAAGTACATGATTTTACATTGACCCGTGTAGTTCGCCAGGCGCTGGAAAGTGGTATTTTATACAATGCTACGCTCTTAAGGCAGGCCCTTACCGACGAATTGACGTCTGAGTTGCCGCGTTTGAACTTATCGGCTTTTACCGATATCAAAGCATTGAGTGGTATGGAATTGGTCGACGAGGTGCAGCGTTCGTACGATGGGGTAGGAGCTTCGGATACGCTTATAATCACCCGTTCGAATAAGCGCGCGGTATTTTTTAACAATGGAATCAGGGGACGTGTAATTCAGCAGGAAGAAGAGATTTCGAATGGCGATTTGTTGATGGTAACCCGCAATAATTATTTTTGGAACCGGCCCTATAAGGAAATTGATTTTATAGCCAATGGCGACATTGTGGAAGTTACCAGGGTGCGAAAATTCAGGGAGATGTACGGCTTTCGGTTTGTGGAATTGTCGCTACATTCGTTGGATGCCGGTTGGGATATCGATGCGCTGGTATTGCTCGACAGCTTGCAGGTAGAAACGCCGGCGCTGATGCATCAGTTGAGCGATACGCTTTTCAGGGCTGTGGAAGAAGATTACCTGGATATTGGATCGCGCAGGGAACGGTACCGGAAAATGATGGAGAACGAGTTCTTAAACGCGTTACAGGTGAAGTTTGCCTATTCGGTAACATGTCATAAGGCTCAGGGTGGGCAGTGGAAAAAGGTTTTTATCGATATGAGCCGAATGCCCGATATGGCTATCGACCGGAATTATTATCGTTGGTTATATACAGCATTAACCCGGGCTACGGAATCGGTTTTTTTGGTTAATTACAGTTCTGATTAATCGAAATACTGTTGATTTTAAACCATTTTTAAGAATATTTGTTTATCTTTGGAAGGTCTAAACAACAAAAAGTATGGAACGGAAAATCTTCAGCATTGTATGCTTACTGTCATTTTTACTTATTGGTGAAAAGCTATCAGCTCAACAAGTCAATAATTTATATTTTCTGGATAATGTACCGGTTCAACATCATCTGAATCCGGCCTTTCAACCTACTTCGACTTTTTATATAGGTATTCCGTTGTTAAATCGATTTGGAGTCGATACGCATACCGATTTTCCGGGTTTCAGACAAGCCGGTTTCAGAGCCGGACAATCGTTTGATTTTGAAGTTGATAAATCTCAATTTTTAAAATCATTGTCTCCTTTGACCAACTTCGATTTATCGGCGGGCATAGGAATTATTGATTTTGGATTCCGATACAATTCGAATTTCTTCACGCTGACGGTATCCGAAAAAATAAACAGTACGTCCCGGTTGCCCTACGGGTTGTTCGACTTAATGTTAAACCAGTCGGAATTGACCAATGGAGTTTCGACGAATATGGCCCTTTTATCGTTGCAGCAACAGACCTATACCGAATTAGCGTTGGGGTTTTCGCATCGACGGAGCGAAAATTTTGGTTTTGGTACAAAATTAAAGATCTTGTCGGGTACTTCATACCTCGATATGAACACCTCGAAGGCCTTGTTAAATATTGCCGATGATAGAGTGGATGCACATTTGGCAATGAATATACAATCGACCGGTTTACTTCAAATCGACGAGCAATTAAAAATGAGTGCTGCACCAAAATTCACCGATTACCTTATCCCTTCGGGAATGGGAGGTGCATTGGATGTTGGAGCTTACTACAAACCGGTATCGTTTGTAAAACTGGCCTTAGCAGTAACTGATCTGGGTTTGATCAGGTGGAATAAAATGAAGAATACCGATTACGCCCTCGACTATACAATGGATGCCACCGACTGGGCTTCGTGGGTAATGTCGCATCCGGGTGCCACCACTATACCCTCCGATACCATCTGGGCAGATATGCAACGAGCCTTAACATCCACTTCTTCCGATAGTAACGGGCGATTGCTTTATTTACAGCCCCGGATGAATGGATCGGTAGAAGTTGGAATGCTTAACAATAAGATTAGTTTAGGAGTGTTGTATGCAGCCAGAGCAGGTAAAAACAGCTGGCGCGACGAAATTACAAGTGCTGTAACGCTTCGTCCGGCCGATTGGGTGAATCTTTCGTTGAGTTATTCGTTGCGAGAAGGGCGTGAGTCGAATTTCGGATTAGGAGCTGGTTTTAAGGCTAAAAAAGTAAATTTTTATTTTGCGGCCGATTACTTGCCATTCCGAACGGTGAAGTTAAATTTACAGCAATTTGACGAGGCAATACCTTCTATTAACCTTCCGTTGGCCTACGATAGAGGGCGGATGAATTTTGTAGCAGGAATTAATATTGTGATGGGTAAATGGCTCGATAAGGATAAAGATGGGGTAAGTGATGCTCACGACCGCTGTTTAGATACGCCAACAGGAGTAAAAGTGGATGCGAAAGGATGTCCGAAAGATTCGGATAAGGATGGAGTTCCTGATTACCTCGATAAATGTCCGAATACAAAGAAAGAGGCCCGCAATCATGTCGATATTTATGGTTGTCCGCTCGATACCGATGGCGATGGAGTGCTTGATTATGCTGATAAATGTCCTGATAATTCACCGGAAGCAAAAGGGTTTGTTGATGCAACAGGTTGCCCTACCGATGCTGATAAGGATGGAGTATACGATTACCGGGATAAATGTGCCGATACTCCGCAGGGAATAGAGGTTGACGAAAATGGCTGTCCGTTGGACACCGATGGTGATGGTATTCCTGATTACCTTGATTTGTGTCCCAATACGCCTTCGGCGGCCCTGGGTTTTGTAGATAAAAATGGATGTCCGACCGACAAAGACGATGATGGAGTATTGGATTATCTTGATTTATGTCCCAATACACCAATTGAAGCGCGTGGATATGTCGACTCCAACGGATGTTTGTACGATAAAGACGACGATGGAGTTCCCGATTATCTCGACGAATGTCCGGAGACAGCATTTGAAGCACGTGGTACGGTAGATCATCGGGGTTGTCCGAAGGATTCCGATTTTGATGGAGTTCCCGACTATATCGACGATTGTCCACGTATTCCGGGAGTAGCTTCCAACCGGGGTTGTCCGGAAGTGAAAACCGAAATTCATTCCTTACTTAAAAGTGCATTATTAGGAATACAATTCGACAGCGATTCGATGCGAATTACATCACGTTCGTATCCGATGCTGGATCAGTTGGCTGAGATGTTAAACGAGAATGCTTCTTATAAATTACTGATTCAGGGGCACTCCGACAATCAGGTACGTAGGCTGCCCGGTACAGCAAGCGATTCGACCCAAACGGCAGAACAACAAAAGATGAATGTGTCCGAATACTACAGTGTTTTGGTAAAGAATTATCTTATCGACAAAGGGATCAGTTCGCAGCGACTATTTGTTAAAGGATTTGGCGATACCAAGCCCGTTTCAACCAATTCGACATCGGAAGGACGAGCCCGGAACAGAAGGGTCGAGCTTTCGATAATTTTTGAGGAGTTGAAATAGAAAATAGAAAACAAAAAAATCCCCCGGAATTTATTAACCGGGGGATTTTTTATCAGGAAGAATAAGCTGTTATTTCAATTCCCAGGCAAGTGCCGATGCACCTAAAATGGCAGCGTCAGCTTCTTTCAATTCTGAGAACATCACTTTTACTTTATCTCGCCACAACGGAAGAACGTTGGCATTCATATGCTCCACAATCGGCTTTAGAATGAGATCGCCCGATTTGGTAAGACCACCAAACAAGACGATGGCTTCGGGTGCCGAGAAGGCAACGAAATCGGCCAACGCTTCTCCTAAGATTTTACCTGTATACTCGAAAATTTCGAGAGCGATAACATCACCTTCCATAGCAGCATCGTATACATCTTTCGAAGTAATAATGTCGGTAGGAACATTACGCAGGCTGCTGTGATCTTTTCTGAGTTCAAGAATTTCACGGGCAGTACGGGCAACACCGGTAGCCGAAGCATAGGTTTCTAAACATCCCGATTTACCACAACCGCACATCCGACCGTTGCGTACGGCGGTAGTATGGCCAAGTTCACCTGCAAAACCATCGTTGCCATACACTAATTTTCCATCGATTACGATACCACTTCCCACACCTGTACCCAGGGTGATCATAATAAAGTGTTTCATACCACGGGCTGCACCATAGGTCATCTCTCCAATTGCAGCTGCGTTGGCATCGTTGGTAAGCACGGTAGGAATTCCGAATTTGGCAGTCATTAATTCAGCAAACGGAATTTGACCTTTCCAGGGTAGGTTAGGGGCAAATTCAATTCGGCCGGTGTAATAATTCCCATTGGGTGCACCTACGCCAATTCCCTTTATTTTTTCGGCTCCACCTACTTCGTCGATTAACTTGATCAACTCATTGTATAAATCGTCGATATACAAATTAACATCGGTATGAGTCGACGTTTTAACGGCACTTTTCGATATTACATTTCCACGGGCATCAACAATACCAAAAACGGTATTTGTTCCACCCATATCGATGCCTATTACATAAGGTTTATTCATGATATATAATTCTTTAACAGGTTCTTATTCAGTTGGAATGTCTTTGTTAACATTTTTACTTCCTACCAACGCATACCACAACATGTAAGCAACGCAGGCAAACATTACCCAATAGCTGTTCATGTATCCAAACGAGTCGGCAACAAATCCCTGAATGAGCGGGATGATACCACCACCACTTACCATTACCATAAAGATACCTGAAGCAGCTTCGGTATATTTTCCGAGACCTTCGACAGCCAGGTTGAAAATACTACCCCACATAATGGAAGTCGATAAACCGGTAAGAATAATAAACAAGATACTTACCGGAATCTGAGTAGTCTCGAAGTTGAAATTAATAGGAATAGATACTGTCATACTCACCGGAAGGAAGATCGCCAATGACAGGAATACCAGTCCTAAGGATGTTACAGTTGTCATCATCGCGCGGCTCGAAACTTTAGCTCCAACCGAAGCACCTACCAATCGACCCACCAGCATCAACAACCAATACAAGCCCACAATAATACCGGCCAGACCTGCGTCTTTATTTAATCCCGGAACTGTTTTACCAGAAATAATATCCTGCGCTTTCTGATACGAATCGGCTCCAATCACTTTTTGTACATAGGCTTCGTTGGTTTTGTTTTGCTCATCTTCTGCTTTAATCAGCTCGAAATAAGCAACATCTGATTGTTGTTTTTCGTATTCAGCAATCTTTTCGTTGGCAACTTCTTCGGTAAATGCCGTCATATACAGGTTAGCCGTACTTGGAATCCCGATTTCAACCCCTACATACACAAAAATTGCAATAGTTCCGAAAATAAAATGGCGGAACGACAGCGGACTGTGTTTGTCTTTTCCATCGGCAGTTACTTTCACTACCCGCTCTTTGTGAGGCTCAGGAATACGCACCAGCGCCAGAACCACAAATGCCAGAGCAAAAATTCCCATTGCAAGGAAAAGTGCCGGACTTGCTTTTTCGATGTTACGACCGGCTTCAGCACCCATCAGGTAACCAACCAGCATCGGAGTGATAGTAGCAGCAATCGAGTTGATTGAACCTCCAAACTGAATTAGCTGGTTGCCTTTGTTACCTCCACCACCAAGGGTGTTCAACATCGGGTTAACTACTGCATTAAGCATACACATCGAGAAACCGGAAATGAAAGCACCAATAAGGTACACACTAAATGTTCCTACCTGGCCGGAAAGGTACTGTACTCCTACACCGGTAAATCCCACAGCAATTGCAGCTAACGCTGTTTTCTTGTAGCCAATTTTTTTAAGCATCAACCCCGCCGGGATTCCCATAAAGGCATATGCAATAAAATTGGCAAAAAAGCCTAATTGCGACTCAAAGTTGGTGGCTCCAAATTGTTTTGCGACGATTACTCCCATCGGACTTGGCAGACCGGTTACAAACGCAATCATGAAAAACAACGCAAACATCATTGCAATGGGTAAAGCATTGCTACTCTTTTCCTTGTTCATTTCGTTTAATTGTAAAAAATTAGTTTTAAATTATAGTTTTTTCAGCGCTCAAAGTTAATATTTTTTATCGAAACGGGATTTTACCCTTTTGAAAAATAATTCCCTATTTCTATGTTATAAAACATGTTTTTTGTTAACTCTGTGCCTGTTTATAAATTTTTTTCTAAAAACTCCACTTTTCGGGTATACAGATGCCGACGTGTCTGACTGCCTGTTATGCTATGATTTTTATCGGTGTAAATCTGCATATCGAACTGTTTTCCGGCTGCTACAAGCGCCTCAGTATATAGATAGGTGTTTTGTACGTGCACATTATCATCGGCTGTTCCGTGGATCAGGAGTAAACGCCCGTTTAATTTTTCGGCCTGACGAATAGCGGAGCTTCTCTCGTAACCATCGGTGTTTTCTTCGGGAGTGCGCATAAATCGTTCGGTATATGCTGTATTATACAAGCGCCAGTCGGTAACTGGTGCTACCGAAATTCCAGCCTTAAAAATGGGCTCACCGGTACTCATAGTCCATAATACCATCGATCCGCCATAGCTCCACCCCCAAATGCCAATTCTGCTTTTATCAACATAACTTTGCTTGCCCAGATACAAGGCTGTTTCCACCTGATCTTTTGTTTCTAATACACCCATTTGCTGATACGTACATTTCAAAAAATCGGCTCCACGTCCGCCGGTTCCCCTTCCATCCACCGAAACTACCAGATACCCTTTTGTCGATAAATAATACTCCCAACCTATTTCCCATTGGTTCAATACCTCTTGTGAGCCCGGACCTGAATATTGCACCAGTAACACAGGATACTTCACCGAAGGATCAAAATTGAGGGGTTTTAGCATCCAGCCATTCAATTGAACACCTTCAGAACTTGTAAACTGAAAAAATTCTTTTTTATTCAAACCCAGTTGATTAAACCTATTGGTTAATTCTTTATTGTTTTCGAGCTCCCGCAACGTGATTCCTTTCGAATTTCGTACAACTGCCTGATCGGGGCGGGTGATAGTGGAGCTGGAAAGAACATGATATGAAAAGTTTTTACTGAATTGTGCACTACTGTAACTTTTACCGTCGCTTAAGGCCGTTTTCTTTCCTTTCGTATCAATAGCATAAACATCCCGGTTAAGTGGTGAGCTCTCAGTGGATTGATAATACACCACTCCTTTGTTTTCGTCGACTCCATAAAACGCTGTAACGTCCCATTTTCCTTTGGTAACCTGGCGTGCTACTGTACCATCCATCCGGTGCTGGTAAATATGCCGGTAGCCATCTTTATCGTTGAGCGTATAAAAGTATTTCAAATCTTTTGTAAAAATGGTACCATCGATATCCTGATAATCGACATAAGCTTTATCCTCACGACGAAGAATCAGCCGGCAGATACCTGTACGTGGATTGGCCTGGATCATGTCGAGCCGGTTTTGTTGACGGTTTAGTTGATATACCATCAGTTTTTCCGTCTCATTGGTCCACTGAATTCTTGGAATGTAGCTGTCGGGATTAGGATCGAGCAACTTCATCAACCGGGTAGTTTTGTTAAAATCATCGTAAACATACACACCAGTAGTTGCGTTGATTTCGCCTGCCTTAGGATACTTAAACTGTTCGGCATCGGGGTACAGTTTCAATTTGTCTGAACTACCCGAAAAGCGTTGAAACGAAAATTCTTTTACCCTGGTTTCGTCGAACTTCACAAAAGCCAGCAATTTGCTATCGGGGCTCCATTCAAAATATCGGGTTTGCCCGAATTCTTCTTCGTAAGCCCAATCAGCAATTCCATTAATGATGCTTCCTTTTAAACCATCTTTGGTAATCTGTATGTCGGTTTTAAAATCGACTTTTTTCATATACAGATTGTTCTTATGTGCAAAAGCAATGTAGCGATCGTCGGGCGAAAAAAGAGGATTTTCCTGAGGACGACTGGCCGATAAGGGGTCGAATTCCTTGTATTTTATGTCATATATATAGTAATCGGCTGTAAAAGAGCGACGGTAGCGTTGCTCAGTAGTAGTATAAACTAATATTTTTGTTTCTTTAGGACTGATAATATATCCACTCACCGACTTCAGGGGCGAATTCTTAATCCCGGGCAAATGCATCAGGGTATCGGTAACTTGTCCGGTACGGTAACGGTATTTTAAAATAGTAGTTCCGTTTTTAAGTTGGGTATAATGTTCTCCATCGTTCATCGAACGGAGCATCCCGGGCCTGGCCGCGCGGTACTTGCCATCGGTAATGTCGAACAATAAGTTGGCAGATACTTGACAAGTAAGAAGTAAAAATCCGGTTACAACTATAAGTCTGGTAAACTTCATGGTTTATTCAATTTTAAAAACGTGCAAAAATAACTCAAAATTCGACCATCTCCAACTTTTTAGCTAAGTAAAGGGAGAACGATGGTGAAGGTTGTGCCTCTATCTACTTCAGAATCAAATGAAATTGTACCTCCCGAATTTTCGATAATGGCTCTCGAGATACTTAATCCCAGTCCCATGCCCGACGATTTTGTCGTAAAATCGGGCTTGAATATATTTTTTGAAGCTTCTTCCGAAATCCCGCTTCCATTGTCGCTTACCATTACCACAACCTGCTGATTAGCGTTGGTGGATAGCTCAATTTTAATTTTGCCCGACCGGCCGGCAGGAATCGATTGAAGCGCATTTTTAAGAAGGTTGGTGAAAACACGACTCAGTTGTTCCGGATCACCTTTCAGCATTAATCCTGCTTTTACTCCTTTGTATACGACTTCTACTTCTTCGCTGTTGGCTTTAAACAATTCGACGGTTGAGTACAAACGAGCTGCAATATCCACGGTCTGCATTTCAGTTTCGGGCAGACGGGCAAACTGAGAAAAAGTGCCGGCAATGCGCGAAAGATTATCAATTTGTTCGATAAGTGTTGTGGTAGTTATTCTGAAGTATTCGTCGAATTGGTCGGGTGCCTGACTACGAACCCGTTGCAATTGTTGAATAGTTAGTTTCATCGGAGTAAGCGGATTATTAATCTCGTGAGCCACCTGACGAGCCATCGTTCGCCAGGCCGATTCGCGTTCCGATTGGAGAAGCAATTGGGTGCTACGTTCCAACTCATCGACGGTACGGTTGTATTGCTCCACCAGTTGACCGATTTCGTCGTATCCGCGGTATTCAATCTTCGAATTCCGGCCATTTAATTTCATGGTTTTAAGTTTGTCTTCCATTAACCGGAGCGGATTCGCCAATCGGTTTCCTGCCAGCAAGAGCAATAAAATCGATAGAATTATAACTAAGGTATAAATCTGCACCACAGCCATCAGAAACTGATCAATTTTTGAATTAATTTCGGTTTGGCTGAAAAACTGAGGAATAGCAATATAGCCCAGGGGAACAAAGTCGCCATTGAGTAATTGAGTATAGCTGGTAAGGTAGGTTAATTCGCCGATTTTTTCGAGGCGGTGAAGTGAAGTATTGCCTGCAATAAGCACTTCGGGGTCGATTAGTTTGCTTATCAGCTGTTTCGAGAATAATAAATTTTGAGAGCTACCCGCCAATTCGCCATGTTGATTGTATAAATGAATATCGGTTTGATACCTGAAGGCCAGTTCTTGCAATATACTGTTTATTCCCTGTTCGTTTATGGCTGTTATATCATTGAGCCAGTAAAATGTTTCCTGAAGCGACGATTGAATATATTGCCGTTTATTAGTGCTTTGTTGCAATTGCTCTTGCTCGTAGTTTCTTCGAAAATATTGCACCGAAAACAGCAAGGTGCTGATAAAGCTCACCATCAGTAAAAACACAAAAACGATCTGAAATTTACCCGTCAACCCTAACGAAATCGGCTGTTGGCTACTAATAAGGTGACCCAAAATACTCAGCATACGGGCTCTAAGCCGGTATACCACTACTATGAGAATGAAATAGAAGATTTTATCGAAGCGTCCGGGATTGGATAGTTCGGCAATTACCAATTGTTGCTTATTGAATTGATTGCTATAAAAAACACCATCGGGCAGTTCAATTTTAGCAAATCCATCCTGTTCGAACCGGAATTCATTACCTTCATCGGGCCAATCGAACTTCTGATCGTCGAATACCAACATTCCTTTTTCGTAGCCGGCAATTGAAATATCTTTTTTTAATTGCGAAGCAGTCGATTCGTTTATCAATAAATCGGGAAAACTATAGCTTCTGAAATTTCGTTTGTTGCGAAACTCAAGGTAGAGAACTTCATCATTCGATGGGGTGCCGGGAATAGCAATGAATCCGGCATAGCTGGTTTCGAAGAGAGATGCTGGCAGGTTGTAGAAGTTGGTAGTACCCACCTGAATTCCGGTGCGTTGAAGCATCGACAGATATTCTCTGTTGGCATCGTCGGTGGTGTTTATAAGCTCAATTTCAATATCGTACTGTTCGTTGAGCAGGGAAGTGTATTTTCGGTTTATATAAGTGTACAATTCGTTAAGTGAATCAGGATAGGATACGTAAGTACTAAGTGTGGTATCGGTTACCACGCTTTGCGCCAGCTCTTCCAGAAGTAATTCGGTCATCGGATCCTGTCGACTGGTACCATTAATGCGAATATTTTCAGTTAACACCTTGTACCGGGTCAGTTTTTTATGCTGATGAAGATGATGTGTTACTCCAAGGCTAAGTAAAGTAGTGATTATCAGAAATACTGATACTACGGACAACCGGGCTGGAAGTAAACGTGGAGCGATAGTGTGGAAAAGAGTAAAGCCAGCAAGGAGCAATAAGAACAACAGGAAATGCACCCAGATGGTAACAAATGTTACCTGGTTGAAGATGTAGAAATTAAACTGAATATCGGAATGTAATACAATACTTCGTAAAAATTCAATCAACAGCCACAGGTAGGCTGCTAAAAGCAGCAGGTTGATCCAACGATTACTAAAAGCGCGGAACTTGAGGAAATAGCTGAATAAAAGGGTTATACCCCAAAAAACATAGAGAGTTAAATGGGTAAAGGAAGTTATGAATGGATTGACTGTAAAATGATGGGATGAAAAAAGCGGATTGACAAAAAGGAGACGTGGTAAGCTGTAGTAGCTCAAAATAGCTATAATGCTGCTGTAAAAGAGGGTTAGCAGTAAAAAGAAACGTAAGGGGTGCTGGTTGCGCCGAAGAGTTAACCGGACAAACAGGAAGAGTGAAAGTAAAAAACTAAGGCTCCACGTTACCAGTCCTAGCCACTCAACAAGGGGATTGGGTGAAAGAACGGTTGGGATTATGATGCTGAAAAGATAGTTGTCCGAACTATCGTAGATAGGTAAATGAGCTGCAGTACGTCCGGTGCTTATTTCAAAAGTGTCGAACGAATCAAAGGGGCTTAGAAATGTATTTTTAAGGTATTGATTTTCGTAAGGGAAAGCCCATTTGAGAGGAATCATAGCCAGTATTCCTGTTGAATCGTTTATGCTTAACCACTTATACAGCGCATGAACGTTAGAACTTTTTTCGTAGGTCCAGGCCGATGACTTTTTCAGAGCAGGAAAACGAAATGAGAATTGATTGGTTGACCAGGCTCGAAGAGAACCGTTTTCGTAGAGGAATAAGGCAGTGGGAGGGTGGTTTTTGCTGAATCCTGTCACTTTCAGTTCCGACAATGGCAAACTGTCGGTTTTCAGCCTGGCAAGCTGTTGATCTACAAGGTGGATGTGTTGCTGTAACCTGGTCTGAAAATATTGGGCTGTTTCAGACGGATTGTATTTCCGGTTTGAAATAACACACAGTGCAAACGAGCACACCAGGCTGAAAGCTAATGTGGAAATAAGTAGAGTTTGACGGTGTGATTTCTGCTTCATGAAACTGTGTTTTTACTCGTGGTGGTAACTTTCGCCGCGAATGATGGTAAGGGCTCTGTACAATTGTTCGGTAAACAGCAGCCTTATTAATTGATGGGAGAAGGTCATAGCCGACAGGGATAGCAGTTGATTGGCACGTTGGTACATACGTTGCGAAAATCCAAACGGACCACCGATAACAAATACCACTCGTTTAACCGAACCCACCATTTTGGAGGCAATTAATTCGGAAAATCCAACAGAAGTCAATGATTTGCCTTTTTCATCTAAAAGGATAACATGATCCTGATTTTCAATTTGTTTCAATAAAAGATCAGCTTCTTTTTCTTTTTGCTCGGCCAGGGGGATATTTTTGCTGTTTTTCAGTTCAGGAACGATCACTGTATCATACGATACATAATGACCAATCCGTTGCTGGTAGTCCTGAATCATTTTCTGCAAGGGATCGAGGGTAGTTTTTCCCACCATAAGTAAGATAATCTTCATGTGCAGTCCGTTATATTTAACTTTTTATGGTCTGTCATTTGCTGATGTACGACCGTTTGACTTCAAAAAAATGCATGATTAAGCTACTATAAGCGATTATTATTTTTTTCTGCCAATTAAATAGCTTATTTTTGCACGACGAAGGCAAGGGAATGCAAATATGGGATTTTTACCCGAAACACTGATTACATTAGTGAATGATTTGTGAACTTTTAAAACATCCGACGATGAGAATACTTTCCACTCTTTTGCTATATATACTATCGCTGACAGTAGTTTCCGCACAGCGAGAAATGGCCACCGGGATTACCGACGCATTGTCGAAGGGAGATGCCGGTGCCTTATCGGTATATTTCAACGATAATGTCGAATTAGTACTGGGCTCAGTAAATGATGTTTACAGTAAAAAACAAGCATCCGGAATTGTAGCTGATTTTTTCAGGCGAAATAAAGTAAGTTCCTTTCAGGTTTTACATAAGGGCTCGAAAGAGAATTCAGCCTTTTCGATATGCACGATGCGTGCCGGAAATGCAACCTACAGAGTTTATATTTTAGTTCGTCGTACCTCCGACGAGCAACAATTAATACAACAATTACGTATAGAATCATCCAATGACTGATTATTTAAACCAACTGATTCCCCTTTGGTTTGCCGAGGATATAGGGGATGGCGATCATACAACCTTATCCTGTATACCGGAGACGGCACTTGGAAAATCGCAATTAATTATAAAAGAACGAGGAGTTTTGGCAGGAGTTGAAATTGCTAAACGGGTTTTTAAGGAATTTGATCCGGAACTTCAGATGACGGTTTTTATTAACGATGGTGCTGAGGTAAATCCCGGTGATATTGCTTTTGTGGTAGAAGGTAAAATTCAGTCGTTGTTGCAAACCGAGCGTTTGATGTTAAATATAATGCAACGTATGAGCGGTGTTGCTACCCGTACCCGCGAATATGTACGCCTGCTCGAGGGAACTTCTACACGTGTGCTGGATACCCGAAAGTCGACTCCCGGACTACGTAAACTTGAAAAAGAAGCAGTGAAAATTGGTGGTGGTGTGAATCATCGAATGGGATTATTTGATATGATTATGTTAAAAGATAATCACGTCGATTTTGCAGGTGGAATTGCCAACGCGATAGAGCGTGCCCGCAATTATTGCCAGGACAAGGGGAAAAATCTGAAGATTGAAATTGAAGTCCGCAATTTCGACGAGCTTAATCAAGTACTTTCAATAGGTGGTGTCGACCGGATTATGTTGGATAATTTTTCTGTAGCAAACACCCGTAAAGCAGTGGAAATGATTGCCGGTCGCTTCGAAACTGAATCTTCGGGTGGTATAACCTTGTCGACACTTCGCGATTATGCCGCTTGTGGGGTCGACTATATATCGGTAGGGGCTCTTACTCATTCGATCAAAAGTCTGGATATGAGCTTTAAAGCTGTTTGAAATTCTTGTAAAACCGGTAAAACGTAAAACCTGCTGTAAGGGCTGCCAAACCGTCGCTAACGGGCATGGAAGCCCACGCTCCGTTTAATCCAAACAGTGGAGGAAGTATTAAAATTGCAGGAATTAAAAAAATAAACTGACGGGTGAGACTCAAAAAAATTGAAACCCTTGCTTTTCCAATCGACTGAAAGAAGTTACTTATCACAATTTGGAAACCCACTACAGGAAACATAAAAATAGATATTCGTAACGCATTGGCAGCAATAGCGGTTAGCTTTTCATCGTTGGTAAATAAACTCACCGATAAGTCGGAGAAAAACATTCCGAGCAGGAACCCTGCTGTAGTTAGGATAGTTCCGTATATAATGGCTAATTTTACAGTACGGAACATTCTGTCGTACTGTCGGGCACCATAATTAAATCCAACGATAGGTTGTGTACCCTGATTTAATCCGAGCACTACCATTATCACCAGGGTAATAAGGCTGTTGATAATACCATAGGCTCCGATTGCCAAATCGCCGCCGTACTTCAATAAAGTGCCATTTATAAGAATTACGACAATACTGGTTGCAATTTGCATACTGAAGGGCGACATTCCGATATTCAGGATCGATCGAACAATATCTTTCTGTAATTTGAAGTTTTCTTTTCGAAACTTGATGTGCGATTCGGGCAGAGTGAAATGCGACAAAACCCACCATGAGCCAACGACAAACGAAATTACAGTTGCAATAGCTGCGCCCTGAATGCCCCAATCGAAAACAAATATAAAAAGCGGATCGAGCACAACGTTCACCAGGGCTCCGATGATCATGGTGTACATGGCTTTGCGTGGAAAGCCCGATGCACGCATTATATTGTTGAAGCCATAAAGTGTAGCCGATAATATAGATCCCGGAATTATTATTTGCATGTAATCGCGGGCATATTCAATTGTTAACGCAGTTCCACCAAATAGTACCAGCAGATAATCCATCATCAGAAAAGCAATCAGCCCCACACTTCCCGAAATTAGTACCGTTAGCGTTAAGGCATTTCCAAGTACTTTTTCGGCACGTTGTGTTTTATTTTCTCCAAGGTTGATGGAAATACGGGAAGCAGCACCCGCTCCGATAAGCATACCAAAAGCCTGAAGTAAAATCATGAAGGGGAAAGTAAGAGCAAGTCCCGAAATGGCCAAAGCACCTACCCCCTGACCGATAAAAATCCGGTCGACGATATTGTATACCGACATTACTACCATACCAACAATGGAAGGGACGGAGTATTCCCATATGAGCTTTCCGATTTTTTCGGTGCTGAGCATGTTCGAAGGAAGAGTTGACATAGGGATGAATGACTCGGATTATAAACGGCCGCAAAATTACAAAAAATCCACCCAACCTGATTCTGTATTAGGTAATATATCAAAAATTAACAAATTTAGGGGCTTAGCTTCACCTGTCTTCGTTTATAAATGTTTATATTTGCAGCTTCAAATTAAATAAGATAAATTCAACGCAGTTTATGAAACTCCTATACTCTCGTTTCGTATTTCTATTTGTACTTACATTGCTTGTTTATAGCTGTAAAACTCCTATCGAACCTGATTTTTCATTTAGCCCTGATGCTCCTAAGGCTGGTCAGAAGGTGAGTTTTACCAACCTTACTGAAAACGGAGAGGATTGGAACTGGACTTTTGGAGACGGGGGCACATCGATTGCAAAAAATCCTAATTATATTTACAAAAAACCGGGAATTTACGATATAACACTTCGTGCCGACTCTAACGATAATTATATAGTAACAAAGAAGATAACGGTTTACGACACTATTCCGGCGGTATACACAAAAAGCGATTCGGTGATCTACTACGAAGATGTTACTTTTTCGGTATTAGCCTACAATCCTTATGGATATACTATTACTTATGCATGGGAATTTTCGGAAAATGCGGTGGGCGAATCACTTACTGATGGTAAATCAACACTGGCCAATGTAAAAGTGTTTTTTCGCGAACGTAATGTAATGGAAACCGTAAAAGTTACTGTACAAGTAGGCGATTCGGTTTACACGGTTCAGAAAACGTTTAAAGTCCATAACCAACCGGCCCGCAGCCTGATTATGGCCGGTGCCGATGGTAAAGTATATCGCCAGCGCTTGTTTAGCCGTGGATTGGAAGATGCATTGCCAACTATTTATACAACCGGGGCGCATCCGTTTACTATCCAGGCACGTGATAATCAATTATATGTTTTTAATGCAGGTTCAGCGGTTTCAACCGATGCTTCGGATTTAACTTCGGTAGCAGGTGATGGAAGTATTGTTAAAATTAACATGAACGATAATTCGGTTACAGAATTGGTACACAACCGGAATACAACAGCTGTGAATGGCTTCTTTTCGGGTTCGGTGGATGCTGCACACCTCTATTGGAGCGATTTTAGCAGCGTAGTGTACAAACACCCCTTAGCAAATGGAGCCATTGGTGCTTTCGATTGGAAAGGTTCGACCGATGCTCAAACCACTTTACCGTATTATCTGGTAAAATACGACCGGTTAGGTTATTTTGGAAACGGACTTAGCAACACGGGCATGTCGACCGGAATTTATGCCTACGATTTTGTGTATTTCTGGACTAAAGGAGGGCAGGGAAAAGGAATGTACCGCTTTACCGCTGCTGATATTTTGAGTGCTAATCTTAGTTCAGCGGGAACTGCCCCTTCGAGTGGAGCCATTCTTGCCGATTTTTCAATTCGTTCATTTGCTATCGATCATATCAACCAAAAGATATATTTCGCAGCTACTGCTCCAGCCGATAAGGTTGGATTCTGGGTGTCGAATCTGAGTGGTGCCAATCCGGTACGTATCGACGATGCTCCGGTGGACAACGCTTCAGCGTTTATTACCGGCATTGCTGTGGATCATATTACCAATAAAGTGTACTGGGCCTACAGAGCTCCGGCAGGATTGACTGAATCGGATTTTGAAATCCATCCTACTTATCGTACCGGAGTGAAAATGGTTCGTTTAGCAAAAAATTATAGTGTAGATACCGTAGTCGGTTACTTTGCACCAGGTCTGGCCGCTTATGGATTATCTATCGACAATGTAAAAAAATACTGATGTATTCTGTACTGATTCCAACTTACAATACGCTAATTACGCAATTGGTTACCGACTTGCAACGGCAGGCGCAGGGACTGATGCTTGATTTTGAGATTATTGTGTTGGAAGATGGTTCCTCGCATTTTTTGGATGAAAATATACGCATCGCCGGATGGAGCAATTGCAGGTATATTCGCCTCGATAAAAATATTGGACGATCGGCTGCCCGCAACCGATTGGCCGACGAGGCCCGGTTTCCTTACCTTATATTTATGGATTGTGATGCGGCAGTGCCACACGACGATTACCTCCAACGGTATGCTAACTTTTTCAGAGAAGAAAATGTGGTGGTGGTAGGGGGTACCTCCTACAATCCTAACTTCAACGATAAGCGTTTTAGTCTTCGCTTAACCTATGGACGCAGTCGGGAAGCCAATCTGCTTTACCATAACCGGCAGGATACGTTCAATAATTTTGCAACCTTTAATTTTCTGATTTCAAAATCAATATTTCAATCGATACGGTTTGATGAAAGTATTGCCGGATACGGACACGAAGATACATTATTCGGACATGCCCTGCACGAGGCCGGTTATTCTTTCTTCAGAATCGATAATACTTTGATTCATAATGGATTGGATGACAATCCTACTTTCCTGAAAAAAACAGAAGAAAGTGTAACCAATTTATATCTTCTTCATTCAACCGGTAATTATCCGTTTTTAGCCAACGACTCACAATTGCTGAATGCTTACCATCGACTGAAAAGCAAACACCTGACGGGCCTTGTTCGTGTTTCAGGTATGCTGATGCGCCCGTTTCTTCGTTGGCAACTATGCTCCCGTAAGCCATCACTTCATCTTTACGATTTTTACAAATTGGCACACTTGTGCCGCATAGCCAACTGAAAACTGACAAGCTGTCAGCCCTTCTGTCTGCCACCGTGAAACGAATGCTGCCATTTCTTTCACAAACCCCCTTTGGCACAAAATCTGAGTATCGAAGGCCGTCAAACAAAAAAACAAACTAACAATTTAATATTTAATCAGTATGAATATCAAACCATTAGCAGACCGCGTGTTGGTAAAGCCAGCACCGGCGGAAGAAAAAACCATCAGCGGAATCATTATTCCGGATTCAGCAAAAGAAAAACCTTTAAAAGGCGAAGTACTGGCAGTAGGAAACGGAACGAAAGATGAAACCATGGTAGTTGCCGTAGGCGATACCGTTCTTTATGGAAAATATGCCGGAACCGAACTGGAATGGGAAGGTGAAAAGTACCTGATAATGAGACAATCTGATATTTTAGCAATCATTTAATTAAGAAAAAGAATCATGGCAAAAGAAATTTTATTTAATATTGATGCTCGCGACGAACTGAAAAAAGGGGTCGACGCCTTGGCTAACGCAGTAAAGGTCACCTTAGGTCCTAAAGGTCGTAATGTAATTCTTGAAAAGAAATTCGGTGCTCCACATATTACTAAAGATGGTGTAACCGTTGCAAAAGAAATTGAACTGGAAGATCCATTCCAAAACTTAGGAGCACAGTTGGTAAAAGAAGTAGCCTCGAAAACCGGTGATGATGCAGGTGATGGAACTACTACTGCTACAGTTCTTGCACAGTCGATTGTTAGCGTAGGATTAAAAAACGTAACTGCCGGAGCAAATCCAATGGATTTGAAACGCGGTATCGACAAAGCTGTTGCAAAAGTGGTGGAAAGTATTGCTTCGCAAGCAGTTTCGGTAGGCGACGACTACAATAAAATTGAGCAGGTAGCTACTGTATCAGCCAATAACGATGCAACCATTGGTAAATTAATAGCCGATGCAATGCGTACCGTTACCAAAGATGGTGTAATTACTATCGAAGAAGCTAAAGGAACCGATACTCACATCGATGTGGTGGAAGGAATGCAATTCGACCGGGGATATATTTCTCCCTATTTCGTTACCAATACCGAAAAGATGGAAGTAGAGATGGAACGTCCTTATATCCTTATCTACGATAAAAAAATAAGTAACCTGAAGGAACTTCTTCCGGTACTTGAACCAGCTGTTCAGTCGGGTCGTCCGTTCCTGATTATTGCCGAAGATGTTGAGTCGGAAGCGCTTACAACACTGGTGGTAAACCGTCTGCGTGCTTCGTTGAAAATTGCTGCTGTAAAAGCACCCGGCTTTGGCGATCGTCGTAAAGAAATGCTCGAAGATATCGCTATCCTAACCGGAGGTATCGTTATTTCGGAAGAAAAAGGCCTGACCCTCGAAAAAGCTACCCTCGAAATGCTGGGTACTGCCGAGAAAATTACTATCAATAAGGACAATACGGTAATAGTAAACGGTGCTGGTGATAAGGAAACCATTGCTCAGCGGGTGGCTCAAATCAAAGCTCAGATTTCAACTACTACTTCCGATTACGATCGTGAAAAATTGCAGGAACGTCTGGCTAAACTGGCCGGTGGGGTTGCAGTTCTTTTCATCGGTGCTGCTTCGGAAGTGGAAATGAAAGAAAAGAAAGACCGTGTAGATGATGCCCTGAGTGCAACCCGTGCTGCTATCGAAGAAGGTATTGTTCCGGGTGGTGGTGTGGCTTACCTGCGTGCCATCGATTCGCTGGAAGGTATTGCTACCGACAACGACGATGAAGCTACGGGTGTTGAAATTGTAAAACGTGCTATCGAAGAACCATTGCGCCAGATTGTTGCCAATGCCGGAAAAGAAGGTGCCGTTATTGTTCAGAAAGTACGTGAAGGAAAAGGTGATTATGGTTATAATGCCCGTACGGATACTTACGAAAACCTGCTCTCAGCCGGTGTGGTGGATCCTGCTAAGGTAACCCGTGTAGCCCTCGAAAATGCGGCATCAATTGCCGGTATGTTCCTGACTACCGAGTGTGTAATCACCGAAAAGAAAGAAGATAATCCAGCTCCACAAATGCCTATGGGTGGTGGAATGGGTGGTATGATGTAATCGGATTACAGAAAAAAATCACTAATCTCCGGAAGTTGCAAAACTTTCCGGAGATTTTTTTTGTTATTAATTAGTGAAATAATTCTGCAAATAAAGCTTAATTAATTCATTAATGTATTGATAGTAAGAAGTTAACCTTAAGTGCTTAGTATCATGAATTCAGTACAAACAATTGACGATAAGCTTCTTGATGGTATTATTGAGAAGTATAGCGGTAGGCCCGGAAATTTGCTTTCGACGCTTGAAGAAGCTCAGGAAGCACATCCTTTCAAATTTCTGCCCATGGAAACCTTAGCAGCCGTATCCCGGAAAATGAAGGTTTTACTTACACAGGTGTATAGCGTCGCTACCTTTTATTCTTTTTTCAATTTAAAACCACAGGGCCGTCATTCAATTATTGTGTGTCGTGGTACGGCATGCCATACCAAAGGTTCTCGTGCATTGCTCAATGATGTGGGACACATTCTTGGGTTTCAGTACGAGCCTGATGAAGGCGAATCTTCGTTTACAACTTCCGATAACGAATATACTATCCGTACCGTAGCATGCTTCGGACAATGTGCTCAATCGCCGGTAGTTTCGGTAGATGGTGTTATACATAGTTATTTAAATGCACAAAAGTTGTTGAAAATACTCCGTATCCTTTCGCAAAAGAAACTTTAAATGCTACTGCCATGAATTTTAATGAATTAGATACGTTACGTGAGCAATCGTTATGCTTGATGTTGCCTGATAGGCCAATGCTGACGGTAGGGATGGGTACCTGTGGAATTGGAAATGGAGCGTCGATAATCTATGATTCATTACAAAAGGAAATACGTTCGCGGGATCTTAAAATAGATTTAAAACCTGTTGGATGTTTTGGTTTTTGTGCCGAAGAGCCGCTGGTGGTAGCATATTTGCCCGGAGAAGCATTACGGGTATATGGGCGCATGAATGGTAAGCTAGCCGGACATGTGCTTGATGCTCTTGCAGAAGGTAAGTTTTACCGACGGAATATTTTATGTGTTATTCCTCATTGGGATCATCATACCGCTTGTATTGAATACGGCAAGGCACCCGAAAAAACTCCGTTATGGAATGAACTGGCATTTTTTAAAGGTCAGAAAAAGCTGGTTTTGCGCAATGCCGGTTTTATTAATCCTGAATCGATACAGGACTATATGGCTGTGGGAGGATATCGGTCGCTGGCACATGTGCTGGAAGGTATGCGGCCGGCCGATGTAGTGGAAGAAGTAACAGCTGCTAAGATGCGGGGCAGGGGAGGTGCCGGTTTTCCAACCGGAGTAAAATGGTTGATGATGCAGCAACAGGATGCTCCACAGAAATACATAATTTGTAATGCTGATGAAGGTGACCCCGGGGCTTATATGAATCGGAATGAAATTGAAAGCGATCCGCATTCGGTTCTGGAAGGTATGATTATAGGGGCCTATGCGATGGGGGCAACAAAGGGAATTGCCTATGTTCGTGCCGAATATCCTCTGGCAGTTCAACGATTTAAAAAGGCTGTTGAACAAGCTATCGCCTTTGGATTAATGGGCGAAAATATAATGAATTCGGGGTTTAGTTTCCATTGCGACGTAGTTGAAGGCGCAGGTGCTTTCGTTTGTGGAGAAGAAACTGCGCTTATTGCTTCTATCGAGGGGCGTGCCGGCCGGCCCATGCCAAGGCCACCTTATCCGGCAGCTAAAGGGTTGTATGGTTGCCCTACCAATATCAACAATGTCGAAACCTGGTGCAATATCCCTTTGATAATTGAAAAAGGAAGTGGCTGGTTTGTACAGACGGGTACTGAGAAAAGTCCCGGTACCAAAGTGTTTTCACTCGTAGGGAAAGTTAAAAATACCGGATTGGTGGAAGTGCCAATGGGAACCACACTGGAGCAATTTATATATGATATAGGCGAAGGAACAGGTACAAGTAAGCGGGTAAAAGCTGTACAGACAGGTGGCCCTTCGGGAGGCTGCATTCCGGCTGCACATTTTAAAACGCCTGTCGATTACGAATCGTTGGCTACTTTGGGAGCCATAATGGGTTCGGGTGGGATGGTGGTAATGGATCAGGACAATTGTATGGTTGACGTTGCCAGGTATTTTTTGGAATTCAATTCGGCTGAATCGTGTGGAAAATGTACTCCTTGTAGGGAAGGGTTGTCGCAGGCGCTGTCAATACTTACCCGAATTTGTAACGGGCAGGGTACTATGGCCGATCTCACCATGCTGGAGCTACTTAGCGCTACAATAAAAGATACGGCCTTGTGTGGACTCGGACAGACAGCTCCTAATCCTATACTTACCACTTTACGATATTTTCGGCAGGAATATGAGGAGCACATACTCGAAAAGCGTTGTCATGCCGGAGTTTGTGAGCGACTGTTTATGGCGCTGTGTGAGAATTCGTGCCCGATGCACATGAATATACCGGGCTATATCGAACTGATTAAAGAAGATCGGATTGAGGATGCATTTGAACTTACCTTGCGCGACAATCCTTTGCCCGGTACTATTGGCCGCATTTGCCATTTTCATTGCCAGATGCGTTGTCGGCGCGATATGCTCGACGAACCGGTGGCACAGGGCGAGGTACATCGCTACCTGGCCGACACCATGTATAAGCTGGGAAACGAGGAACGCATTTACAAAAAATTGCTGGAGGAAAAATTACCAGCTACAGATAAACGGATTGCCATCGTTGGGGCTGGTCCTGCTGGTTTAACCGCGGCATTTTACCTGCTGCGCCTGGGACACGAAGTGACAATTTATGATGCTTTCGAAAAACCGGGTGGTGTGTTGCGTTATGGTATACCTCAATACCGTTTGCCTCACCAGGTACTTGATAAAGAAACAGAGCTGATTGCCCGCCTGGGTGCCCGTTTTGAAATGGGAAAACGAATGGGCGTTGATTTTCGGTTAAATGAGTTGAAGGAGAACTACGATGCTGTATATTTGGCAATTGGTGCATGGAAAGAAGTGCCCTTAGCTATTCCCGGAGAAGAGGCTGACGGTGTTTTTTCGGGTACAGAGCTTTTAAAGCAGCTGTCCAAAGATCAACTTCCTGAAATGGGCCGCCGGGTTGCCATTATTGGTGCCGGTAATGTGGCTGTCGATGCAGCCCGAAGTTTGTGGCGACATGGAAAAGAAGTAACCATTGTGTATCGTCGCGATAAATGTTCCATGCCCGCCAATCATAGCGAAATTACCGAATCAGAGGCCGAACAGATTCAATTCCGGTTTATGTCGGCACCGGTGGAAGTGCTTGCCAACGAATTGGGTCGGGTCAGGGGACTTAAAATTGAAATTATGACCTGTGGTGGTATTGATGCATCGGGTCGCCGAAAACCTATTGCTACCGGTAAGTTCGACTACCTGGAGTTTGATGCTGTAGTGGTGGCTATTGGTGAGGAGGTTGATACGAGTATGTTACACGAAATTCAGACTGGTCGTTCGGGGAAAATTGAAGTAAATGCCTTTACCGGACAAACCAGTCAGCCGAAAGTATTTGCCGGTGGCGATGCCGTAACCGGGCCATCAACAGCTGCCGAAGCAATGGGAATGGCCAAAAAAGCAGCTTCATCGATTGATGAGTACCTAATGGAACAAAAACGTTTCGATCAACTTTTCAGGAAATTTATTTACCGGAATATAATTCCTCCCAATCCGGTCAAGACTCCTAAGAATGTTAGTTATAAGCTGGAAGTGAAAGACCGTAACCATAACTTCCTCGAAGTAGACGGTGGATATTCCGGGTTGCAAGCGCGTGCCGAAGTGAGTCGTTGTCTTCGATGTGATATTCATCTTTAAAATTTTGTACCCATGAAACTATTAATCAATAATATAGCCACCCAGGTACCCGAGGGTCTTACTGTCATGGAAGCTTGTCGCTATTCAGGAGTGAAAATACCATCGCTGTGCTACCTGAAAGATGTTTCGGCCAATGCATCCTGCGGAGTATGTGTAGTAGAAGTGAATGGAGCACGAAATCTCTTGCGTTCCTGTGTTACCAAAGCAACTGAGGGAATGGAGATTACAACTCAAAGTGCCCGTATTCGTGCGGCCCGGAAAATGAATGTAGAGTTATTGTTGGCCAATCATCCCGACAATTGCCTTACCTGCGACCGGAATCAAAATTGTGAATTACAATCCATTGCCTATGAATTCGGAATTCGCGAACGACGCTTTCCGCGCACTAAACCAGTGTTGCAGGCTCAGGATTGTTCGTCGCTCTCGCTGGTTCGTGATCCCGATAAGTGTATTTTATGTGGACGATGTGTGGCTGTGTGTAGCGAAATGCAAACAGTAAAAGCCATCGATTTTGCCGGCAGGGGATTAAAAAGTAAAATTTCAACCTTTATGGATCTGGGACTTGGAGTCGTGGCTTGTACCAATTGCGGACAATGTGCCCTGGTGTGTCCAACAGGTGCAATAACTGAAAAAGACCATGTGCCGGCGGTTTGGCGGGCCATTCATAACCCCGGCAAGGTAGTGATTGTACAAACTGCACCTGCCATCCGGGTAGGAATTGGCGAGGCTATGGGAATGCCTTACGGAAGTCTGGTTACCGGTAAAATGGTGGCCGGATTGCGCAGGCTTGGTTTTTCAAAAGTGTTCGATACCGATTTTGCAGCCGACCTAACCATTATCGAAGAAGGCAACGAGTTGCTTCACCGGATTAAAAACGGAGGTCGGTTGCCTATGATTACTTCCTGTTCGCCCGGGTGGATTAAGTTTATAGAGCATTTTTTCCCGGCTTCCCTGCCTCATTTATCCAGTTGCAAATCGCCCCAGCAAATGTTTGGAGCCATAGCCAAAACCTATTATGCCGAAAAGATGAATATCGATCCTCGCAATATTGTCGTAGTGTCGGTAATGCCTTGTACCGCTAAAAAATACGAAGCTCAGCGACCTGAAATGGATGGAGCTTTTGAATTTTGGAAAGATAAGATGAAGCTCGATGCCAACGATCGGTTTTTTGATGTCGATTATGTGCTTACTACCCGTGAGTTGGGTCGTATGTTTAAAGAAACGGGTGTCGATTTTATTCAGTTACCCGAAGAAGAATTTGATAATCCATTGGGTGCTTCAACCGGTGCAGCTGTTATTTTTGGTGCTACGGGGGGTGTTATGGAAGCTGCCTTACGTACAGCCTATGAATTGTACACCGGCCAGACATTGCCCGATGTTAATTTTAAAAACATTCGTGGTATACAAGGAATACGTGAAGCCGAGATTGATTTAAACGGGACTCCAATAAAGGTAGCAGTGGCACATACACTAAAAAATGCCCGGAAATTACTGGAAGAAGTAGAAAAGGGTACTTCTCCTTATGCATTTATTGAAGTGATGACCTGTCCGGGAGGTTGTTTAGGTGGTGGTGGTCAACCGATACCCACCAACTACGAAGTTCGTCGAAAACGGGCCGAATCCATCTATGCCGAAGATGCGCATAAATTCATTCGTAAGTCGCACGAAAATCCTGAAATTAAATACCTCTACGATAATTTCCTGAAAGAACCGCTGGGTGAGTTATCACACCATTTACTTCACACAAAGTATTACGAACGATCGTTTTTCTGATACATCCTGCACCAGGGTCGGAGCCCGCATTGCTCACACAAAGGCTTGCGGGCCTGGCATACATAGCGGCCGTGTAATATGAGCCAGTGGTGTGCACGTGGAATCAAGTGCTCAGGTATGTGTTTTATAAGTGCTAATTCGGTTTGTAAGGGAGTTTTCGAATTGGTGGTAAGTCCGAGACGATCAGCTACCCGAAATACATGCGTGTCTACAGCCATTGCGGGTTGGTTGTAAATCACCGAAGCAATCACATTGGCTGTTTTACGACCAACACCCGGAAGCTTTTGCAACTCTTCGATCGATTCGGGCACCACGCCTCCGAATTCATCCCGAAGCTTTCGGGCCATTCCGGCTAAATGTTTCGATTTGTTGTTGGGATACGAAATCGATTTTATATACTCAAATATTACTTCCGGAGATGCTTCCGCCATCACTTCTGCAGTAGGAAACTCACGAAATAAAGCAGGCGTGACCATATTCACCCGTTTGTCGGTGCATTGTGCCGAAAGTATTACTGCCACCAACAACTGAAAAGGATTATCGTGGTGAAGTTCAGTTTCAGCCACTGGTACATGTTCCTCGAACCAGGCAATTATATTTTTGTAGCGATCTTTTGTGGTCATCTTAATTTCTTTTTATAATAATCCAGATAATTACCGGCGCACCAAACAAAGCACTAATGGTGTTGATAGGAAGTGTATATTCGGGAATCTGCGAAATTATATCGCAAATTAATATCAGAATTCCACCTAGTAGAAAAGAGGCGGGCATCAGTGTTTTATGGGCCGATGTCTTAAATAATCCTCTGGCTATATGTGGAATAGCTACACCTACAAAAGCAATAGGACCTGTAAAGGCAGTAACACTACCCGCCAGTAATCCGGTTGAAACTACCATCAAAATACGGGTCGCCTGAATATTGATTCCCAGCCCCCGGGCATAATTTTCGCCTAACAATAGGCCATCCGATTTTTTATGCAAGCAAAAGGCCAGGGTGCTTCCTGCTAAAAAAACGGGAGCCAACACCTGAAGGTTGCTCCAATTGACGGCACTTAAACTACCAAATGTCCATAATACATATAATTTAATTGCATCGGGATTGGCAAACGTTTGTAAAATACTCACAATAGAGGAGGCAATGGTTCCAAACATTATCCCAACAATGAGCAACGATATAGTATTGTGCAATCGGAACGAAACCATAATTACCAGCATTAAAATGGCTGAAGCTCCAATTACGGCTGCCAGTACTGTTCCCCAGCTGGAGCTTATGAAAACAACCGGCAACAGGGAAGCAGCCATCAGAGTGATGGCCACTCCTAATCCGGCTCCCGAACTCACTCCTAAAATATAAGGATCGGCCAGGGGATTGCGGAAAAGGGTTTGCATCATCAACCCTGAAAGTGATAACGATGCACCCGCAATGATAGCTGTAATTGCTTTGGGTAGCCTGTAATTTAGTAATATTTCAGAATAAATGGGGGTGGCATTGTTTTCACCGCTTATTATCTGCCAGAAGTCGGTTAATGGAATATCGATACTGCCCAGGAGTATATCGAGGGTGAAAAATATTGCTAATGTAAGTATAACTGGGATAAACAGCCAGTTCCGTGGTTTTGAAATCATCCGTTCTTTCGGGTACGTTGGTTTTGTGCCCAAAATTAATCAAAAATATCCTGAAGTGATGTTTTTTTGATGCTTTTTTTGTAGGTTTGCACATTCAATCACGAATAGAATGTAGCAAAACGGTTGCTGTTAAACCTCCTGATACATGGTATTCTTGTGGTGTGAGTTTCATTCTTTACTAAACTAAATACTTAGTGTATGTATCGTAAATTAATAATTGTTCCCTTTCTTCTTGCTATTGTTGTAGGATGTACAGCCACCGGATTTTCCTTCGATCCGGTAGTATCTCGTTCCGACACCCTCACAATTGCCACGTTTAATGTACGAATTCGTACTGATTCCGACAAAGGTGTTCGTTCGTGGCAACAACGGAGGAATCATGTGGCTGCGCTAATTCATCGGAATAGTTTCGATGTGGTTGGTGTGCAGGAATTGATTGATGAGGATCAGGAAAAAGAACTGACAACCAGGATGGCGTCGTATTCGGTTTATTCAAAAGGCAGGGATAATACAGAAGGTACAAAAGGCGAGCGATTGGCAATTTATTATTTGAAAGATCGGTACAAGTGCTTACAGGAAGGATATTTTTTTCTGTCGGAAACTCCTGATATTGCTTCAAAAGGGTGGGATGCTGCGCTAAACCGAATTTGTCAGTGGGTTGAATTGCATGATAAAGTAACCGATAAGCGTTTTTTTGTTTTTAATACTCATTTTGATCATGTTGGAAAAGTGGCTCGGGCAAACAGTGCCCACCTGATTACTGAAAAAATAAAGTTAATTGCAGGTGATAAAAAGGTACTATTACTTGGCGATTTTAACGCTAGTCCGGCCGATACTTCGGTTTATACTGTACTAAGTTCAGCATTATTCGATTCCCGAAGGGTTGCCATCTCCAAAACTGAACCCAGCATCGGTACTTTTAACGGATGGAATACCGGGGTTTCCAATTTTGCTGAAAATGTTCGGATCGATTATGTATTCACCTCTTTCGATGAAAGTATAATTGAATACAGGGTTATAAATGATACCTATTCAGAGGGGGCCTATCCTTCCGACCATTTCCCGGTGATGATTCAGCTGAAAGCCTGGTAAACGAACAAACGCCCTTTTTGCAAGGGCGTTTGTTCGTTTATACCAGATTTTCGGTTTCAGCAGGATCTTCAATAATCTGAATAGCCTTCTGTAAAAGTAAATTGTTCGGGAAAATCTGCAAATCTCCTTCACGGGTTCGTAAATGGGTATAAAAAGCAAATATATCTTCAATCTTAGCTTCTGTTGGGAGATCTTTATCTAATATGCGGATGTAATTGCCAATTCGATAGGCCGGTGAAAAAAATAAGATTACACCGGCAGTTACATTACTTATCACCGACCATTGAGCAAATAAGGCTACACCGATAACCGCAAATACCGACGAAAGAGTAACAAACAGATTTTTGGTATCAACCCCCCAGATAACAATCAGGATTATAAGGGCGGCAATATTGACGAAAACGCGGGTCAGGCGGTGAACCTGATTGACTCGTAAATCGGATTGCGAGTGAGTAGTTGCATAGGTTGACACTAATTTTTGAATAACAATCCGTATCACAGCTACTGCAATCAATATAACTAACGTGCTTATTACCTGAGGAAGGTGTTCAATAACAATTGAAAAATTGATTCGCTCCAAAAAAACTAAATTATCCATACTCACTAATTTGTTGTAATTTTTCTTTATTAATTATTTTAAATATTTTACCTTCAATTTCGATTACCTGGTCGCTTTTAAATTTCGATAATATGCGAATTACACTTTCAGGGGTCAGTCCGGTTAATTCGGCAAGTTCCTTCCGCGAAAGCGGTAATTCAAATTCGTCCATTTTAAATATATTATTCGATAAACACATGAGTGTGTCGGCAATTCGACCAAACGACTGTTTTTGCGTAAATGCAAAAAAGCGCGTCTGTGTCTGAATCTGGTTTTCGCACAACAGATTAATAACCTGATTGGCAAAGCTATTGTTTTGCATTAACAATTGTTTGAATACACGGATGTCGATCAGGCGCAATTTACAATCCTGGTAGGCATAGGCCGAATACCTGAAGACGTTATTATTATCGAGCAGGGCCGATAAACCAATAAGATTTCCAGCTGGTAGAACTTTTAAAATTAAACTTCCGGCTTCACTTTCCATGTATATTTTTACCAGACCATTGCATATGTACATAATATGTGAGGCCAAAGTGGCCTGTTTGCACAATATTTCGCCCTTCTTATAATTAACCACCACCAAATTATTTTCCAGCAGCAACATCTCTTCATCAGTAAGGGTTTGAAAGCAATTTTCAACCGCTGTATTGAGGGTACAACTGTTCATCGATTCTTCTTTTTTCATACGGTAATTATTGTTTTTTCAATGGTCGTATGGAACTCGCATGCCAACA
>CAZLHC010000014.1:0-65440 GCA_964559265.1 uncultured Paludibacter sp. | reverse complement strand
AGCATAACCTTGCCAAGGTTAGGGTCGCGGGTTCGAGTCCCGTTTTTCGCTCAACAATATAAAGTGAAACAGCGTTTTCACTTTTTGAATGTTTTTCTCAACCATTGCCCAGATGGTGAAATTGGTAGACACGCTAGTTTCAGGGACTAGTGGCCGCAAGGCTGTGCAGGTTCGAGTCCTGTTCTGGGCACAATTCTTATTTACTTTGCGCAGGTGGTGAAATTGGTATACACGCTACTTTGAGGGGGTAGTGCCGGTTCCGGCGTGTGAGTTCGAGTCTCATCCTGCGCACATCTAAATAGATTTTTAAAAAAATGCTTCTTTAATTAAAGCAGATGCACCTCCTTCAGGTGCATTTTTCGTATCTGCATGTTTCACCTTCCTGTTCAAATTCAATGGTGGCATGCTCTATTTGTTCTTCTTTCAGCAGGATTCTTATCTCGTCTTTTAATACCGAAACATCGTTGTTTTCATTTTTTAAAACTACATGCATTGTCATTACGTGGTAGTTACCATCGGCCGACCATACATGCATATCATGAACATCACCTATAAACGGATGCAAAAGTAGCCGCTCACGAATGTGTTGCAAATCGACGCTTTCAGGTGTTGCCTGAAGCAATATCTGCATACTTTCTTTTATGGAATGTGCTACATGGACCAATATGTATATTGAAATAAGAATTGAAAGCAAGGGATCAATAAACGGGAGGTCGAAAAAATACATCAAAACCGATCCGACAAGAATAGCAGCCCAGCCCAATACATCTTCGAGTAAGTGCAACGATACCACCCTTTCGTTCAAACTGTTACCTTTTTTTAACCGGATTACCGCAGCTCCGTTGACCACTATTCCCAGAATAGCGAGCAAAAACATTCCTTTTTCGTTGGCGGGTTGTGGATTGATGAGCCGTGGAATGGTTTCACTTAAAATATACAAACTACCCGTTACAAGAATAAGTGAATTTGCGAGGGCTCCTATTAGCGAAAATCGCTTGTAACCATAGGTATAGCGGGCATTGCTTCCTTTTCGCGACAGTTTTTGAAAATACCAGGCAAGTCCGAGCGAAATACTATCCCCAAAATCGTGTAAAGCATCCGAAAGTATGGCTACACTATTGGTAAGTATCCCACCAATAATTTCAATAATGGTAAATCCCAGATTCAGAAAAAAAGCAAACCGGATATTACCGGTTGCCTGAGGTGTATGATCGTGATGTGAATGCGACATATTACTGTTTTATAGTACAACACCGCAAACGTAGAAAATATTTTGCGGGTCATCAAATTGTTTTTCGTAAAATTGTAAAAAAAATCAAAAAGTGCTCATTTAACGGTGGTTTTAACGTACATTTGCAGGGTATTCGTTCCATTTTAATGTAGTATTGCATGCGTATTATTTTTTCATTTCTTTTTAGTTGTTTTTTTGTAGCCCTTTTTGCTCAGTCGGCTTCAAGGGCCGATGAGTTATTTAATAAAAAAGATTACCTCCAGGCAGGTCAGCTATATCAGGCTTTGTTAAAAAAACGTCCTTCCGATGCATTATATAACTATCGATACGCCCGTTGCAGCTACGAACTGAAGGAATATGAAACAGCAATAGAACATTTCCTGAAAAGTGGCAACCGATATCCACTTCGGGATTATTATTTAGCCGATAGTTATTTTCAACAGTACCGGTTCAGTGATGCCATACAGTATTTTACTTCCTATGCCGAGAGTACGGAGGCCAATCAGGCGTTTATGTCGGATGTCGATGATAAATTGCGCAGAGCCGGTATAGGCGAGCGATTGTTGAATCGGGTTGAAGATCTGGAAATTACCGATAGCTTGGTGGTGCTTAAAAAGGATTTTCTTAGTCACTATGAATTGAGTAAAGAAACCGGAACGCTGGTTCAAACAGCAGTGAATAGTGCTAATCATGGTTGGATCGATCTGATTAAGTTTACAACGCAGCGTGGCGATCGCACTATTTTTTCGGATACTACTGCCCATTCAATCGATTTGTTTACAGCTAATAAGCTGTTGGATGGCTGGTCGCGTTCCGAACGGTTATCGGCCCAACTCAACACCGAAGCGAATGAGAATTATCCGTTTTTAATGCTCGACGGCCTTACCCTTTATTTTGCCTCCGATGGTGAAGGTTCGATGGGAGGATACGATTTGTTTGTAACCCGTTTTTCAAGTGTTTCCAACGATTATTTGAATCCCGATAATGTTGGTATGCCGTTTAATTCGCTCTACAACGATTATATGTTAGTCATCGATGAGTTAAATCATGCAGGCTGGTTTGTGAGCGACCGATACCAGCCTCGGAGTAAAGTAGCCATCTATCGGTTTGAATATTCCGGTGAAAAAACGTTTTTGAAAAATGATAGTACACCGGAGTTTATGGAACAGGCAACCCTGAGAGATATACGCTGGGCCGAACAACAAAAGGTTCAGAAACGAAAAGTTGTGGAAAAAGAAGAGCCGGGAAGCCGACCCTCTATCGAATTTGTGATTACGGATGCATTAGTATACACGAGCACGGAACAGTTCAAAAGTCAGTCAGCCCAAACCCTGTTTTTACAGTGGAGTGGTCTGACGGATGAATTGCAACAACTGGAGTTGAAGCAGCAAGAAGTAAGAACCGTATACAATACCGCTGAAGAGGAAATGGAACGCATAGGTCTGAGCCGCGATATTATGGCAAGGGAAAGGGAAATATTGCAGCTAAGAAGACAATTGGATCAACTCGAAAAAAATATCCGTAACGAAGAAATAAAATTTCTGAAAAAGTCGGATATTCTCTAAAAAATGAATACTTTTACGCAAAAATTTTTCTTAATATGGAAATTGGAATTGTTATTCTGTTACTGGTTATCGGCGTTGTATTATTGCTTATCGAGTTTTTCCTGATTCCTGGAATTTCGATTGCCGGTATCGGAGGCGTATTGTTTATGGGAGGAGGCATTGTTTACGCTTACACAGCCATTGGCCCGGAAGTTGGCCATATCACCGTTTTCGGTGCCATAGTAGTAATTGCATTGGCTTTTTGGATTTTCCTGAAGACCCGTGCTCTTGAAAAGATGTCGCTAACCACGGAAATTGAAAGCAAAAACGATCCGTTGGCAGGTGTTCAGGTAACCGTGGGCGACGAAGGGATTACTATTTCCCGTTTAGCTCCTATGGGAAAAATTAAAGTAGGTGGACATGTTATGGAAGCCAAATCACTTAACGGATTTATCGACGAAGGTACCGTAGTAGTGGTTCGCGAAGTATTGCTCACCAACGTTATGGTTGAATCAAAAGAAATTGTTTAATTTAAAAATCACAGTATTATGCCGATTATTGAAATTATTGTTCTCGGACTATTGGGAGTTCTTCTCCTGCTGTTTTTCTACTATGTGCCTTTCCTGTTATGGGTTTCGGCCAAAGTGTCGGGTGTCAACATTTCGTTGATGCAGTTGTTTTTAATGCGAATTCGTAAGGTGCCACCTCACAGCATTACTGCATGTTTGATTGAAGCCCACAAGGCCGATTTGCACGAAGTAACCCGCGATGGACTCGAAGCCCACTACCTTGCCGGCGGACATATCGAACGAGTGGTACACGCTCTGGTATCGGCCTCGAAAGCAAATATCGATCTTTCGTTTAAAATGGCAACTGCTATCGACCTGGCCGGACGCGATGTGTTCCAGGCAGTGCAAATGTCGGTAAATCCGAAAGTAATTGATACTCCTCCGGTGGCAGCAGTAGCAAAAGATGGTATTCAGCTGATTGCAAAAGCTCGTGTTACCGTTCGTGCCAACATCAAACAGTTGGTTGGGGGTGCCGGAGAAGAAACTATTCTGGCTCGTGTAGGTGAAGGTATTGTATCGTCTATCGGTTCATCGGAATCGCATAAAAGCGTACTCGAAAATCCGGATTCGATTTCAAAATTAGTTTTGAAAAAAGGACTGGATGCCGGAACCGCATTTGAAATCCTTTCCATCGATATCGCCGATATTGATATTGGTAAGAACATCGGTGCTCAGTTGCAGATGGATCAGGCTGAAGCCGACAAGAATATCGCTCAGGCCAAAGCCGAAGAGCGCCGCGCAATGGCTGTGGCTCTGGAGCAGGAAATGAAAGCTAAAACACAGGAACAACGCGCCAAGGTTATCGAAGCCGAAGCTGAAGTTCCGAAAGCTATGGCCGAAGCTTTCCGTTCGGGCAACCTGGGAATTATGGATTATTATAAAATGAAGAATATTGAGGCTGATACTTCGATGCGCGAAAATATCGGGAAACCGGGTTCGTCGAGTGCGTCAGGTGGAAGCAAAGGAACGAAATAATATTCGTTGAATGGTTGAAAAGGAGGGCAGCGCGTTGAATCGGGCTGCCCTCTTTGTTTATGGCTAAAAAAATACAGTATTTAATCGATTTCCAGTTTCAGGTTAGTTCGTAACAGCTCCAGTGCCGGATTTTCTTCTATCATTTTTTTTAGAATTTCTTCCGGATTATTCGATCGGGGTAATTCGGCCGATTCCAACACTTTGGTACGGAAGTTAATCCCTGAATTCCGCAGCTGTTGGCGAAGAAAGGCACTTAGTGCTGTCATCAGTTTTTTGAATTCATTTTCCTGCATTACATTGCTAAACTGTAGCTCATAGTTGGTGCCGTCGAGGTGAACGGGTAGGGTGGAACGAATATAATTGGCAGCACTTACCACGTCGGGAATTCGTTCGGCATAGCTTTTCCATGCCTGTTCGAACGCTTCAGGCGAATAAACCTCGTTGTGCGATTCAGCTAATACGTCGGATGACGAGGATGGTTGTGAAGAATGTTGAACAGCTTGTTTGTTGTTTCCGGGAATAGAAATGGAGAGTGATCGACCTCCCGGTGAGGTAGCCCTTACTGTACGTCGTTCGGGTTGAGCAGTTGCTGCCACCGGCTGCACAGGAGGAGCGACAACCGTAGCCGCTTTTGTTGCAGCCGGTTGTTGAGTAGGTGTAGCTGTTGCAGCCGGTTGGGTGAAAATCAGCTCAAGCGGAGGGAGCTCGTCGTCAGTTACTATCTTTTTTTTTTGCGCTTGTGAGTTGACACAAGCGAATCAAACTAAGTTCCACCAGCAGCCGTTTATTATTGCTGATGCGGTAATTTAAATCGCAATCATTACTAATTTTCAATGCAGGAATCAGAAAGTCGGTCGAACAGGCCTGTGCCTGAAGTTGGTAACGCTTACCAATGTCGGCTCCCACTTCCATAAGACTGATGGTGGCCGGATCCTTACATACCAGCAAATCTCTGATATGCGAACTTAATCCACTCACGAAATGATGCCCATCAAATCCCTTGTTTAATATTTCATTGAAAATAAGCAGCGAATGGGGGATGTCGCCCTGTAGAAAAGCATCAATGAGCCGGAAGTAGTATTCGTAATCGAGTACGTTCAGATTTTGAATCGCACCCTTGTAGTCGATAGTTGAACCACAGAAACTAACTAACTGGTCGAAAATGGATAAGGCATCACGCATCCCTCCATCACTTTTTTGAGCAATTACAGTCAGAGCGTTTTCGTCGATAGTAACTCCTTCGCTTAATGCTACATATTTTAAATGCTCCACAGTGTCGGCTACCGTAATTCTGTTGAAATCATAAATCTGACAACGCGATAAAATGGTAGGAATAATCTTGTGCTTTTCGGTGGTAGCCAATATAAATATAGCATGTGCCGGTGGTTCCTCCAAAGTTTTCAGAAATGCATTGAATGCTCCCGGCGATAACATGTGGACCTCATCGATGATATATACACTGTAATTACCAACTTGTGGTGGAATTCGTACCTGATCGATAAGCGAACGGATATCATCTACACCATTGTTGGAGGCGGCATCCAGCTCATGAATGTTGTAGGAGCGCTGGTCGTTGAACGAAACACAGGATTCGCAGGCATTACACGCTTCGCCATCGGAGCTGAGGTTGGCACAATTGATCGTTTTTGCAAAAATACGGGCACAGGTAGTTTTACCCACACCACGCGGACCACAAAACAAATAAGCATGTGCCAGGTGTTTGCTTTGGATAGCGTTACGCAGGGTAACGGTAAGTGCACTTTGACCAACCACCGATTTAAAAGTAGCAGGTCTGTATTTTCGGGCCGAAACTATGAAATTCTCCATATCAACTGTTCTCGTGTTCTTTCTTTTGCAAAGATAGGCATAATATTTTGAAAATTTACCTATCTTTGTGGTCAGTCGATATACAGTTTTACAAGATGACACAATCCCGGTTTATAGCTACATTACTGAAGTTTGTATTTAATAAGTACACGATTACAGTTACTGTTTTTTTGGTATTTCTCACTTTTTTCGACGATCGGAATTTAGTACGGAAGTATACAATGAAACAGGAAATTAAGAGTTTAGAAAACGAATTGTCGCTTTATCGTCAGAACATTGAGCAGAGTCGTGAAGAAATAAAACGCCTTACCACCGATACACTTTACCTTGAAAAAGTGGCTCGTGAAAAATACCTGATGAAACGCGATAACGAAGATATTTTTATTTTTAACGAAGTTGTTCAATGAAACATACCTCACTCTCCCGTTGGGCGCAACTGGCTGGTTCGATAGCCGTAGTAGTTGGTTCGCTGCTCCATTTTTTTGAATCACCAGCAGGCAAATATGTATTTGGTGCAGGCGCACTGATTCTTATTCTACAACAATTAGTTTTTATACTTCAATCGCCGGCAACCGATTTTCGCGTACAGCGCCTTCAGCGAATGAATTTCATGGTAAGTCTGGTGCTGGCACTGGCCGTTTATTCGATGGTCGAAGGCACTACACTCTGGATTGCTGCCATTCTGATTTATGCCTTAGTTACGTTATTTCTTAGTTTCAGAAGTTAATATATGGTTTCAAGATCTAATTACACTACAACACAACTTTCGGCGCTGGTAATACTTCGTGTGCTTACCGGATGGTACTTTTTGTACGAAGGAGTAACAAAATTGCTATCTCCTTCCTGGTCGGCCTATGGTTATCTGATGGATTCTAAAGGTTGGTTTACATCACTATTTATGTCAATGGCCGAAACTCCCTTTGTTCTAACCCTTGTGAATTACCTGAATATCTATGGTTTGACGCTTATAGGTCTTAGTTTATTGCTGGGCGTTTTTTCCCGTGCCGGAAGCATTGGAGCTATCGTCATGCTGGCTTTGTTTTATCTGTCGCATCCACCCTTGATGGATGTGAGCTATGTGCTACGTCCGGAGGGTTCGTACCTATGGGTCGATAAAAACCTGATTGTCCTGGCATCGGTAGTAGTTTCGGGATTGGTGTTTCCTACTTCCAACCGGGTGGGAATCGACCGTTTTATTCAACGTAAAAAGAAAAGATAATATCCTATGGATGTAAAATCGGAAAGCAGAAGAGAGGCACTAAAAACGCTTGCAACAGTTCCGTTGTTGGGAGCGATGGCTTACGGTGTGTACAAGAAAAAACAAAAAGAACATTATAACAAGAAGGCCGGTAATCTGTTTAATGTAGAACAGGAACAGGCAGAGCGAATCGTGAGCAACGATAAGCTTCTACGGCTTGGGGTTATTGGTTTCGGTATTCGGGGGAATTACCTGATGCGGGCGCTTGGATTTGCCACACCTGCACAATTGGAGGACTGGAAATGGCAGGCATCGCAGAATTCGGCCGACACCCGTTATCAGGATTTCATGGAGCAGGACGACCTGAATGTACGGGTGAGCGGAGTTTGCGATATATTTGAAACTTACGCGCGCGAGGCTTCCGAAGCAGGTGCAAATTTGAATCGCGAATTACCGGGTGGAAAGATGGAGAAATTGCCCACAATCTACAAGAATTTTCGTGAGTTAATTGCAGCTCCCGATATCGATGCCGTGATTATTGCCACACCCGACCACTGGCATGGCGAAATGATACTGGAAGCGTGCCGCCAGGGTAAGCATGTTTATGTTGAAAAGCCACTTACCTGGACTGTTCCCGAAACCTATAGGGTGGAAGATGCAGTTAAGAAAAGTGGAATTGTTTTTCAGTTGGGACACCAGGGACGACAGATAGAAATCAACCATAAAGCAAAGGCAATTATTGAAAAAGGATTGATAGGAAAGGTGAATTTGATTGAAGTGAGTACCAACCGTAACGATCCGAACGGGGCCTGGGTGTATCCAATTCACAAAGATGCCAATGAAAAAACAATTGACTGGCAACAGTTTATAGGTACGCAAGAACGAATTGGCGAATACCTGGATTATATGAATAGTTTCGGACTTCAACGGTTTGTAGGGCCCGAAAGCCGCGATACCTTCAGTCTGGAGCGCTTTTTCCGCTGGCGTTGCTGGTGGGATTACAGTACCGGCCTGAGCGGCGATTTGCTGACCCACGAATACGATGCGATGAATCACATTCTCAACCTGGGCATACCGCATTCTGCCACATCATCGGGGGGAGTGTATCATTATAAAGATGGGCGCACGGTACCCGATGTGTTGCAAACAACCTTTGAATTTCCCGACCGCGACCTGGCATTGCTTTATTCGGCTACTTTGGCCAGCGAGTTTAATCGTCCCCGCAAAATTATGGGAACCGATGCCACCATCGAACTGGGAAGTACACTCGATATTATTGTCGACAGGGCATCGCTTCAATACAAAGATAAAATTGATCAGGGAATGATTAAACCCGGTGAGCCCTTTTACCGGTATGCATCCGGAAAAAGTATCGATGCACTTTCGTCGGCAACCGAAATGTATTTTGCACAACGGGGATTACTTTATTCGTATGTTCAGGGTAAAAAGTACAACACCACTTTCCTCCACCTGCGCGAGTGGGTCGATGCCATCCGGTCGGGAGGCAAAGTTTCGTGTGGTATTCAGCCTGCGTTCGAAGAAGCTATTGCCGCTCACATGGGTACACGGGCCTATCTCGAAGGGCGAACGATGTACTGGGATCCTGATAAGCGGGAAATTACCCGCGGATAAACACGATTTTTTTTCACCTTAAAATAATACTGTTATGTCACAAATGTCGAGAAGAAAGTTCCTGCAGACAGGAGCGACTGCCGCCGTCGGGCTCACCGTAGTGCCATCGTCGGTGTTTGGTGCTAAGTTTGGAGCCGTAGCTCCAAGCGATAAACTGAACATCGTAGGAGTGGGAGTGGGAGGCCGTGGATTCGGTGTGCTGAAAGGAATGGAGAGTCAGAATATCATCGGGCTGTGCGATACCGATTGGAAGTACAGCGACCGGGTATTTAAGTATTTCCCAAACGCAAAAAAGTACAACGATTACCGCCGGATGTATGAAGAACTGGGAAAAAGTATCGATGGAGTAGTGGTTGCTACTGCCGACCATACGCATGCCATTGTTGCTGCCGATGCTATGACCATGGGCAAGCATGTGTATGTTGAAAAACCGCTTACCCATTCGGTATACGAATCGCGATTACTTACCCGCCTGGCCGATAAATACCAACTGGCTACCCAAATGGGAAATCAGGGAGCATCGGGGGCCGGTGTACGTCAGATTTGCGAATGGATATGGAATGGCGAAATTGGCGAAGTAACCAAAGTAGAAGCCTTTACCGATCGACCAATCTGGCCACAAGGTTTGTCGCGGCCCGATAAAGCCGAAAAAATTCCTTCCACCATGAATTGGGATGCCTTCATAGGACCAGCTCAGATGCGTCCGTTCCATCCAATTTATACCCCCTGGAATTTCCGTGGCTGGTGGGATTTTGGTACTGGTGCGTTGGGCGATATGGCCTGCCATATTCTTCATCCGGTGTTTAAAGGTCTTAAGCTGGGATATCCTACCAAAGTTCAGGGAAGTTCAACCTTGCTGCTAACCGAAAGTGCTCCCAATGCCGAAATGGTGAAGTATACCTTCCCCTCGCGCGATAATCTGCCAAAAGTTGGAATGCCCGAAGTGGAAGTGTATTGGTACGATGGTGGGCTGCAACCTCCCCGTCCGGCCGGAGTGCCTGCTGGTCGTAATTTGAACGACGATGGTGGTGGTGTAATATTCCACGGTACAAAAGATACCTTGATTTGTGGATGCTATGGAAAAAATCCATGGTTGGTATCGGGAAGAAAACCCGAAGCCCCAAAGGTTGTGCGCGAAGTAAAAACCTCGCACGAAATGGACTGGGTGCGCGCGGCTAAAGAAAGCTCCGATGCGAGGGTGCAAACTGCTTCTCCGTTTAGCGAGGCTGGTCCGTTCAACGAAATGGTGGTTATGGGCGTTGTTGCAGTACGCTTGCAGGCTCTCAACCAGGAATTGCATTGGGATGGCCGGAATATGAAATTTACCAATATCCCCGACGATGCTACTATCAGGACAGTAATCCGCGATGGGTTCAAAATCACCGACGGACATCCTACCTTCGATAAAACGATGACTCCTCCCGTCAATGCAAAAGTATTTGCCGAAGAGATGATTAAGCACACCTACCGTGAAGGTTGGAAGTTACCCGATATGCCCCGATAATTAAATCACTTTAAAATTCTATCCATATGAGAAAAACAATTTATGCATTCAGTTTTTTTACGTTGATTATGAGTACAACAGCATGTAATAAGGCTGCTAAAACCCGGGAAGAAGCTCCTGCAGCTGAGCCACAGGAAGAGTGGATCGTTTTGTTTGACGGCAGTTCGACCGAAGGGTGGAGAGGTTACAACCGTACCGACATGCCGGCTGCCTGGAGTATCGAAGATGGAGCGCTGAAAATCAGTGGTTCCGGTAAGGGTGAAGCGGGAAATAAGGACGGTGGTGATATTATTTTCGACCGCAAGTTTAAAAACTTCGAACTTTCGTTTGAATGGAAAGTTTCGAAAGGTGGCAATAGTGGTGTGTTCTACCTGGCTCAGGAAGTGGAAGGCGAACCTATCTATAAATCGTCGCCTGAGTATCAGATTCTGGATAATGTAAACCACGTAGATGCTAAATTAGGTAAAGATGGAAACCGCCAGTCGGCTTCGTTGTACGACCTGATTCCTGCTGTTCCTCAAAACTCGAAACCTTTTGGCGAATGGAATACCGGTGGTATCATCGTTTATAAAGGTACGGTGGTTCATATCCAAAACGAGGAAAATGTGTTGGAATATCATTTGTGGACCGACGATTGGAAGGCCATGATTGAAAAAAGCAAGTTTAAAGGCTGGGAAAAATTCATCAATGCCGGAGGTGCTGCCCGGGAAGGTTACATCGGTCTTCAGGATCATGGCGATGATGTGTGGTACCGCAATATCAAAATTAAGATTTTAGAATAAGTTAGTATTAACTAAGCTGCAGGTGTTCCGAATTCCGGATTGGAAGGAAGAGCACCTGTAGTGTTTAAGTACTTTCCACCTCATGAAAAAAGCAATCCTTTTACTTACCATAGTAGTTATTCCTATGATAGCAATTGCCTGTCAGCCCGCTGCTGAAAAGCAGGAAATGTATATTCAGTTATACTCCATCCGCGATGCAATTAAACAAGACTTTCACGGTTCAGTGAAGAAATTGGGCGCAATGGGTTTCACTGGTATTGAAGCCGCCGGTTACAGCGACGGACAATTTTACAGCATGTCGCCCGCCGATTTTCGCAAGGCTATTGAAGCCTCCGGCATGAAGGTTCTCTCTTCGCACACCCAGCGCCGTCTGGCCGATGAACCATCTAAGACCGACTGGCAAGCCGTTTGGAGTTGGTGGGATCAGGCCATCAAAGCGCACAAGGAAGCCGGTATGAGCTACCTCGTTGTTCCTTCGATGCCTGTGCCCAAAACCCTGGCCGACCTGAAAATCTACTGCGATTACTACAACGAAATTGGTCGACGCTGCAACGATGCCGGCATTCGTTTCGGTTACCACAACCACAGTTTCGAATTCCAGGAAATCGAAGGTCAGCTGATATACGATTTTATGCTGAAAAACACTGACGCGTCGAAGGTATTTTTCCAGATGGATGTGTACTGGGTAGTACGCGGCGGCTATAGTCCTGTAGAATACTTTACTACCTATCCCGGCAGGTTCGAACATCTCCATATGAAAGACCACAAAGAGCTGGGACAGAGCGGAATGGTAGGCTTCGACGCTATTTTAAAATCGGTAAAGGTAGCCGGCGTTAAGAAGATGATTGTAGAAGTGGAAAAATACACCATGGTTCCGATGGAAAGCGTGCGGGTGAGTTATGAATATCTGAAAACCATGATGACACAAAAGTAAATCATTGTGAGTTGGTTTTACCTGTCCTTCGTATTATATGCTATCAACAACCTGTTATGGAAATGGGCTGTAAAGGATGAACATCCTGTTGAGTTAATCAACCGCCGTTCGTTATATACGCTGACACTGACTGTTGTAGCCATTCATGTAAGTAATAGCTCTTTTGAGTTTGTTTTACATTCTGATTTTTATCTCGTTCTACTTGCCAGTTTTTTCGGCACCATAGGGCTTATACTTATGGTGTCGTTTTTGAAAGCAGGTAGTTTTACCCGTTTGAGTTACTACAGCTACCTGGGCATTACAATAAACAGTGGAGTCACTATTCTTTCAGGGAAGCAAGAAATAACAACCTCCTTAGTCATTTCATCCTTGATTTTACTGGCAGGTTACAGTATTTTTGTGTGGGATGAATCGCGTAACATCAAAAAGGAACCGGTTTTACTCACACAGCATTTACTTCTTGCCTGCATGACGCTCTGTTTTGCCATCTCTCACATCATTCATTGGAAAGCGCTGGATTCCTTTACTCCTTTGTCTCTGATGGTAGTTCAGGAGTTGATTGTAGTAATCACCACATCTATTCTTTCCATTTTTATTTTAAAACAAAAAATTCCTCCTTTTACCAGGTTTAAAGCCCGTTATCCCCTGATGGCATTAATCATCATGTTAGCAGTGTTTTTCAATATGATGGGCCTCAGCGAATTTAATCCCCTGGTGAGCGCCGTCAATGGTGTAATCATTCCGATACTAACGTTATTTGCGGCAGTACTTGTTTTTAAGGAAAAGATGAACCGGTATCAGGTAGCATCGCTGGTTATCATTATTATTGGCGCAATTTTCTTTTTGATTAGCAAATAGGCAATCTATTTGGTTCTATTAGAATCCGTTTTGTTGGTTTTCGATGATAAACTGGTAATAAATGTTTTAAAGCATCTTTTTTTGTAAGTTTTAAATTTTTTTTTCTGGAATTTTCTTTTCAAATGGTTCTATTTGGTTTAGTTTTCATTTAAAGTAAATTATACATTTGACCTCGTAATAATAACAATTATTTATAATTACGAGGCAGCCGAAAATCGAAAGAGTAGGCAAAATAAATAAATTTACTAACTATGGCAGCAGAAATCTCGATTAGTGGAATTAAGAAAGTGAAGACCTTGCAACGTGAATTTAAAGAAGCGTTTAACCTGTCACTTCGTGTTAAAAAAGGAAAAAGCAATTTGGATGCTGATCCCGATGCAACAATCGCTTCAATTAAACAGCCGGGAGCCAAGGGAGGCGACATTCGAATAGTGGGTAACACTAAAGTCGGAACTATTGAAAAAGCCTTTATGGACCAGTATGGAATTAACGTACAGGTTGCTAATGCCGATAACACTGCATTGGTAAGTAATGATTTAACTTTAGGCGCAGCAGCCCGCGGATAAGTAATGTTAAGAGCAATTCTTCGAAAAGAAGGGTTGCTCTTACTATTTTAACAGAAGTGTTATGAGTAAAGAGTATTACAAAAAGAAGATCATCGATCTTCGGGCTTCCATTGAAAAAGAAAAGGAAGCTAAAAAACGGGATAATGAGCACTATGCTGACTTAGTAAGCAGAGCCTCTTCGACTTCGTCAAAAACAAGTTACCGAAAATCAAAGATTGACCGTGCAGCGTATCACGACAGAAATATTGAAAGCCTTAAAAATCAGATTGAATCGGCTAAAAGTTCATTAGCGAGGGAAAAATAAGTTAATAGTAAATAGTATATTGTGCGAAATTACAACAACAGGTTCGAAATTGGTTTAGACCTTAATGAAAGAGGTTAATTCCAATTTTCCGTATTTACAACCTGGAATTTTTCCTCCAGAATCAAAAAATGTAGTTGCTGCAGGTGAGAAAATTGCCAATGTTGATATCACAAAAAAAATTTACCGAAGTAAGAACTATAGTTGGAAAGGGTGAAATTTCATTTACTGGAAGTCGAGAAGTTGGAAATGTGAAACGTGAATTTAATGAAATCCTCGGTTCGTACAAATCTGTTACACAGAAAACGATGGATCCAGGTAGTATACTGGTAGTTCTGAAAACAACAAAACCCTTTCGGAATTAAACCATGAAAAAGAAGCTCTGTGTTGTGTGAAAAATGTAAGCAAAACGCTAATACAAATTATATATAGACCATGGAAAACGAAATTAAGTATGCAGAATGGGATTTGAAGAATGATAACGTAATCGTTCTTGCAGGTTCAACAGGACAGGATCAAGCATTGAAATACAATGTTTATTTGTGTCAAAATTTAAGAAATTTCAGAGCAGCAAAATACCTGACTTTTTACAAGGACGGTATAATCGATAATTTATTTGAAATCATTGATGGCCCGTACGATTATGGTACGGTCGAAAATACCCCGGAGTATAAGAAAATGGTTGAAAATAAATTTATTGAGGATTTTGGTCACTGTAGAGTATTTAAGCTAAAACATGTAGGAAATGTTGGTCAAATAAAAAACGATTCATTGTCGAAAGCAGGTAAACCAGTTCCTTTTACATATGGGCAACCCCGTTATACTACCTTCGACAGAATTCAAAATGCAACTGTAACTTCCGAATTGATTAATGGAATTACTGAAGTACCCGTTGTCCTAGATGAGGTAGGCTCAAATACCTTGATAAATCCGAATAATGCCACCATTGCTTTAAGCTGGAAGTCAAAAGACGATTTTGATATTGCAGTTGCTTATGCTGATAAGCAAGGAAAAACCGGGTTGGTGTATTTTGTTGAAAAAGGAAGCCTTACTTCATATCCTTTTATGCAATTAGATAAAGACTCAAGGGGCTCTATAATTTTTAAACAACGGGAAACCATCTTGATTAATAATCTTAATGAAATGCAAAAGGTTTACATCTTATGTTGGGATTATGAAGCAATAAGAGAAGAAAAACCTGCAAACTTCAATAAAAAGAATAGTGTTGAAGTAGCAGTTGAAGATGAAAACGGCTTCTCATCTGTGGCGGTTCTCATGTCGGACGGTACGTTTAATACTACCTGTATTGCAAAGATTGAAAATAAAGATGGGTTTGTGTTTACCAACATTTCTAGGGGCTTAAATGTAAATTTCAATGCAAAAGATATTATAGAGTTAATTGAAAAATAACAAATACTCAATGACAGTTAAAAATAAATTTAAATCATGGAAAAGAAAGATGCTCTAATTTATATGATGATAGCTTCATCAAATGCAGATAAGAATGTTGATGGAATCATCATATCAGAAAAGGAAATTTTGGAAATTAAAAGAGTTATGAAACAAGAAAAGTTAGATGAAAATGAATTCAATGGTTATCTAAAAAGATTTCAACTCCATAATGATGAAAATAACAGACTAGTACAGGTTTTAATCGAAGAAGTAAAGTCATATCCAAAAGAATGGAGAAGGAAAATTGCAGGTAGTATGGTTCGTGTAGAATGCGCAGAATCAGAAGGAGGAAATATTAATATTTCTGATAAAGAAAGTGAATTAAGAGATATTGCAATGAAATCATGGAGACTTGAACATGCTGATGTCCTGAGGGGAATTGACTTAGCATATAAAGTTAGATGATCTCTTCTTTTTCGATCTTAAGTGTAGAGCAAGTAAGATATTACGTGTATATCCTTTTAGATCCCCGCAACAACAAAATCTTTTACGTGGGTAAAGGCATGGGCAATCGTGTTTTTGCCCATGTAAACGATGCGGTTGAAACTGAGTTCGCTAGTGATAAGCTCAATTTGATTCGTGAAATTCGTAGTCAGGGGTTGGAAGTAAAACAGTATATAGTTCGACACGGGCTGGATGAAGAGGATGCATTAACGGTGGAATCTACCCTTATCGATTTTCTTACATTTCCTGATTTTTCTGAATTGGCAACGATTACTAACGTGGTGTCGGGTCATCACCAATGGGATAAAGGCATTAAAACAGTGGAAGAAATTGAAATGTTGTATGCATGTGAGACACTTAAGTTAGATGATATACAACACAATCTAATGAGCATCAATATCAATAAGACCTACGATCGCATGAAGGAAGATAAAAATTTGTACGAAGCAACCCGAAAGTACTGGGTAGCCAGTTTGCAATCTGTTGAAAAAGTTGATTTTGTTACAAGTGAATACCGAGGTATTATTCGTGGAATCTTCAAGCCTGTAAAATGGCACAAAGAGGGGAAACGTATTTTTTTTGATGGATACGAAGTCACTGAGCCAGAAATTCTTGATCAATATTTAAATAAAGCATTGCCCGATAAAGTTAAGGGTATGGCTAATCCAATACGATATTTTATTAAAAATCATGTTTTATGAATCTACTTAACAACCTTCTCGATCACTTCAATAAAGCAGAATTTGAAGTGGCACCTAACAAAAAGTTGAAGTCTATTTCAGCTGAGTTTGCTAAAAACTTTAAACTAAGCTTGTTCTCTTATAAAGGCAATATGCTGGCTGATAGTGATATGACCTTGGCTGCATTGAATAAAAAAACAACTAAAACGGTAAATGCCAAAGCCGGTGAACTGATTATTAATGGCAGTATGAAGGTCGGTGAAGTTGAAAAATTATTTGATTCCCATTTTGGAGTGACAGTTCAAATTAAAGATGAAGTCGGAAAAGTATTGGTTCCCCACGAAATTACCTTAGGTCAGGCTTCCAGAAAAGAATATTGATATCCATTGTACATTTTAACAACCTACACTATGTCTGTTTCCAACATTATTGATCGTCCACGTCCAGCAGATACTCCTGATTTGCTTGACATTGACAAATACACCGATGCACTTGTAAAGTACATCGAAACCTGTCAAATGCCCACCACCCTGGCAATTCAGGGAGAGTGGGGTAGCGGTAAAACATCCTTATTGAACCAGATCAGGTTCCGATTGTGTGAAAATGAAGAACAACCTGAATTCACAAAGGAAAAACCCTACTATGGTGTTTGGGTGAATACCTGGCAGTATTCGTTAATGAAATCGAAGGATGAAACCCTCATTTCTATTATTAAGGGTTTGACTACTGAAATCATGCGAATTGTAAATCGAAAGCACCATACAAAAACGCATGAAACACTAAAGAAGGTCGGACAGTTATTTGGCAGAATAGCTACAGCTGGTGCAAAAGCTGCCATTAATACAGCCGGAATCGATGGTGAAGCTCTTGTCTCAGGATTACTGGATGCTGAAAATAATACTGAATCGTTGCTTGATTTCAGGAATGCACTTTCTTCAGCTATTAACCAATGCCTGGAAGAAGACCGTAAGTTAAACAATAATAACCGCGGTTTCATCTTTTTTATCGACGACCTCGATCGAATTGATCCACCGGTTGCCGTTGAAATTCTCGAGCTTATCAAGAATATCTTTGAGGTAGATAATTGTATTTTTGTTTTAGCAATTGATTATGAAGTTGTTGTGAAAGGACTTGTGCCTAAATTTGGACCATTGACTGACAAAAATGAACGAGAGTTCAGATCCTTTTTCGATAAAATAATTCAACTTCCTTTTTCGATGCCGGTAAATAGTTATAACGTGACTGAGTTTTTGATTAATTCATTGATTGAGGTTGATTATTTAGACTCTGACACAGTAAATGATAATGTTAAATCGTCTGTTTCTGAACTTGCATTGCTATCTGTAGGTACAAATCCCAGATCATTAAAGAGACTGATTAACACACTCTCTCTATTGAAAATAATAAGAGATGTAGATGCTGTAGGTAGCCAAACTGATCAGACTGAAACTTTAATCAATTTCGGATTGGTATGTACTCAAATTGCTTATCCCAAATTATACAGTTTCCTTATTCATGAACCCGATTTCAAATCCTGGGATGAACAAACTGCAAAAAAATACCGACTACCGGAAATTACCGAATCTCAGCAGGTGTTACTCGATGGTACAAGCGAATTTGACGAAGAATGGGAAAAGGTGTTATTCCGTCTGTGTGTTGTTGATCCATATTTATCCGCAAAAGTATTCCAAATCTCTCAGTTTTTTAATTATTTGGCTCAGCTAATTCCTGAAAGACTTAATTTTGGAGATGAAATTCAGCGAATTTTGGGATTTAGTGCAGTCACCAGTGTAAATATTGAGGCGGGTTCCAGAAAGGCCGTTGCACCTAAATTTGCTAAAGTACGATTTGAAAATTGGTCGGATTTTGCAAAAGAATTTAAAATCAACAGACCTGATGCTAATTATCTGGATGTTTTAAAGAGTGTACATGATTTCGTGATTAATGAATTCGGTGATTTAGTGCGTGCTAATTATGGTCCGAATACATTGTCCTTTGATGTTGTTAAAAGAAAGCAGAAAGGAGGAACCAGATCTTTACTGTACATAACTTTTGGCAAACAGAATATAGTGCTCTATCCATATACTCACAAGATATTTATTCATACTACCGAAGATTTTAATATGGAGGCAAAAAAAATAATTCTTGATATTTTTAATAATTTATCGTCTGTACAAAAATAAAATGGCAAAATCTTCAGGTTCCACCGGCTTAGGTTTAGTTATAGGACTTTTCCTCGCTTCTATTTTTACAGGATTAATACTTAGTGTTTGGGCATATGTTTCAAAGAAAAAAGGGCGTTCTTACGGTTTGCAACTCTTTTTTGGGATTATCGCCATTGTGGTTTTTGGCTATTTTTTGTCGTATAATATGTTTAAACATTACAGTAGTTTCGGCGACGATGTAGACGTGATTCTGCAATGTATCGGGTTAACTGGTATTGTATCCAACACTATGGCAGCAGTTTTCTGGACAACAACACTTTTCCAAAAATCAACCTGATATGGCATCTAAAAAATATGGACTTTCCTTTTCACTTAGTCGTTTGCTGGGTATTTCCGGACTGAAAAAAACCGTTGCAAGTGCTACATGTATTCCTACCACCCGAGGTGGTGTGGAACGCAAGATCGGAAATTTAATCTTGAAAACTTTGTTCAGGAAAAAGTGAGTTTATCCTAGAATTCGCTCGACATAACGTTTATGGGTGTCAAATTTTTTGTTAAAATAATAATAGATAGTGAAAGGACTATATCTGTCAAGAATGGAACGCGCTTCTGATTTGTTTCCCAGGCTCGCCAAATAGTAAGCCTCATAAATTCGCAGGCTGTTGAGAGCCCAGTTACTCATATGATTGTTGAACTGAAAATTAGTATCGATGCCTGAAAGTTCTATAATCCGACGGATCGGATAGGCGTCGTGAATCGTAAAAACCAGATAACAGTATTTCAGGATGCCCTGATAAAAGTTGTGCTTACTATAACCTTTCAGTTCAAACAATACTTCATTTACAAGCTGATTTACCAGTTCTTTGTCGTCGATGTACTTGATAGTTAACAAGGCCAGTCTTCGCACCAGCGGAAAGCAAAAGATGGGCTCTGTTTTTCGGAAAGTTATCAGAAAGTGGAAATGCTCTGAGTCCAAGATACCATTTTCAATATCACGTTGACACATAAGGCAATGGTAAAACAGCTGTGCTTCCTGACTTTTCTTGTGTTTGATGTATTCATTTAATAAATCGCCATAATACCCATTAAGATATTCTTCGTCAATAAAAGCTTCAACAAAACAACTCTGAGCATTTGGGTGACGGGCATACACCGGGATAAGACGATCCATTATTTTCGTGTTTCGTAACTGCATCCCCACTGCACTGAAGAATACAAATCCCCTGAAATTATTATCTACATTCAGCCAGATGCCCGGTATATCAAGCATGTTAATGAGCGATTCTGTATCACCCTGCCTGACCGCACATTCCACCAGTTGTTCCATCACAGCATACCGATGATCGGGATCGCTGAACTCCGAAATTATTGACCTGAATTCATTCCAGTCGCTGTATCCAAAATGTTTCAGGGATAAGATATAACCGAGCTGCTTGAGGGCCATCTGCTTTTTTTCTTCGCGGATGAACTCATCCCAACTTATTAATCCAGCCGTCATTGCAATAGCATTCAAGGTGTATTTCGACGGTTTTGTGCTGTTTTTGTCATCAAAGGTGCGCTTCAGTGTAGAAGTGCTGATATATTGCCCTGTTTTTTTGAGAATGATATCGGAGATAAGAGGATAGTTTTTGTTGACCGTAACCGACATTTTAAGGTTTTGTTCAACATAAATTTTGAAACGATTCATCAGAGTAGGATCCTTGACTTCAATTCCTTTTGGCATAGTTTATTTGTTGATAGATGGCGTGACAAATATAGATATAAAATGAGGAATTACAATTCTGAAATGGGTATAATTGAAAGCATTTATTTTAAATATTGTATCCCAGCCAGATATTATCATTGATTACATTCAAGACAATGCTGGCTCCGATCATCCCTTTTTTATGTATTGTGCCTTCAATGCACCTCATAACCCGCGTCAGTCACCAAAGGAATTTGTTGAACAATATTCTCTCGAATCAATACCTTTGCCGGGGAACTTTCTGCCTGAACATCCTTTAAATAATCAAATCGGTCGCATCCAGAAAGCCCTTAAAAATTCGGGGATGGAAAAAATATGCTGATTTTGTTTGCATTCGACAATGGATTGGCAGTGGGGTAACATGGATTTTTTGGCGATAGACATGAAAAGCGTATTTCCGAAACCACAACTGTAGTAAGTAGCAGCGATACACCCGGACATGGTCAATTTATTATTGGTAGTTACGACTGGCGCAGTCTTCAAAACGACAATCTATGGCAGGGCAAGAATGGTATTAACAACTCTTGTCCGGAAGGATTTCGTATACCGTCAATTGCAGAATGGGAAGCAGAAAGTACAAGTTGGAGCAGAAATAATTCAGTGGGCAGTTTTGAATCTCCTCATAAATTGCCTGTGGCGGGTTTCCGTTATGGCAGCAGTGGTGCTATGTACAGGAGTTTCCCATACAAAAAAAGAGGAACTACCTGCGCAGTTCCTCTTTTAACTTCACTTTGAAAATCTTATTTTTTCTTTTTGTTGTACCGTTCGTTCAGTAATTCAATTACTTCCTGAGTAATATCATAACCATCGTTAGCAAGTAAAATATTATCGCTTGCAGTATTGCTGATAATCATTTCGTACTTTTTATCCTTGTTGTATTCTTTCAGGAAAGCATTAATGGTATCGCGCAATTCTTCACTTACTTTTTGCTGAACCTCCATTAATTCCTGCGAAAGTTTTGCATTCAGCTGTTGCAAATCCTGTTCTTTACGCATCAGGCGGTTTTGTTCCTGCTCGGCTCGTTCGCGGCTAAGGAAAGCGTTGTTTTCGAGCTTGCGCTGAAATTCGGCCATTTCACCCTGAAGCTGACGGGCCTGAACATTCAAATCGAGGCGCGAATCTTCCTGTTTCTTCAGCAAAGTTTCGTTCGATTCTTTAGCAAATTGGTAGTTGAGCAACAGCGAATCGACATTTACATAAGCAATTGGTAGTTTAACGGTTAATGTTGAATCGCTTCCGAACACAACTCCCGGAGCTCCTCCGTTGTTTTTGCCACCCAGTACCAATACAAACAGCACGATAACCGCTATTCCAAGCACTGCATTAATTATAAGGGAAATGTTTTTCATAAAAAAATGGGATGTTATTTAAAATGTTTTAATCATATCGTTCATCAGTTCCGAAGCTTTGTCGTTCAGGGATGACCGTTTTTTCTGAGCGTCTCTGTCCTGAGAGGTTGCACAGGCAATTCCCTTCTCTTTCAGAGCTTTGTTGCCTCCGATATGTATATTGGGAAATTCTCCGTTTTTAATAAAGAAAACCCGAATACCAAAAAGCAGAATACCTATAATGAGTAAAACTGCTGATACTATAAATGCCTGAATCATATTCTGCTTTTTAAACCGTGCAAAGATAGTTTATTTCAACCATTATGATTAAAACTATTTCTGAATTTTAAATTATTGAGTTTTTAGAAACACTTTTTAACGACTAAAGGCTCCAATCCATAGTTGGAGGACAACTACACACCAGATTACGATCGCCGTAAGCATTATCGACCCGTGCAACGTTAACCCAAAACTTATTGGTTTTTACCCATTCGGCCGGATAAATTGCTTTTGAACGTGGGTACGCATGATTCCAATCGTCGGCTACTGCGATATATTCCGGATGCGGAGCATTCACCAGTACATTATCTTCTTTCGTATAGGTACCATTGGCCACCTCGTTGATTTCGTCAAAAATCTGAATCATTGCTGTTGCAAAACGATCGAGTTCGGCTTTCGATTCACTCTCGGTTGGTTCTATCATCAGGGTACCATGTACCGGGAACGATAGGGTAGGAGCATGGAAACCATAATCGATCAGTCGTTTGGCAATGTCGGTTTCCGTAATTCCGGAAGTTGCCTTGAAATTCCGACAGTCCAGGATCAGTTCGTGTCCCACGCGGCCGTTTTCGCCTTTGTACAGTACGCCGTAGCTTTGGTTAAGCAACGATGCCAGGTAATTGGCTCCCAGAATTGCGTTTTGAGTAGAGGCTGTAAGTCCTTCTTCCCCCAGCATGCGGATGTAGCCATAGGTGATAGGCAATACTCCTGCACTTCCGTAAGGTGCAGCCGAAACTGTATTAACTCCATTGCTTGTACTGGGAAGATAATCGGCCAGGTGAGCTGCCACGCAAATCGGACCTACACCGGGACCGCCACCACCGTGTGGAATTGCAAAAGTTTTATGCAGGTTGAGGTGACATACATCGGCTCCGATAATTCCGGGGTTGGTTAGTCCAACCTGGGCATTCATATTGGCGCCGTCCATGTAAATCTGGCCACCGTTTTCGTGAATCACCTCGCACATCCAGCGTATGGCCGGTTCGAAAATACCATGTGTAGATGGGTAGGTAACCATACATCCAAACAAGTTATCCTTATGTAATTCAGCTTTTTCCTTCCAGTCGTTTAAATCCACATTGCCATTTTCGTCACACTTAATCACCACAATGTCCAATCCGGCCTGGTGTGCACTCGCCGGATTTGTTCCGTGGGCCGAAGCAGGAATTAAAACCGTTTTACGCTGTGGTTCTCCTTTGGCCAGGAAATATTCCCGAATCACAATCAATCCGGCAAATTCGCCCGATGCACCTGAGTTGGGCTGCAGGCTACAGGCTGCAAAGCCGGTGATTTCCGACAGGTAGCTTTCCAGGTTCGCAATCATCTCGTTGTAACCTTCGGTTTGTTCGCGGGGAGCCAGCGGGTGGATACTGTTGAATTCGGGACGGCTGAGGATCAGCATTTCGCTGGCAGCATTCAGTTTCATAGTACACGAACCCAGCGAAATCATTGAGTGGGTTAGCGAAATGTCCTTGCGCTCCAGGCGTTTGATGTAGCGCATCATTTCGGTTTCGCTGTGGTAGCTGCTGAAAATTTCCTGGGTCAGAAAGGCCGAAGTACGTTCGAGTGATTCGTCGAAGGCCGGCGAGAAAATAATTTCATCGTCGGATACTTCAACGGCCTGGTTATCTGCCGCCTTTGCAAATACTTCAATCAACTGATTTAATATTTCAATATCGATGCTTTCGTCGATACTCAGCCCGATGGTTCCATCTTCGAAATACCGGAAATTGAACTTGTTTTCGAGCGCGGTAGCACGGAAATCATCCGGTGTAATATCTTCAGGAAGGCTTATCTTTAGAGTATCGAAGAAATTGGTGTTCAGTTGGGTATAGCCATATACAGGCAGCATTTCGCTGAGGTAAGCGGCATAGCTATGAATACGCAGGGCAATATTTTTGATTCCCTGAGGTCCGTGGTATACGGTGTACATACCCGCCATAGTGGCTAATAAAGCCTGTGCTGTACATATATTGGAAGTTGCTTTCTCGCGTTTGATGTGTTGTTCGCGGGTTTGCAATGCCATGCGCAGGGCAGTACGACCGTTGGCATCTTTACTGATCCCGATAATGCGTCCCGGCATCTCCCGTTTGTAGGCTTCTTTGCAGGCAAAATAAGCGGCCGATGGTCCACCGAAATTTACAGGTATTCCCCAACGTTGGGTAGAACCCAATACAATATCGACTCCCCATTCGCCCGGAGGAGTAAGCAATGCCAGACTCAGGATGTCGGCAGCAACCGCAACTTTGATTCCTTTTGCCGATGCGGCGGATACAAATTCGCGGTAATCGCAGATTTCGCCATTGGCATTGGGGAACTGAACGATAGCTCCAAAAAACGAATCGCCAAACGAGAACGATTCATAATTTCCGATTACCAGATTGATACCCTGAGCTTTGGTGCGCGTGCGAAGCACTGCCAGCGTTTGCGGGAAGGTGGCTTCGTCGACAAACAATTTATTCACCCCGGCTTTCACCTGATCGCGGCTCCTAAGGTTGTACATCATCGTCGCTGCTTCGGCCGCAGCAGTTGCTTCGTCGAGCAGTGAGGCATTAGCTACCGGCAAACCGGTAAATTCGGTCACCGCTGTCTGAAAATTTAGCAGTGCTTCAAGCCGGCCTTGTGAAATTTCGGCCTGATACGGAGTGTACGATGTATACCAGGATGCGTTCTCGAAAATGTTACGTAAAATAACTGAAGGTGTGAGTGTATTGTACCAACCCGTACCGATGAGGGAATGGAATAATTCGTTGCGCGATCCAAGCTCTGAAATGTGACGCAAAAACTGCGCTTCAGTCATGGCTTCGGGTAAATTCAGGGCCTCGCTAAGGCGAATATCAGCAGGAATAGTTTGTGAAATTAGTTGGTCTAATGTGTTGACTCCTATGGCATTAAGCATTGACAACCGGTCCTCTTCGGAAATACCGATATGTCGGTTTTGAAACAGGTCTCTCATTCTTTAATAATTATAGTATTTTAATGCGCAAAAGTAGTCAATTTTTTGTTCTTCGCCTTAATTCATACGAAAAAGATATAAACAGCCTGTATTTTCAGTAAAGTTTAGAAACAGGCTTCAAAATTTAATGTATCTTTGTGAAAATTTAGTTTCAACATGACGTTTTCAGATTTTAATTTATCCACTCCACTGCTCAATGCGCTCTCCGATTTGGGGATGACTGAGCCCACTACCATTCAGGAAAAATCGTACCCGGTAATTATGTCGGGCAGGGATATGGTGGGAATTGCCCAGACTGGAACCGGAAAAACAATTGCGTTTTTATTACCGGCACTTCGCCAGTGGAAGTTTTCTAAAGAAAAAAATCCTACCGTAGTAGTTGTGGTTCCAACCCGTGAGTTAGCTCAACAGGTAGCCGATGATATTGCCCGGCTAACGTCTTATATGCCTGTTCGTTCGACGGCAGTGTATGGGGGAGTAAATATGGTTCAGCAAACCCCGCTGCTAATGGAAGGGCTCGATTTTATTGTAGGTACCCCCGGTCGGTTACTCGATTTCCTGCTCAATGGAACCCTGAAATTCAGAAATATAAAGAAGTTTATTATCGATGAAGTGGATGAAATGCTCAACCTGGGTTTTCGTCCTCAACTGGTTCGGTTAATGGAGTTTCTACCTACCAAGCGCCAGAATCTGATGTTTTCGGCAACTATGACCGATGAGATCCGGAATTTTATTGCCGATTATTTTATTGATCCGCTGGAAGTGGAGGCCGCCCGTTCGGGGGCTCCGCTCGAAAATATTAAACAGGCGGCTATAAAAGTTCCTAATTTTTCAACAAAAATCAATCTGCTTTCGTTTTTTGTTCATTCGCAACCCGGGTTTGCCAAAGTGTTGTTGTTTGTGTCGACCCGCCAGATGGCCGACGATGTGTTCGACGCACTTCCCGAAGAGCTTGCCGAAATAACCGGTGTCATACATGCCAATAAATCGCAGAATTTCAGGTTTGCTCAATTAAAGCGCTTTAACGAAGGCGATTGCCGTATACTGATTGCTACCGATCTGGTTGCCCGTGGACTCGACTTCGATGATGTTACGCATGTGGTGAACTTCGATCTTCCTCAGGATCCTGAAAGTTATATGCATCGAATCGGGCGAACCGGACGTATCTCCAAAAAGGGGGTGGCAATTACCTTTGTTACCGATAAGGATGCTGAAGCGCGAAAACAAGTGGAAGAGCTCATGGGACAGAAAATTATCGTGATGGCAATGCCCGAAGAGGTCGAAGTATCGGATGTTGTAACTTCGTACGACCAGGAAGAAGTGAAAATGAAGAATGTGTTGGTGGTGCTACCTAAAAGACCGGAAGGTGGTGGAGCTTTTCACGAAAAAGCCGACAAAAATAAAAAGGTGAATACTAAAGTGAGGTATAAAGATAAGATGATGGCTAAATATGGAAAGCCAAAAACAAGAGGAAGCAAAAAATAGTGGTTAGTGGTAAACATAAAGAATACGATCATGAAAATACAATTTTTAGGTGCTGCACGGGAAGTGACGGGAAGTAAGGTGTTGATTACTACCGATGATAATAAAAAAATTCTGCTCGATTGTGGTATGTATCAGGGAAAAGGATTGGAGACCGATTCGATGAACCGTGATTTGGGAGTTGATCCGGAAGAAATTAACTACCTTATTTTATCCCATGCTCACATCGACCATACAGGATTGGTGCCCTACTTTTATAAATTAGGTTTTCGGGGATCAATAATTTGTACCAATGCAACCCGGGATTTATGCTCCATCATGCTACCCGATAGCGGACATATACAAGAGCTCGATATCAAATGGTTCAATAAAAAACGAATGCGTCAGGGATTGCCTCCGGCTACACCACTCTATACTGTTGATGAGGCCGAAGAAAGTCTGAATTTGTTTATCAGCTTAGCCTACAACCGTAGATTTTATATCAACGATTCTATCAATGTGAAATTTACAAACACCGGTCACATGCTGGGTAGTGCGGTTATCAATCTGGAAATAAAAGAAAACGGACAGAAGAAACGAATTGCTTATACCGGAGATATCGGCCGACCCTACAATCGGTTGCTTCAGTCGCCCAAGCCATTTCCTCAGTGCGATTACCTGATTACTGAATCGACTTATGGCAACCGGATTCATGAACCACAAAACGAAATTGAAGAAGAACTGCTTCAGGTTGTTCTCCACACCTGTGTCGAAAAGAAAGGAAAATTGATTATCCCATCCTTTTCGGTAGGGCGCACTCAGGAGATCGTTTTTCTGTTGAATAATTTCTACAATGAGGGAAAGCTTCCCCGGATAAAAGTATATGTCGATAGTCCATTATCGGTTAATGCTACTGAAGTATTCAGAATGAATACCGATACAATGAACGCTGAAGTGAAAGAAGTGATGAAGCACGATGAAGATCCGTTTGGCTTTCAGCTTTTGAAGTATATCAAAAATGTAGAAGAATCGAAAGCGTTGAACGATTCGCAAGAGCCGTGTATTATCATTTCAGCATCGGGAATGGCCGAAGCTGGCCGGATCAAACACCACATCGCTAATAATATCCACAAACCCTCAACAACCATCCTCATCATAGGGTATTGTTCGCCTACTTCACTGGGAGCCCGTCTTCAGGCACCCGGTTTACGCGAAATCTCCATTTTTGGCGAAGTTCATGCCGTGAATGCCGAGGTAAAGCGAATTGAAGCCTTTTCGGGACATGCCGATTACAAGGAAATGATGGAATTCCTGAGCTGTCAGGATAAAGTGTTGATTCGCAATCTCTTTCTGGTGCATGGTGAATATAGTGCACAACAGTTTTATCGTGAACAATTACGTAATGCAGGCTATCAAAATGTTGAAATCCCGGAGCGGGGTGCAGAGTTTGAACTCTAGGTATATCGACTCCTTGTGCTACTTCAACTATTTTATCTGATTCGTTGGATACGTTGGTTGAAGTAATTTACTGCTTTTTATAGGTAGTGAAAAATTCCTTTACATAATGCGGTTCAAAATACGCCACATCTTCCACATCACCAGCATTCAATTTACGAATTGCCAATGGAATCATGTGAATTGCATCGGGAGCATCGGTAGCCAGAAAGTAAGCATTGGGATGTGATATCAACTCCCGGAATTTGGTCGATCCATCGCCGCAAAAATAAACCCGATGGCTGGAAAGTTCAACAGAAAAAGAGTCTTCCGTTAAAATTTCAGCCAGGGGAGCTCGAAGCTCATGAATCGAGCTGTCGAATATAGCATCGTATACTTCCATCCGGCGTGCATCGATCATAGGAATAAGAAGTGAACCGGTTTCAATTTTGTCAGCATTTTGCACGGCAATTACTTCGAGTGTACTGACGCTAATGAGCGGAATGTCAAGAGCATAACAAATTCCTTTGGCAGTCGAAACCCCTATTCGAAGGCCTGTATACGATCCCGGACCGCTGCTTACAGCTACCGCGTCGGGTTTTTTGTTGGATTTGCGCAACAACTCCATTCCTTCTTCAATAAACAAACTAAGCAACGCGGCATGGTTCCGGCCATTTTTGTCGGAACTGTGAAAAATGCAGTTTTCCATCTCGCTGATTGCAACAGAACAAGTGGTAGCCGAAGTTTCGATGTGCAAAATCACCATAAGCAATTAAATTTTTTTATACATAAAAGAACCGCAAAAGTACAATAATTTGGTTTATTAGTCCTACCTTTGCGAATATTTAAAAAGTTAAAAACAAGGTATGGATCGATTGCGTTTTCAGAGTTTTGCCAGTGGAAGTAGCGGAAATTGTTATTTCATAGGAAACGCTTCACGGGGAATTCTGATCGACGCTGGTATAGGTGTTCGTACTATTCGTAGAAATCTGAGAGCAATGGGGCTCGATTTCCACAATATCTGGGGTGTGTTTGTAACCCACGATCATGCCGACCATATTCGTGCCATCGGTTCACTGGGTGAAATTCACAACGTTCCGGTTTACACTACCCGGAAAGTTCACGAAGGCATCGACCGTAGCTATTGTGTAACCGAAAAGTTAACGACTTGTCGTAAATTTATAGAAAAATCGGAAACCATTGAAGTCGGAGGGTTTACCATTCATTCTTTTCCTGTGTCGCACGATGCGAGCGATAGTGTGGGTTATACGGTTGAATACCAAGGTAAACGCTTTACATTTGCTACCGACTTAGGTCATGTTTGCGAATCGGCTGCAACAGAGTTGCGCAAAGCTAATTATATGGTTTTTGAAGCTAATTACGATTTGCAGATGTTGCAGAGTGGCCGATATCCACCCGATCTTAAACGAAGAGTGAGATCGGATAGCGGGCATTTGAGCAACGATCAGGCGGGTGAGTTTCTGGCTCAAAATTATGCCAATCACCTCGAATATGTGTTTTTATGTCATCTCAGTAAAGAAAACAATCGTCCGGAAGTGGCTTATACCACGGTAAAAAGCCATCTGGAAAAGAAAAATATAAAGGTAGGAAGTGATGTGAAATTGTATACACTTGATCGCTTTAGCCCCACAGAATTATTTATTTTTGATTAAAAATTTAACTTTCAGCGTCATGTCGAAAAACCTGGTTATCATTCCGACCTACAATGAAAAGGAAAATATCGAGAACATTATCCGTGCCGTTTTCCGTCAGGATATACCGTTTGAAATTCTTATAATTGAGGATGGATCGCCCGATGGTACGGCTGCAATCGTTCGTCGGTTACAAGAGGAATTCAACGGTCTTCACATGATCGAACGACAGGGAAAACTGGGCCTGGGTACTGCTTATATCACTGGTTTTAAGTGGGGATTGGCCAACGGTTACGAATTTATTTTCGAAATGGATGCCGATTTTTCGCACAATCCTGCCGATTTAATCCGTCTGCATAAGGCATGTTCGGAAGAAGGTGCTGATGTGGCCATCGGATCGCGCTATATTACAGGAGTGAATGTGGTAAACTGGCCGATTGGTCGTGTACTGATGTCGTATTTTGCATCAAAATATGTGCGTTTTGTGCTGGGACTCGACATAGCCGATACCACTGCCGGATTTAAATGCTATCGCCGCCAGGTTCTCGAAACCATGGAGCTGGATAAAATCCGGTTCAAAGGGTATGCATTTCAGATTGAAATGAAGTTTACGGCACATCAATGTGGATTTGTGCTGAAGGAGGTTCCGATCATCTTTATCAATCGTGAGTTGGGTACTTCTAAAATGAGTGGTGGAATTTTTGGAGAAGCTTTCTTTGGTGTTGTTCAGTTGAAGTTGCAAAGTTGGTTTCGTGCTTACCCTAAAAAATCGTAATTGAATGTTACTCATCAAAAATGCTACACTAATAAACGAAGATCGCACCTATAGTGCATCAGTTCTTGTCGATGGCGAAAAGATAGTTGATATTTTTGAGGGAGAAAATCAGCCTCAGGCCGATGAAATAATTGATGCAAGTGGATTATGGTTGCTTCCGGGTGTTATCGACGATCAGGTACATTTTCGCGAGCCGGGATTGACTCACAAAGCCGATATTCATTCCGAGTCGCGGGCAGCTGCCGCAGGAGGCGTAACTTCATTTATGGAAATGCCCAACACGATGCCGCTTACAATTACCCTGGAAGCGTTGGAGGATAAATATCGCTTAGGAGAAGAAAAGTCGGTGGTAAATTATTCGTTCTACATGGGGGCTACCAACACCAATATTGATGAACTGAAAAAGGTGGATCCTGCTACTGTTTGCGGAGTGAAGGTGTTTATGGGTTCGTCGACAGGTAATATGCTGGTTGATAATGTAGAAACCCTGAGTCGGATATTTGCAGAAATCCCGATGCTGATTACTACCCACTGCGAAGACGAAGCCACTATTCATAAAAATAAAGAATATTACAAATCGCTCAGGGGTGATGATCTTCCGGTAGAATTTCATCCTCTGATTCGTGATGCAGAAGCGTGTTACCGCTCTTCATCGTTTGCCGTAGAGCTTGCCCGCAAGTACAACGCCCGCCTGCATGTGCTGCATTTATCCACTGCCCGGGAAATGGAGTTGTTCGACAACTCCCTGCCACTTCGCCAAAAGCGCATTACCGGCGAGGTATGTGTGCATCACCTGTGGTTCTGCGATAAGGATTATGCTGCTTATGGAAACCGCATCAAATGGAATCCGGCTGTTAAATCGCAGTCCGATCGGGATGCCCTGATACAGGCATTGAACGACGACCGGTTGGATGTGGTGGCCACCGATCATGCTCCACACCTGCTTCGCGAAAAAGAAGGAAATTGCCTCAAGGCAGCGTCGGGCGGGCCCCTGGTGCAATACTCATTGGTTGCCATGCTCGAACTGGCAAAGCAGGGACTGTTTACTCCCGAAAAAGTGGTGCGCAAAATGTGTCACGCACCGGCCGATTTATACCGGGTACGCCATCGTGGCTATATCCGCAAAGGCTATTTTGCCGACCTGGTGTTGGTCGATCCATCGGCCAACTGGCAGATCGACCCGACGACTATTGAGTCGCGCTGCGGTTGGTCGCCCTTCGAGGGTACTACTTTCCATCACAGGATCGAAAAAACCTGGGTTAACGGCCGGCTGGTATATGCCGATGGAATTGTAAATGATTCGGTGCGCGGAAAACGATTACTATTTGATTCATTTTAAATTCTAATGAAACGAGCATGTAAATATTTTATATCCGGGGTTTTGGAAATCTCGACATGCGAGTTCCATACGACCGTTGAAAAACAAATTATTATCGTATGAAAAGTAGATATTTGTTATTTTGGATGGCCCTGGGCCTGCTGGCGTTTACTGCCTGCCGACCGAAAGCCGAACCTGCCGACTATTCGCGAAACAACGGTAAAATTTATGGTACATTTTATAATATCGTGTACCAACATCCCGAAGGAAAAGATCTTCAGGCCGAAATCGATGCCCGATTTGCAGAATTCGATTTATCCATGTCGACCTTCAATCCTAATTCGGTGATTTCACGGATCAATACCAACGACGAGTCGGTACGCACCGATGCTTACTTCAACGCGATGTACCGGCAGGCAGTGGAAGTTTCGACCATAACCAACGGAGCATTTGACATCACCGTGGCTCCCCTGGTTAACGCCTGGGGATTTGGTTTTGGGAAACAACAGCGCGATTCCACTCCCGATATAGCTGCATTGTTGAAAATAACCGGTTTTCGGAAAATTACCCTTCAGGGTGATTTCCTGAAAAAAGCTGATCCGGCAATAATGCTCGATGCCAGCGCCATAGCCAAAGGTCAGGCGTCGGATGTAATTGGCCAATTGCTCGAAGCTCACGGATGTCAACACTACATGGTCGAAATTGGTGGAGAAGTGGCCTGTAAAGGGCTTAACCCCAAAGGTGAAAAATGGAAGATTGGCATCGATAAACCGGTCGACGATCCGGCCAATGAAAGTCCGGAACTTCAAACAATTGTTGCAATAAGCGGGGTAGGATTGGCCACTTCGGGCAACTACCGCCAGTTTTACTACCGGGAAGGTAAAAAATACGCTCACACGATTGATCCCCGTAGCGGCTACCCGGTCGACCATCGTTTGTTGAGCGCCACAGTTGTGGCCGAAAGTTGCATGAAAGCCGATGCATTTGCCACTGCTTTTATGGTGCTTGGAAAAGATAGTGCACTGTCGATTTGTCGTAAATTCGACGATATGGACTGCTATTTAATCTATACCGACGATGATGGAAAGCTTCAGGTAGCTTATACCGATGGCTTTCAGAAATATATAGCTGATTAACAAAACAAAATAAATTTTCTGAATCCAGATTAATTCATTACTTTTGCATCCGTTTTATGAGAAAAAATATACTGATAATCTTGTTCTTCGTTACACTGGTTTCGTGTGGCGAGTACCAGCAGTTGCTTAAGAGTACCGATCCGGAACTCAAGTACACCAAGGCTGTGGAATATTTCGAAAAGAAAGATTTCATGCGCGCAGCTACATTGTTTGATGAAGTTTCCCGCTATTTCCGGGGCACCGAACGGTCGGAAGAAGTTCTGAATTACTTAGCTTCATCGTATATGGGGCAAAAAGATTATTTTTCGGCTGTTGAATATTACAAGACCTATGTAAAAACTTACCCGAAAGGCAAATACATAACCGATGCCCGGTTTATGATTGGTTATTGTGCCTACCTCGATTCGCCCGATGCCCGGCTCGATCAGCAATCGACCAACGAAGCCCTGGTTGCTTTTCAGGAGTTTTTAGATTTACATCCCGATAGCGACCGGGTGCCTGAAGCCAATAAGCTGATGGACGAGTTACGGGATAAGCTGGCCTATAAGGAATTTTTAAATTCCAGGTTGTATTTTAATTTGGGTAATTATCTGGGAAATAATTATCTATCGGCTGTTTTGACTGCTCAAAACGCGTTGGAAGATTTTCCTAACAACAAATACCGTGAGGAATTGTTGTTTATTGTACTTCAGGCCAAGTACGAACAGGCAGTGCAAAGTGTAATTGAAAAAAGGGTTGAGCGCTACCGCGATACCATCGACGAGTATTATAATTTCATTAACGAGCATCCCGATGGTAAATATCGGAAACAAGCTGATCGGATTTTTAATGAGTCAACTAAAATTGTAAAAGAATAAAACAAGTAAAGATATGGATTACAAAAAAGTTAATGCACCTACCAGTACTATTTCGCGTGATATGAACCAGTTAAGCGAAAATATTGGAAATGTATACGAAACCGTTAAGATCATTTCTAAACGAGCCAATCAAATCAGCGTCGAATTAAAACAGGAAATCGACAAGAAGCTGCAGGACTTTACGAATACTTCGGAAAATATTGAAGAAGTATTTGAAAACCGCGAACAAATTGAAATTTCGCGGTACTACGAAAAATTACCGAAGGCGGTTTTAATGGCTACACAGGAGTTTATCGAAGATAAGGTTTACTATCGGAATCCTTTGAAAGATAAAAATATTTGATCCCTATATATCGGTTGGATACAATTGAAAGGTCACAAGGATAGTTTCTTTGTGACTTTTTATTTTTTGAGAAACAATTTCAAAACAATTTTTGTATTTTTGTGCTTTTGGGGCAGATTGATAGCGATCTCCCGTTTATTAATGCTCAATTCTTTCATAAAACGAATGCTATGTTAACAGGAAAAAAAATAGTGCTGGGTGTTACCGGTGGAATAGCTGCTTATAAAGCTGCCTTACTTGTGCGATTATTGGTTCAAAAAGGAGCCGAAGTCAGAGTGGTGATGACACCCATGGCAAAGGAGTTTATTACACCGCTTACCCTATCCACCTTATCGCGCAATCCGGTGCTTACCGAGTTTTACGATACTGCTACCGGCAACTGGAACAGTCATGTTGACCTGGGTACCTGGGCCGATGCCTTACTGGTAGCTCCGGTTACAGCCAACACCTTAGCAAAGATGGTGAACGGACAGGCCGATAATTTGCTGATTACCACCTATCTATCGGCACGTTGCGCTGTGTTTTTGGCACCGGCTATGGACCTCGATATGTTTGCCCATCCTACCACGCGCGAAAATCTGGCTCGTTTGAAATCCTATGGTAATATAATTATTGAACCGGCTGTAGGCGAATTGGCCAGTGGATTAGAAGGCAAAGGTCGTATGGAAGATCCGGAAAGCATAGTACGGGTGTTGTACGACTTTTTTGAGCCGCAGGATATGGTTGGAAAAAAGATTTTGATAACAGCAGGACCTACCTACGAAAAGATTGATCCTGTGCGCTTTATTGGTAACTATTCGTCGGGGAAAATGGGCTTTGCGCTGGCCGAAACCTGCGCGCGAAGAGGAGCTACTGTGACGCTGGTAGCCGGACCGGTGAGTTTGAAATTGCAAAATAAGTCGATCGAACGAATCAATGTCGAAAATGCTGAGGAAATGGCAAAGGTGGTAACCAGCAGATGGGAAGAGATGGATGGTGCAATACTGGCGGCGGCTGTGGCCGATTTTACTCCTGTAGAACGGCGCGAATATAAAATAAAGCGAAAGGGTGATGATTTAACGGTTGCATTTAAACCAACAATAGATATAGCAGCTACATTGGGTGCCAGTAAGCGTCACGAACAGTTTTTAGTTGGATTTGCCCTTGAAAATGAGAACGAGGAAGCAAATGCCTTAGGCAAAATGGAGCGAAAGAATTTTGATTTTATAGTGCTAAATTCCCTTCAGGATCCTAATTCCGGTTTCGGTTTCGATACCAATAAAGTTACTATTCTGCATCGTTCGGGTCTTAAAAAGCAGTTTGACCTAAAAAGTAAACTGGATGTGGCCGATGATATAGTAAAAGAAATGAATACCTTAATTTTTTAAGCGAATGTTGAAAAAGTTCGTACTTCTGTTGGGGATAATCAGCGTGGCTTTTACCTTAAAAGCTCAGGAGCTGAACTGCAATCTGGTTGTTAATTCCGATCAGATTCAGGGTTCCAATAAGTCGGTGTTTAATACCCTTCAGAAGTCGGCTTCCGATTTTATAAATAATCGCAGGTGGACGGAACTTTCGTTTGAGCAGGACGAAAAGATTGAATGCACCATGACGCTCATCGTGAAAAAGGTTGAAAACGATCAGTTTACCTGCGAACTTCAGGTACAGTCGCGTCGGCCTGTCTACAACACCTCCTACAACACCACCTTACTTAATTTTCGCGACAACGATATAACGTTCGCATACAAAGAATTCGATGTGCTGGAATTCAACGTAAATCAGGTAACTTCCAATTTAACGGCCATCTTAACCTATTATGTATATCTGATTCTTGGTTATGATTTGGACAGTTATGCACGGATGGGTGGAACACCTTTTTTTCAGGCAGCGGAACAATTGGTGGCTTCAGCTCAGAGTCTGGATATGCCCGGTTGGCGTGCATTCGAAAGCACCCGGAATCGATATGCCCTGATTAATAATCTGAATGATGAAGCATTTCGTAAATTTCGGAATTTTCTGTATGAGTATCATCGCCAGGGGCTCGACGAAATGACAGCCAATGTAGTGAATGCCCGGGCAAAAATAAGTTCAGGCTTACCGGTAATTCGAGAAGCCAATCGAGCCCGTCCGTCGGCTATTGCCATAACCACATTTCTTGATGCTAAGACCGATGAAATAATAAATATATTCAAAAGGGCCACCGATCAGGAAAAGAAAACGGTGATTGAAATTTTAACCGATGTAAATCCGACTCAGTCGGAACGCTATGAAACCATACTGAAATAAGGGGGGATATGCTCAAATCATTATTTATATCGAATTATGCCCTGATCACATCGCTGGATATCCGGCTTGGTAAGGGTTTGACAGTTCTTACCGGTGAAACGGGGGCCGGAAAATCGATTATACTGGGAGCGTTGTCGCTTATACTGGGGCAGCGGGCTGATACTAAAGCTATTAAATCAAATGCCGGGAAATGTATAGTGGAAGCGGCTTTTGATATTTCAGGATACAGTCATTTAGATCGGTTTTTTGAAGAAAACGAGCTTGATAAAGAAGACGACAAAAATTGTTTAGTACGTCGGGAATTGAGTGCAAGTGGTAAATCACGCGCTTTTATAAACGATACGCCCGTGTCTTTAATTCAATTGCGTGAGTTCACCAGCCGGTTGCTCGATATTCATTCGCAACACGAAAACCTTCTGCTTTCCAATGCTGCCTATCAGCTGGAAGTGCTCGATACAGTGGTGCGAAATCAACCGTTGCTTCAGGAGTATCGTAAGGAATATACTTTTTGGCGTCAGGCTGAACGAAAGGTACAACAATTACAGGAAGATGCCCGAAAAGCGTCTACGGAATTTGATTTTATAAAGTTTCAATACCAGCAACTGGTTGACGCCAATTTAAAGGAGAATGAGCTGGGTGAACTGGAGACAGAAGCCGATACGCTTCAACATGCGGGCGATATAAAAACTACGCTTCATCAGATTGTTGAAGGACTCGATGGCGAAAGTTCGATTCTCCCGATGCTTAAGGAAACTCAGTCTCACCTGAGCCGCATTGCAGGCTACCTTCCTGAAGGAAAGTTACAGGTGGAGAGGATGGAAAGTGCTTTTATCGAATTGAAAGAACTGAAGGCAGAACTTGATGGCTTGCAGCAAAAATACGATCTCGATCCGCAACGACTGGAGTGGGTTCAAAACCGCCTCAGCGATTTGTATACTCTGCAACACAAGTTCAAAGTAGCATCGGTGGAAGAGTTGTTACTCCGACGAGATGAATACGCCCAACAACTACAAACCATTGAGTCGTTTGACGATCGAATTGAAGCAGCACAGAAGGACTTAAGTGCTTCGCGTGAGAGATTGCAGCAGAAAGCGCTGGAGCTTACCCACAGCAGGCTGGGAGGGGTGGAGCTTATCGAGAAAGCCATGGTGGAGCAATTATCTCAACTGGGAATGACGTCTATCCGTTTTAAAACGGATGTTCAAACAACTACCGATTTCACACCCTATGGTTGTGATACCGTGCAATTCCTTTTTTCGGCCAATAAAAACCGCGCTATGCAACCGGTGCAGGAGATTGCTTCGGGAGGTGAAATATCGCGTTTAATGCTTTCGATAAAAGCAATGATAGCCGGGAAATCGGATCTTCCCACCATTATTTTCGATGAAATTGATACCGGAATTTCCGGAGAAATTGCTCACCGGATGGGTAGCATAATGCAGCAGATGAGCCGTTCGATGCAAGTGATTACCATTTCGCATCTACCACAAATTGCGGCAAAAGGAACATCGCACTTTAAAGTGTACAAGGATGATTCGGGTCAGCAAACCGAAACGTTTATCCGTGCACTGTCGCAGGATGAACGAATAGTTGAAATTGCATCGATGATTAGTGGCGATTCGACCAGTGAGGCTGCGTTGCAGAATGCAAGAGAACTAATAGGGAAATAAGACCGGTTACAAACAAAAAAAGCTGCATGATTTAATCATGCAGCTTTTTTTGTTTGGGAAAATCAACTGGTTAGTTGAAGATGTATTTCAGACCCACCTGCAAGCTCCACAAGTTATTGTAGTTGTAGGTTGTAGTGAACGATTTGGTTGGATATACCATAGCACCTTCTGCATCTTTGATTTTAACCATCGAGAAAGTAGGTACATTGTTAACGTCCTTGCTTTCGTACTTCAGGATCTGCCCGTAGTTGGCCGACGACATATTCATAGGAACACCCCATTCACTGTTGAGCAGGTTGCCAAAGTTCAATACATCGGCACTCACTTGCAAGGTATTCGTAGTTTTACCTGCTTTCACCTTGAAATCCTGAGTTATGCGAAGGTCGAAGTTGTTTACCCATGGAGCACGGGCACTATAGGCTTCGGCATATTTACCTTTATTTGCACTAAGGTATTTATCTTGTTCCATGAATGCAAAGAAAGCAGTTTCATCCTCAACTGTTTTGAATTTGATATCGCCTTTTGCAGCAGGGATATAAATAAGGTCAGTTCTCCAACCATCGCCATTCATATCGCTGGAATACGTATAGCTGTTTCCAAACGAAGAAGCTCCCGAATAGAAGATATTGATAGTGGTAGCCATATGATCGTTAAGATAAGGCAAACGATACGCAACCGATGCAATAGCTTTGTGAGGAACTACGTATTGTGAACGCTGCAGAGTGGGCAGGTGAGGACCATCAACACTGAGCAAGCCACCATAAGCCGAACTGGCATTGCTACCCGGCATACCCGTGATTTCTTTCGACTCGGTAATGGTATAAGCAGCCATAACGTTCAGGTTCTTGATTGGCTCGGCAGTAACGGTAATGTTTCCGATAGCACCCCATCCTTCGCTGTTGTTCGAAAGGATATACGCGTTTCTGTTATTGTATTTGTAGCTCGAAGGGTAAATGTAGCGATCGTCACTTCCACTGAAACGTTGCCATGTATCGTCAGGAGCTTTTAAATCGTAGTTTTTCAACATTACCCCGTTGATGGTTTGTGTAACAATACCTTCAACAGTAACTGATAACGGGAAATCAACTGGTACCTGGTAGTCAACAGCTACAGAAGTTTTCCAAACCTGTGGCATCTTGAAATCCGGATCTACTCCTGCAATTTCGGAAGGTAGTGCACCATCTTCAGGGGAAATCGTGTTTTTAAGTCCCAGTTTGTCGATCATTTCGTTTACATCGGTAATCATCTTGCCCGAAAGTGTTGCCAGTTTAGGATCCGATGCTTTGATAGTTCCATTTGGGTTGTAAGTGGTTGTAGCTCTGAAACTTCCCTGTACCATTCCCGAGTTGGTAGGCATGTTGGTGAAGAATACCAACGGCAAACGGCCTGTGAAGATACCGGTACCACCGCGTACCTTGAGGGTTTGATCTTTAAACACATCCCAGGTAAAACCTACACGGGGCGAAAGAAGGATTTTTGAATCCGGCCAAACTCCGGTATCAATTTTCTTATCACCAAAACTCAGGTTGTAAATGGCGTTATTACGAATCAGGTTATTGTCGAAGGTTAACATGTCGGCACGTAAACCATAAGTCAGTTTTACATTGTCATAAATGTTCCATTCATCCTGTACGTATCCCCCAAACTGATTGAAGCGAACTTCTGCAGCAGGACTGAGTTCTCCGGCATAACCGTAGGTTAATGCGAAGTCGATAGGAGCAGCCTGATTCAGGAAGTCGTCGATACTGGCATAGCGATAATAACCGGTACCATTACGCATGTAAGCATTGTTGGCCATCTGGTTTTCAAAACTTAAACCGGCAGTAATTTTATGCTTATCGAGGTAGTAGGTGAAGTTGTCGGTAATTGTCAATACATTATTGTGTACACCGTTGTTCCAGGTAAATAATTCGTAACCGGCCGAAATATACGGTTCAATAATAGGATTGCCACTAGCGTCGCGTCCGGCAAGGATATCAATAAACGGGAATTTATCGGAATTCGATCCACGAACATCGTCGATTTTAGTGTAAGTCACGAGTAATTGGTTCGACATTTTGTCGGTCAGACGAGTGTTCAATTCACCGGAGAAAGAATTTACGATGTTATCCTGTGAATACAACGAATTGGAGAAAGCCATACCATCCTTAGAGATACGGTTCATTGAACTGTTTCGGGCACCTCCATCGGTTGAGTTACCATTGGTGGCATTCCATGCCTGGTTTTTAGTATAATTGTAACGGAAGTTCAACTTGTTTTTAGCGTTGATATTCCAGTCGATACGGGCAAGTAATTTAACATTGCTTTCGTCGCCCGGAAAATCGGTGTACGAACCCGGATCGTATCCATAGTTGTTAATCAAGTGGTTGCGTACTTTTTCCATATCGGCAACACTGGCACGAGAGGTTGTTTTTCCGTCGCTGATTCCGTTTTCAGAAGCTCTCCAGGTAACCACCTGGCCGGGCTCTTTTTCCATTTCAGCATTCACAAAAAAGAATAATTTATTTTTGATAATCGGTCCACCAAGGGTAGCACCATAGATGTTGCGCGAAGATTCAGGACGAGGACCAAAATCATAAGTTCCGATTTTATTTCCACGCAAATCCTGATTGGTTAAGTAGGTGTAAGCAGTACCCTTGAATGTGTTGGTTCCCGATTTGGTAATGGCATTAATACCACCTCCGATAAAGTTGGTCTGACGTACATCAAAAGGAGTTACCACCACCTGAATTTCTTCGATAGCATCCAACGAGATGGGATTTCCACCACCGGGTAGGTTCGACGATAAACCGAAGTTGTTGTTGAAGTTGGCACCGTCGACCGTAAAATTGGTAGAACGGCCATCGCTACCGCCAAAACTCATTCCCGAAGCATAAGGCGACAGGCGCGCAATGTCGGAAATACTACGGTTGATGGTAGGCATCGACGAAATCACCGATGAAGCAATATTGGTCGTTGCTCCGGTTTTTTCGGAAGTAAATTTGGTGCGGATGGCCGATACAACCAATTCGCTCAATTCTTCAGATGTTTCCTTCATTTCAACATTCAGCGGGTAGATTTCACCTAACTGAAGCTGAATACCACTACGGCGAACATCGTTAAGTCCCACATAGGTGATCACCACACTATACGGACCTCCAACACGCATACCATTCAGGTTGAAACGACCATCGGTGTTGGTCACCGTACCGTAGGTAGTTCCTGAAGGTTCATGCTTTACCACAACCGATGCGCCGATTACAGCCTCACCGCCCGAAACAACTTTCCCAGTCATGCTGGACGTTGTTACCTGTGCACTCAGCGTAGTGGTTAGCACTACCAGAAATGCAAGCATCATTCTTTTCAATTGTCTCATTTTTTTAATCATTTGGTTTTACTTAATTGACCTCTTTTTTATTTGTATAGATTAACATTTAATGAATTGCGTGCAAATATAAGTTATTAAACGCGATGTTTCATTTCATTTTGATGAAACTTATCAACAGAATTCAATTTTAATTCAATTTCGTTACATTTCAGTTACTGATTGAGCTGATTTCAGCTATCGACAGGGTAGTGTCCGAAATTCTGAACCGATGATCGATCCGATACCCCACCACCCAAACGATCGCTTCTTCGCCTTTGTATAGGCAGGTAAGTACATGAATTTTTTGTTTTGTTGCCCGGTCGATTTTTAAATCAATTAAAAAATCGCTTACTTTTTTACGTTTATTGAGTCCTAACGGATAAAAATAATCTCCTTTTTTCCATTTCCGTACGTGTAAGGGCATCACCAGCAGGTCGGCATCTACCTGAATGGTGAAGGGATTGTTTTTGATTAGTAGGGTATTGCTTCGGGCATAAATTGTGTGCTTTATCTCCGGAACTGGTTTACACGCGGTATTGGAAGCAGGATGGATGATCAGTTCGTCTCTGTCTTTTATCAGGTTAAAGCCCGGAGCATAAAACTGTTTTCCGCTTATTCCGTTGAGGGATGTTACTATGTCGGACACTTGACTGCTATTGAAATTATACTCACTCAATACTTCATAAAGAATAAAGTGTCGATCGGTCATAGTTCGTAATTTCGGGATCGATATCCGTACCGATTCTCCGTCGGTTTTCATTACTACATCTTTTAGTTTCTGTATTTGCTGTTTTTGAAAATGATAGCTATCGGTAAGATGTTGCAGTGTGTTCCGGAACGTAGATTGAAGCGAAGGATTGATAGTTTGCATAGCAGGAATGAGCTGATTACGAATCTTATTTCTCGTAAACTCATTTTCGAAATTAGTCGAATCGTTGACGTATTCCACTGAATGTGAGGTGAGGTATTCCACCACTTCTTCGCGGGTAACTTCCAGCAGAGGTCTGATGATATTTCCGTTCTTTGCCTGCATTCCGGTAAGACCCTTTAAGCCGGTTCCACGAATCAGATTTAGTAACACTGTTTCGAGATTATCGTCGGCATGGTGCCCCACAGCGATACAACTTGCCCCGTATTTGGATCTGATTTCTTCGAACCATTGGTAGCGTAACTCACGTGCTGCCATTTCAATCGATAGTTTATGTGCCCGGGCATATTCGTGGGTGTCGAATCGAATGAATTTGATATCCAGTCCCATTGAATGTGCCAGTTCAGATGTAAACCGCTCATCGCGCTCCGATTCTTCGTCGCGAAGTTGAAAATTGCAATGGGCAGGAATGCACTGGTACCCCAACTTCACAAGAATATGAAGCAAGGCTACCGAATCGGCTCCACCACTTAAACCCACCACCAGCGGAAGGCCGGGGTCGGAAATCAGGTGTTGTTGTTCGATATATTCTTTAATTTGCAGTTCCAACTCCTTCATATAGTTTTTACTTGTTGTTGAATAGTGATTTGTTGAACTGGTTGCCGGGTTAAACCAGTAATTGGTTGATAGTCTGTAGAGGCAGATTTACAGTATCGGTTTCATCGTGGGTAGCCCACACAACGATAGTTGGCCGGCATTCAATCTCACTCTGCAAAAGCGCAAGAAGTTGTTTTTTTAACGATGAATCGAGACCAACCAACGGTTCGTCGAGGAGCAACAAATCAGGATTGATTATTAATGCCCTGGCAACATTTACCCGCTGTTGTTCACCTCCACTTAGTTCGCCCGGTAGTTTAGAGCGGAATTCAGTTAACTTAGTTACTTCCAGTAATCGATCGAGCTTTTGCTTCTCGTTCTGATGTATCCCGGGAAAACCAGGCAGTGAAAAGGCAATATTTTGTTCAACAGTTAGTGCAGGCAGTAATCGTAGGTCCTGAAATACATAGCCAGTCGCAAAAATGTTGTGACGTTGGAGCACTCCCGACGTGGGTTGCGCCACACCGGAAAGGAGGTTGAGAAGGGTTGTTTTTCCCGATCCGGAAACGGTTTTAAGTTGAAAAATCTGTCCGGCAGTTGCCCGTAACGAAAAATTTGAAATTATCTTGTTATCGTCGTAAGCGAAATGAAGGTGCTGAAGAATTAACTCCGGACCGGTACTGTGGTGAGTCGGGCTGATAGAATTTTGTACAACAAGTGATGGTCGGAAATGGATGAGGTTTAGTTTCTTCCATACCGCTTCAATGAGAAAACCTCCACCGATAGCTACAAGTGTCCAGGTGAGCAAACCAGGCATGTCGATATAGGCTTGTGATTTTTTCATAGAGGTTCCAATTCCGGCTATCGGTCCCGACATCACCTCTCCAATAATGATTGCCCGCCAGCCAAATCCGGTAGCTGTAGCTAATCCCGCAAAAAGTAAGGATTTTGATTGCAGAAAATAGATATACCGAAATCGCTGCCAATTATTTTTTTTGTAAACCTTTGCCATTTCTATCCATTTGCTATCCGTTTGTTCCCAGGCACTTAAAAAATTTTGGTAGACTATGGGAAACATAGTAATGCTTGCAATTATAAATGGAAGTTGAACCGGAGAGAGGTAAAGCAAGGCAATAAGCACGATTGCAATAACCGGAATTGATCGTAGTATAACAACGAGGGGTTGAAAAAACGATTTCCAGAATGGATAGTGGTGAGCGATTACCGAAGCAGGCAAGGCAAGCAGAATAGTCAGAAAAAAGGCAATACAAGCACGTCCGACAGTCATCAGTAACGAGTTGTAAAACGAGAAGGTTCCAACTAATTCAAAAGTAGAACCCAGTAGTTGTGTCACCGACGGAAACAGAGCCGGATTATTTACCCGGCTTGCAGCGATCTGCCAGAGCACTACTATGACAGTTATGCTTATCCATGCCGGTGAAAATCTATTCTTCATCTACAATGAAATGCTCGTCGGGTATTTTGCCACCAATGCTTTTAGGATCAAAGCTGTGAAAAATTTGTAAGTATTGATTTATTTCGTCTCTTATGTTGCAGGCACGTACAAAATTAATATTACATAAGGGAATAGACCGAATGGCTATACCCATATCATCGGTGTAATGATGTTTGTACAAGAGGCGGGCAGTGTTTTCGGGTCGTACTCTCACAGCAATACAACTGGCTTCCACATGCGACATTATTTTTTCGACCCAATCGGGATGCGTTGATTCAAATTCTGAATTCACAACAAATGCAGTTTGTGCAAAAATGGATTGTTGCAGGTGCATGTTAGGACTCTCAATAGTTAGTTCGCTTATAATCCTGACCCGGTGATCTTTACTTATAAGCATACTCACTAAGGGTTCTGATACAATTGCTGTTTTAATGGAGCGATTGAGAAGAGCCAGAGCAACTTCCTGATTAGTAGAGAAACTATAATCAATTCGAATATCATTTAATTGTTTTGCATTGATAAAATGCCGGAATAATACGTCGGCCGTAGCACTCTGTCCGAAAATATTAACCGTTATATTGTTTAAATCGCTGGTATCGTGAATGCTGCTATCGTTGGTAACCACGTATAAAGTCCCCCAGACAGGTACAGCCAACATTCGATAATTTACTTTTTTATTGTAAAGATTGGAGGCCATCACGGTTGGAAGCATAGCGAAATCGAGCTTTTTCTGAACCATGAGGGCCTGAATTTGCTGGGGATCTGATTTTACAACAATTCTGACTTGTTTTCCATCAATCACCGGTGGGTTTTCAATGAGTCGAATCATACTGATCACAGAAGGACCGTCGGGAATACCAATGGTAATTTCGTCGCCGGCCTGTTTGTTGCAACCAGTGAGCAGTCCTAGTAAAAGCGCTATGTACAAGAATAATTTCATTCTTTATCAGCACCTGTTAATGTTAATACTGTGATTTCGGGTCGCGATATTCCAATACGTACCGGAATGCCAATAAAACCCAATCCCCGGTTAATATACAGAAACTGGTTGTTTTCCTGGTAAATACCGTCCCATTCCTTATACATCCACGAAGAAGGGGATACTTTTTTTCCATACCAGTTAAACGCCAGTTGAGCAGCATGTGTATGTCCGGAGAGGGTAAGTGCAATTTCGGGATGGCGCAGAATTTCGCCCCGCCAATGCGAAGGATCGTGCGAAAGCAGGATTTTTGGCTGTCCCGATCGTGTGTTCTCAAGTGTTTTCGACAGATTGCCGTATTTTGGGAAAGGAGGTTTTCCCCAGTTTTCAACCCCAAGTAATTCCAGGGTGTCGGTATCTCTCAGTAAATCCACTTTTTCGTTCAATAATAAACGAAAACCAAATTCCTTCAGCCGGTATTTTACCGAATCTAAATTGGCGGTTTTATGTTCAGGAGTATCCCACGACGAATAGTCGCCATAATCGTGGTTTCCCAAAATGGCATAATTACCTACTCTTGATTTTAGTTGTTGGAAAAGTGGAGCCCATCCCCGCATTTCCTCCTGGTAGTTATTAACCATATCGCCCGTAAATACTATAATGTCGGCATCCTGTTCATTCACCAGTTTAATTACAGGTTCCAGGTAACTATGATTAGAACCCCAGCTTCCCAGGTGGATGTCGGATAGCTGCACAATTTTAAATCCATTAAACGATGCAGGAAGGTTGCTGACAGGAACTTCAACCGATCGAACCTGTGGGTTTTTGGGATTCACAAAAGCTCCGTGAGTCATTAAAATTATAGCGAACATAGCAACCAGCACTCCGGCATACCGCACCAGATAGATTTTTTCCTTTAGCACCAGGTTGAGCAGGTAGTTAAGAAAATGAAAGAAAATATAGATTAATTTGGGAACGTAAAGCAACATGTAGGAAAAATTGACCCACATGTAGAAATTAAAGGTGCGTGGATTATAGTTTTCGTCGCTCAAAAACTTCATCGACAGAAAAGTAACGATAAAAAATGCTGCAGGCAACAGATTCAGGATGATAAGAATCGGTTTTGCCTTGTGTTTTTTAAGTTTTAAATGGAAGAATATATCCGGCAGTACGACGGTAAGTAACAGAAATACAAGCGCTATGGTGTAAAATCGCATAAAGTTACAGTGTTGAGTTTGAAGGGGCAAAGATACTTTTTAATAATATATTTTCAAATAATTTCGTGTATATGCACATTTTTTTTAATTTTGTGTCTCAAATTTTATTTAATTAATTGATTGAATGCATACGCTGCTATTCGTTTTAATTGTTGCAATATTGGTCGCTGAGTTCGGATTGAATCGTTTTTTATCGGTTCTCAATTTCCGGAATTCGCGTTTGGCTTTGCCTCTCGAATTATCCGGCATCTATTCACCTGAAGCTTATGTCCGTCAACAGGAATACTTCCGTTCCAATATCCGTTTTGGAGCACTAAGTGCCACTTTTAACCTTTTTTTGTTAGTTGGGATGTATTGGGCAGGTGGATTTGGCTGGCTCGATTCATTTCTGTTGACGATAACAGATAACGAAATTTTACGTTCTTTATTGTTTTTCTGTATTTTGTATCTGGTGAGCGATTTGCTGAATATCCCCTTCGATTGGTACGATACATTTGTAATTGAAGAAAAATTTGGTTTCAATAAAGTTACACCTGCTTTGTTTGTTGCCGATAAAATTAAATCAACTCTGTTAATGGTGCTGCTGGGTGGTGGTTTGCTGGCACTCATTATCCGGATTTATCAGTTAACAAGCGATTATTTCTGGTTGATTACTTTTGGGGTGGTTAGCCTGGTAGGGGTAGTACTCAGTATGTTTTATTCGGAGTGGATAGTGCCGTTGTTTAATAAACAGACGGCTCTTGAAGATGGCGAGCTTCGCGATGCCATTTCGACTTTTGCCGATAAGGCAGGATTCCAACTAGCCAATATTTATGTAATCGATGGTTCGCGTCGTTCTACCAAAGCCAATGCCTATTTCTCCGGATTAGGTTCACGCAAGCGGATTGTGCTGTACGACACCCTGATACAACAAATGACAACGGATGAAATTGTGGCAGTACTTGCTCATGAAGTGGGACACTACAAACACAAGCACGTGTTAAAAGGTTTTTTGGTGTCGTTGCCTTTCAATCTGTTGTTGTTTTATTTGCTTGGATTAACCTTGAAAAGCGATTATCCCGCTTTGGTAGTAGGAGGGGCCTCAGCATCGTTCCATCTCAACGCCATTGTGTTTTTTACGCTTTATACCCCCGTTTCATCGGCATTTGATCTTGTCGGAAATTTGATTTCGCGTCGACATGAATACCAGGCTGATGCTTACGCGGTAAGCTACGGGTATGGTGATCAACTGATATCCTCGCTTAAAAAGCTGTCGGCAACTTCACTGAGCAATCTGATGCCCCATCCGTTGTATGTATTTTTCAATTATTCGCATCCTACCTTGTATCAACGAATTAAAAAAATTACCGGATGAAACGAGCCTGTAAATACTTCACATCCAAGGTTATGGTAATGTTGGCATGCGAGTTCCATACGACCGTAGAAAAAATAATTATTACCGTATGAAAAAGTTGGGATTAATGGGGGCGATGCCCGAGGAAATGGAGTTAATAGTTCAATCGATGCAATTGCACCGTCAAACGGTACAGGGGAATCGGGATTACTACGAAGGTACTTTGCAAGGTGTACCTGTTGTAGCTGTTTTTTCGCGGTGGGGAAAAGTGGCAGCTGCAACGACAGCTACAACGCTTATTGAGCATTTTGGAGTACAGGAACTTATTTTTACCGGAGTGGCAGGTGGGATTTCGCCTGATTTATCGGTGGGAGATATTGTTATTGCAAAGCAACTATTTCAGCACGACATGGATGCGCGGCCACTTATGAGTCGTTACGAAATTCCATTAACAGGCCGAATTAGTTTTGAAACCGACCCGGAACTAAGCAGCAGGATGGAGCAGGCTGCCATGAAAATGTTGGAGTACGAACAATTATTTTTAAACGATTTAGGTGAGACTGGTATTCAATTTCCTTCGGTAGTAGCCGGAGATGTAGCCAGTGGTGACCAGTTTATAGCGGCCACTTCAACAAAAGAATTGATACGGGAGGGGCTACCGTCGGTGTTGTGTGTTGAGATGGAGGGAGCGGCAGTTGCACAGGTGTGTCACGATTTTAAGATACCACTGGCCCTGGTTCGGGTTATTTCCGATACAGCCGATGAGTCGTCGCATGAGCTTGCTGTTCAATTTGTCGATCGCTACGCAGCCCGTTATTTACAATTGATTATTGAGCATTATTTACACGAAAATCACACATAGAAAATTCTTACTAACCAATTCTAATAGTTTAAAGCATGGAAAAAGTCATTTATTTCGTACCGTTAGCCTCCATTGTGGCGTTGGGTTTCGCGTATTATTTCTTCCGTCAGATGATGAAAGAAAGCGAAGGAACTGATACAATGAAAAAAATTGCGCTCCACGTCCGCACGGGAGCAATGGCCTATTTACGCCAGCAATATAAGATTGTAACGATTGTGTTTGTCGTTATGGCACTTATTTTCGGGGTGATGGCTTATTTTAATTTACAAAATGCATGGGTACCATTTGCCTTCCTGACGGGTGGATTTTTCTCCGGACTGGCAGGTTTCTTCGGAATGAAGACAGCTACGTATGCTTCAGCCCGTACCGCCAATGCAGCCATGCATTCGCTCAACAGCGGTTTGCAGGTAGCTTTCCGTTCGGGGGCTGTAATGGGACTAACCGTAGTAGGGCTTGCGTTGCTCGATATTTCGGTGTGGTACCTGGTTCTCGATTATTTTGTAGAAGATGTGGATCCTGCGCATAAAATGATTTACATCACCACTACTATGCTAACCTTCGGGATGGGAGCCTCAACTCAGGCTTTGTTTGCCCGTGTGGGTGGTGGGATTTACACCAAGGCTGCCGATGTGGGTGCCGACCTGGTTGGAAAAGTAGAAGCCGGGATCCCGGAAGATGATCCTCGCAATCCGGCGACTATTGCCGATAATGTGGGCGATAACGTAGGCGACGTGGCCGGCATGGGCGCCGACCTTTACGAATCGTATGCAGGTTCAATCCTGGCAACTGCTGCACTTGGAGCATCGGCCTTTATAATGGACCCGGACATGCAGGCTAAGGCTATTTTTGCCCCCATGCTCATTGCATCGGTAGGAGTTATTCTTTCCATTATTGGTATTTACATGGTACGTACCAAAGAGGGAGCGAAGATGAAAGAATTATTATCGGCACTGGGAAGGGGAGTAAATGTGAGCTCTCTGCTCATTGCCATATCAACATTTGCTATACTTTATGGTTTACAAATGCACAACTGGGTTGGAATTTCATTTTCGGTGATTGTAGGCTTGCTCGCCGGTATTATTATTGGTCAGTCCACTGAGTATTACACCTCACATTCGTATCGTCCCACTCAAAAAGTGGCTGAAAGTTCAAAAACCGGTCCGGCAACTGTTATTATTTCCGGGCTTGGTTTGGGAATGATCTCTACTGCTATTCCGGTAATTACCATTGGTTTTGCAATTATCTTAGCTTACCTGAGCGCTATTCAGTTCGAGATGACCGACTACCTGTCGCGCGAGAACCTGAGTCTGGGACTCTACGGAATTGGAATTGCTGCCGTGGGTATGCTCTCCACCCTGGGAATTACCTTAGCTACCGATGCTTACGGACCGATTGCTGACAATGCGGGCGGTAATGCCGAAATGAGCGGTTTGGGTAAAGAAGTTCGCCAACGTACCGATGCCCTCGATGCGCTTGGCAATACCACAGCAGCTACCGGTAAAGGTTTTGCAATAGGATCGGCGGCACTTACTGCGCTTGCGTTACTGGCGTCGTATATCGAAGAAATTAAAATTGCTCTTGTTCGTATAGCCGATGCAGCATCCGACGGACTGGCTTTAGTAGGAACCATAAAGATGGATGCTGCTGCCATAAAAATGGCTTCGTTTGCTGATTTTATGGAATATTACAACGTAACCCTGATGAACCCGGTAGTGCTGGTAGGTGTATTTATCGGTTCGATGATGGCTTTCATGTTCTGTGGTCTGACAATGAATGCCGTTGGCCGCGCCGCTCAAAGTATGGTAGAAGAGGTTCGTCGTCAGTTCCGCGAAATTAAAGGAATTATGGAAGGAACGGCAGAGCCCGATTACGCACGTTGTGTTGAGATTTCGACCAAAGGCGCACAGCGCGAAATGATGTTTCCTTCGCTGCTGGCCATTGCGGTGCCGGTGGTAGTAGGTGTAATATTTGGCGTTGCCGGTGTATTGGGATTACTTATTGGTGGTTTAGGTGCCGGTTTTGTGTTGGCCATTTTCATGGCAAATGCTGGTGGAGCCTGGGATAATGCTAAAAAATATGTGGAAGAAGGCAATCTTGGCGGTAAAGGATCGGAAAATCACAAAGCAACCGTTGTAGGCGATACCGTTGGCGATCCGTTTAAAGATACTTCGGGCCCGTCGCTCAATATCCTTATAAAATTAATGAGCATGGTTTCGATTGTAATGGCCGGACTGACTGTTGCATGGAGTCTTTTTTAATTGTTAATTATTAATTGTTAATTATTAGGGTGGGGTGTTGATAGTACACACTCCCCCTAACAATTAACAATTAATAATTAACAATTAAAAGCTAATGCTTTCCATTTTCTTCTTCTCCAGAAATTCGTAGATTCCTTCCAGGTGCGGAATCACTTTTCCTCCTCCGAATTCATACACCCGGGTAATTAATCCATCCAGAAAATCCCGGTCGTGTGAAACTACAATCAGAGTACCGTCAAAATCTTTTAAAGCCTGTTTCAGAATGTCTTTTGTGCGCATATCCAGGTGATTGGTGGGCTCATCGAGAATTAATAGGTTTACCGGTTCCAGTAACAGTTTAATCATCGCCAAACGGGTACGTTCGCCACCCGAAAGTACTTTTACTTTTTTAAACGAGTTGTCGCCCCCAAACATAAAGGCCCCCAGTAAATCTTTTATTTTCGTTCGGATATCTCCTTCGGCAACATCATCTATTGTTTGAAATACGGTAAGGTTCTCGTCGAGCAACGATGCCTGGTTTTGAGCGAAATAGCCGATTTTCACGTTATGACCGAGTTTTACTTCGCCCTCATGTTCCAACTCTTTCATGATCATCTTTACCATGGTCGATTTTCCTTCTCCGTTTTTTCCAACAAAAGCAACCTTATCACCCCGCTCAATCATGAAGCTGGCATTGGCAAAAATGGTTTTTCCGTCGTACGATTTGCCTGCCGCTTCCGCAATTACCGGGTAACTACCCGAGCGGGGCGAAGGAGGAAATTTAAGCCGTAAAGCAGAAGTGTCTTCTTCATCCACTTCCAGTATGTCCAGCTTTTCGAGCATCTTAACCCTCGACTGAACCTGCAGTGTTTTTGAATAAGTGCCTTTAAAGCGTTCGATGAACTCTTTTGTCTCGGCAATCATCTTCTGTTGTTCATCGAATTGTTTTTGTTGCTGAGCCCTTCTGTCCTTACGCAATTCCAGGTAATGCGAATAATTTGCTTTGTAGTCGTATATTCTACCCATGGTCACCTCAATGGTGCGGGTGGTAATATTGTCAACAAAAGCCCGGTCGTGCGAAATTACAACCACTGCCTTAGCCGAATTTACCAAAAAATCTTCCAGCCACTGAATCGATTCAATATCGAGGTGGTTGGTGGGCTCATCGAGTAAAATCACATCCGGACGACGAAGCAGGATTTTTGCCAGTTCAATTCGCATTCTCCAGCCACCGCTGAATTCAGAAGTCTTTCGTTGGAAATCGTCGCGCTGAAAACCCAATCCCATCAGGGTTTTTTCAATATCAGCGTCGTAATTTATTTCTTCAATACTGTAAAACTGCTCACTCAGCGCCGACACTTCTTCAATCAGCTGCATGTAACTGTCCGATTCGTAATCGGTTCGTTCACTTAATTCCTGGTTAATGGCTTCAATTCGCTGTTCCATTTCGTTGATTGCCGAAAAAGCAGTAGCCGTTTCTTCAAACACCGTACGATTGTCCTCCAATAGTAAATGTTGCGGTAAATAAGCTACCACGGTACCTTTCGGATACGAAATCTTGCCTTTGGAAGGTTCCCTGACTCCCGCCAGAATTTTTAGCAAGGTCGATTTACCTGCCCCGTTTTTACCCATCAGGGCGATCCGGTCTTTCTCATTTATTACAAAGGATACGTCGGAAAAGAGGGTTTGTCCCCCGAATTCGACGGTAAGCGCGTCGGCTGTAAGCATGTTTTTTATCTGTTTTTTTAATTAGCGTGCAAAGTTAACCAATTTCAGGAAAATAAAGTATCAAAAAATAGTAGTTAATTATCGAAATTATTTATTATATAGCTATTTAATTCAAAATTAATTAATAAATTTGCGCCTTGTAATCGGTTTGTTACCGGATTCTCGATTTTACATTTCAAAATAAATTCTATATCATGCAAAAACCTACTTTTTATCTTGTGCTTGCTTCGCTGATAACCATCAGTTTGGTTACCGGAGCAGCAAACGACAGGAAAACAAGGGATAAGGCAGCAGTACTCAGGCAGTCGTATCCCGATTCGTTGTACAAGAAGGCGCAACCCGGCAATTTACTCGACGAGGGTTTGTATCTTAAATTGGCCGATGAAGGCTGGACTTCGCGGGATATTTTCCGCATTACCGACGATTTTGCTGAAAAAAACCGTTCTAAAATGCGTGGAACTGCCTCGTATAGTGCCTATGCAAAAGAATGGAAGCCTTATTGGCATATGCTGGTACCCAACGATACGCTACGTAAATACGTAGAGCCTGATTATGACGAGAAAATGAGTCAGAAGATACGCACAGCTTTTGGTGCTGCTGCCGACGAATACCAGCCCCGTGTGTTTTACACACCCGACAACCGCATGAAGGGCATTCGGAATAAGGGATATTTTCGTCACAATGCCTTGTTTCCTTCGGGTGGTCGAATTCACTGGATACAGGCACATCCTACCGATTCGAACCGGTTGATGGTAATTCCCGACGGTGATGGAATATGGCGAACCGATAATAATGGCCGGAATTGGGAACCGGTAACCGATCGGATTCCCGATCGTTTTCACCGTTCGCAATCCAACGGATATGCTATTCCGGTGGATCCCGACGACTGGAATCACTTTTTTGCGTTCATGGGCAATGGAAATCCGGTGTATGAAACCTTTGATGGAGGACAAAACTGGACACGGGTTCCCGGTGCAACTCATAAAGGATTCAAGCGGGGATATGGTTTTAAAGACGCAGCCGGCACGATGAAATTTATCGGGGTAGAGCGTAATACCTATACCGGTTGGGATGGTAAGTTGTGGATAAGCGATGATAAAGGAGTTAGCTGGCGACAGATTATTCCAACAGCCGAACAGATGGATATTCACCCTACCAATGGTACACGGGTGGTTTGGTTTCAGGAATTTGCATTCGATCCGGCAGATCGAAATACAATTTATATAACCACCTCTCGTGGTATTTTACGTTCGACCGATGGAATGGCCTACGTAAATGGCAAGTACAACCTGGAACGAATGAGTTTTAAGGTTTATAATCGCGACAAGACACAATTGCGCTCCGAAGGTACTTCTTTCCCGGTTCCTCATTCCGATGGTCCTATGTTTATGGAGATTGATCCCCGTAATCCGAACAAAATGTGGGTGGCCATGGGTCAAAAGGCAAGCAGTCCGCATCATTCAGCCTTGTTTTTCTCCGAAGATAAAGGCCAGACCTGGGTTACTTTAATGGATACCAAAGCTGGAATTGGTTCGGGGCAGGTGTTTGGTAACGAAGCTCCGGGCGGATGGCTGGGTGGCTTTGCGATTAACTTCCGCGATCAAAATCTGATGTATGGATGTACAATGAGTTCGGCAAAGAGTTTTGATGGTGGACGAACTTTTTCGGAATATGCCTGGGGTAACCGCATGAAAGGCTTTCACCCCAATGGTGAGCTGTATCATGTGTCGTGTTCGCGACACAATGCCGATAACCACGCCATGTATTCCACACCATCGGGACGCGTTTTCAGAGCATCGGATGGTGGTATGCTTATGATTGATAAGAAAATTAATGGTGGCGAGTGGACCAATATATCGGGAGATATGGGTCAGATTCTGATTTATAAAGCTCGATTAAACGAATTTGGCGATCAGACCATTATCGCAAATACACAAGATATTGATGCCCAGACTTATCGTTATGGTCGCTGGGGTCACTGGCGTGGCTACGAGGGAAGTACTGCTGCACTGAATCCGATAAGCAACGAGACTTATTTCTCGGGAGGTGGCGGTGGAACCCTGGAGGGAACTTCGTGGGGAAATTCGTGGATTGAAGGTTTTGGAAAGGCCGATGTGGCGACCGGGAATTGGTACCTGTGGCGTAGCCAGCGCATTATTGGCCCTGAAGGAAATCAGCGCGACCTGGGTGTGGTAAAAGATATCGGACGTTCGGTGGAACCACTTACTATAAATGTTTCAAATACATCGGCAACAACGCGCGATTTTGCTCTCAGCCGCGATACTACGGTAGGTAGCAGTCTGATCGTGTTACGCAACGATGGGGCAATTGTACGTTTCGACAACGAAAGTACCAGCTATACGACGATTCCAAAGCCAACACTGGCAGGATTTACCGGAAGCTGTATTGCTGTGAATCCGGAAAATGTACAGGAAATTTACCTGGCCGATAATTCACATGGAATTTTAAAAACTACGAATAACGGCGCAAGCTGGAATAAAATTTCGTCGGTAGCCGGTGGAATTCCCGGAGGTGTTTCGTTTAATAATTTATATTTCCACGAAGGAAGTGGCGATTTATATGCTGTTTCAAATGCAAGTGGTATCTTTTTATTGAAAAACGGTTCAACGCAGTGGGAACTTTGGATGAAGGGTTATAATCCGGCAGCTTTTGGTGGAGCTGAAATCAACTATGCCACTCAGGAAATGATGATTTTTGATTATGGTCGTGGTATTTGGATTGCCGACCTTGAAACACCTTCGGACCGTTTCTTTAAAAACGGCTTTCCGATTCGTCAGAATTCGCATGTACATGGATTGCGTACGTTTGGTATCGCTACCAACTGGCAGATTCCGATGTATTACACCTACGAATGGATGGTGAACGGAGTAGTGCAGCAATCATCGCCTTTCCGTAGTTTTACTTCCTCGTCGGTAAAACCGGGTGATAAGGTTCAGTTGAAGTTAACGCTCCGCGAAGCTCCCGATGTAAGTACCTTGTCGGAAGTTTTGGTGGTAGGTTCGGATGTTTCTTCCGATATAACTTTTGAAGCAGGACGGGCCATTCGGTCCACCGCAACCGGTCGGATGGATTTAGGACATCACGATTTTTTCCTTAACGACTTCACAGTAGAATTATGGGTGAAGCCGGTATCGGTGGATGGTGCTGTGTTAATTGGAAATCGCAAATGGGAGACCCGCGACCAGCAAGGTTGGGTGTTGGGTCTTTCGGGAGGTAACCTGGTATTGAAGTACGCTCCAAAATCAGAAATCGCACAACCAACCTACGAAACCGCTATCTCACAGGATATTTCGGTAAATGCAGGGTCGGTTGCTGCCAACAAATGGCATCATATTGCTCTCACCGTCGAACGAACCGGTAACATTCGTATGTATGTAAATGGTATGTTGAAAGCAAATCAGATACGACGTATTCAGGAAGCCGGTTTAAACAGTACACAGCCCTTGTCGTTGCTGGCCGACAGTTACGAATACAATGCTGCGAATGCAACCGTCGACGAATTGAAAATCTGGAAAAAATCGCTTTCGTTGGAAGAAATTCGTCGTGCTATGGGCTCACAACCTGCCCCTGGCGACGATAACTTAGTGTATTACAATTCGTTTAACGCATCGGTTACCGGGCAACAAGCCGATTTGCTTACCCGCACCCCGATTCGTTCGCGTATTCGTGCACAGGTAACTTATCCGGAGATGCCTCAGGCAATTGCAGCTTCTCATACCGTTTACGATACCCTTACAACTTCTTTACAGGAAATCAACAGTGGTACGGTGAAACTTGTGGATGTTAAAATGAATAATTCACGTACAATTCCTTTGAATATAAGCAGGTTCGACAATGTATATACTGCTTCCAATATCCGGGGGATGAGTCCGGAGCATTTTGAAGTGGCACCATTTACCTATAAGCTGGATCTGTTTTTCACTCCACTTTCGACCGACAGCATTGAAATGAATTGTTATCTTCCCGATGGAGCATCGTACGAAGGAGAGAGTGTCTATATGGCTTCGTCGGACCGGGAAGAGGCCATCTGGAAAGAAATTGGCAAAGTTCAACTGGATGCTTCAAAAAAGGCAATTGTTGTAAAGGTAAAAGCATCGGACGTAAACGGACAATTGATTACATTCGTTAAAACTAAACCTGCTATTGCACTAACGGTTACCAATGCAACTGCTCAGGGCTTAATTCAGGTTTTCCGTGAAGGAATTTCGACAGTTCCGTACAAGGCCACTCTGATGAAATCGCTTGCTGCACCTACTGCACCTTATACTGTATTAAGTACTGGTTCGTTTGTATTTCCCGGTAGTCTGCAATTCAACGGTGCTGTGGAGGCTACCTCCTCACTGGAAATAAATGCCGATTCGCTGGGAGATTTTAATTCAGTTCATCAGGTGATTTTGAAGGGTGAAGATACCCGGATGATTCCCTACGAAATGAGTATTCAAAACAAAATTGTACCAGCAGGGCAGGGTAGTGCACTTAGTTTTAACGGAGGTGGCGCTACTATAGGATCTTCGTCGGATTATGCTGCCCTTAATAATTCGAATACTGTAACCATGATGGGTTGGGTTCGTATCGACGATCCGGCAATGCTTACCGAAACTGCGGTTCGTCCACTGATTTTCTTCCGTGGAGGTGGCGCTACCACTGGTATTCATTTGCAACAGGGCGAAATCCGTTGTCATTGGAACGAAGAAAGCTGGAGTTGGGGATTGCCAACCGGACTGATGATTACTTCTTCGGATATTGGTCGCTGGATGCATATTGCTATGGTCACTACTCCTTCGTCGATTTCGTTCTACCTGAATGGTAAGAAGTTCACCAGTTCCCGGGCTATGAGCCGCACCCGGGTGTTGAGTCCGCTCATGCTGGGTCGTAATTCAGAAGGTGATACCTGGTTTAAGGGTGCTTTTGATCAGGTAGTGTTGTTTAGCCGTTCGCTAAGCGACGACGAGGTGATGAAGTTTATGCATCAGCGAGTTTATATTGATGAAACTGGTTTAGTTGCTAATTTGACGATGGATGCCCGCAACGAAAACGGAATTCCTGTCGAATTGCGTACGAATGCAGCTATGGTCTTCGGAGGAAATGTAAATACGAACGAACTCTCGACTTTCCCATATACTGTAGTCAAACAAGCTTCATACACTGGTACAGCACTAACCGATACCACTGAAATGACCTCTGTTCAGTTGCCATCTTCCGTAATTGGTAAGTACTATTTGTCGTCGTACCGTAGGTTGCCCTACAATTATTCGTTGGCAGAGTTGTCGCCGGTTACGAAAGGTTATTTCAGCCTGGCATACCTGAATAATCAAACCTTTACAAAAACAACCGATTCGATAAGTTTCAGTTGCCGGCATACTTCCATACTGAAGGGCGATGAGCTTACACTGGCACTTCGTACAATGGGTACTCAGGGAGTATTTATGGTAAAGGCAAAAGCAACAGCGCAACGTGACGGAATTGTTACCGTACGTGTACGGGCATCGGAACTCACAACTGCTTTTGAAGGAATCTGGATGACCAATGTTGCAACTCTTCCGGTAGTTACCATGTCGGTACAGGGAAGTGCCGATAATCGGGTTATTCTTAAAAACAACGCTTTAGGAATTCCTGTGACTTTTCAACGTACTTCCGACCGTAAAGGGGGGACCATAGATCTTATAGTCCGGGAGTCGGAAATTGCCAGGTTTGATAATGCTGAATTGGAATTTTCGGATGCTTCGACTGTTACCCGCACGTTGGTAATCGACCGTTCGAAAATCAATCCACTGGCATATAACGATTTTCAGCTTACCCTGGTTGGCGCATCAGCACAACCTTTCGTGATGAAGGTCGCCCTTGAGCCGGTGTTGGATCTGAAATTAGTAAACGGTAGTTCGGCCCATCAGATTACTGCGACCCGCGAAGTGCTCACTTTGAATGTTAAAGCACAATTAACTCAGGGTGTCATCGACGATTCGGTGCGTCTGAAAGTTACAGGCGACCTCAACGGAGCCGTTTCGATCGGAACCGGTTACCTTACTTCATCGTCCGATTATTCAGTACCGAAACTCAAAATGGCAAAGGCTACAAATCCGATGCTTCAGGGTTGGAATTCGGTAGGTAATCCGTATCTGCTTAATTTCCTGATGAGTAAGAAAGAAAATCAAAGTCGCGATAGTGTGTCGGCATTTATGTACCGTTTCCATCCGGTTTCGAAAAATCATTTGACCTACGATACCCGTTATTTCGATAGCGAAATGTGGATTCGACCGTTTGAACCTTTCCTTGTTCAGGCGCATAAGGACGATGCACAACTCGAGTTGCATGCTGCGGGAAAAGCCCGTCAGTACAACCGGAAGAATACCGATTATTTTGTAATGTCGCAGATGCAGGAAGTTGCAATCGACTTGCTTTACAATGGCGAAATGTACGATCGGACTGCTGTTCGATTTGAAGTAGGGGCCAGTCCTGAATATGTGTTCGACGAAGATGCTCCGAAAATTCCGGGAATGGACATTATACTTCCTCAGTTTTATTCGATTAAGGATGCTAACCGCTATTCGATTCAGAGTTTACCTCCTGAAGTTACCGATGTTCAGTTAGGTCTAAGAACATTTAAAGCAGGAACCTATACTTTCCGAATCTCCAAAGCCAAATTAGGTCCGTCAACCACCCTGCAATTTGTTGATGAAGTAACCGGAACATCACTTCCGATAACTACCATTGGCGATTTGTATACGCTCGATCTGCCGGCTTCAACCAGTATTAACGAAAGTCGTTTTAAAGTACGAGTAACAACAATTAGTTCCCTCGACGACCTGCGTGAAACCGGAGTGAATGTATGGGCCGAATATTCGACTTGTCATGTGAATGGAGTTAGTGAAGGTGCAAGTATTACCATTCACGATTTGAGCGGACGCAGAGTGGTTAGCGAAACTGCAACTACTTCACACTGGAGTACGCAACTTCCATCGGGTATTTATACCATAACGGTTGACAATGATTCTAAAAGGATAAGTGGTAAAATAATCATTCATCAATAATAAAATGAAGACAAAAGTAATATATATAGCCCTCCTGGTACTGCTCAGCAGTACCGGAGTCATTGCCCAACAAGTTATCGAACGGTTGGAAATTCAAAAAAACGATTCGGTAGTTCTGACAGGTTCGACCCATATACGCGAACTACTAGTGATGGCCGATAAAAATTCATCCGGGCAATTGCTGGTGCAATCGGGAGTAGTTCAGGTCGATAAACTAACGTTGCAATTCAGCTTTGTACCCTCCGAATGGACTATGCTCTCGTTTCCAACAGCAGTGGCCGATTTGCGGTCGCCCGCGGCAAGTAATCTGTCTGCACTCGGTTATACTTTTTCAACCGGTAGTAAGCGCTTTCAGCTGCGAAAATACGATCCGGCAGCACGGGCTTTGGATAAAGATCCGTGGGTAACTTCCACCGATGCTTCGGTGCCGGCCAACAGTGGTTTTATGATGAACGTATCTGTAACCGGTTCTTCAACACCTCAGGTTATTGAGTTTTATTTCGATAATACCACTTTGCGAGCTGCTCAACAAAGTGGCGAGGTACTTATCGATTTAGATATGAAAGGTAAAGCGATGCAGCAAAATTACGTGGTGAACATTGAACCGGTAAATGCATCCGGAACACCGTTGGAAGTAACTGTAACGAATGCACCCGAATCGGCCCCGGCTCCCCTGAATTATGCCGATGAACTTGCCAATGCTGCCGTCTATTTTACTTCAGATAAACAGGCTGTTCGAATTGCATTACCTACCGGCGAAACGGCAAAAGTGCTGGTAATGGACCGTCGCATGAAAAAAGTGATAGATGCCTACGAATACAGTTCACCGGCCGCTATCCCGATACATCATCTGAAAAAAGGAAAATACCAATTATACATTGAATACGGACCTGCATCAACGGTTAAAGAATTGAAAATTAAATAACATAATGAGCGGTAGGTGATTCTGTATTGTAGACAGTAGCACCTACCGCTTATTAAAAAGTAAATGTACATGCGAAAAACACTATTCTTATTTACCATTCTGCTCATTTTCTTTCCGGCTGTTGCACAAGTCGATTTGACTCCAAAACCATTAAGTGTTGTAAAAGGAACCGGAGATTTAAACCTCGGAACCTCCCTGGTAGTGTCGGTTTCAGAGCAATTATCGGATACAGCAAAGCAGGTTATTCTCGACTTTGTTGATGAATTGAAAACCTTTGGAAATAAATCAATTGAGTTGGCATCAACCGGAGCTGTTATTGAATTTGATAAGAGTGTTGGGTTGACATCAGAAGAATATAAAATTGAAATATCAGCGTCGAAGCTCAAGGTAACTGCCACCACTGCAGCTGGTTTTTTCTATGCTCTGCAGTCGCTCCGGCAATTACTTCCGGCCCAGCTTTCAGCGGGTGTTGAAGTTCCTGCCAATGCTTCCTGGTCGTTGCCAATTTGTACCATAGCCGATAAGCCACGATTTGGCTGGCGTGGATTTATGCTCGATGTAGGAAGACATTTTTTCGATAAGGAACAAATAAAACGGGTTCTCGATATGATGGCAACCTACAAAATGAATCGTTTCCACTGGCATCTGACCGAAGACCAGGGGTGGCGCATCGAAATCAAGAAATACCCCCCACTCACTTCAATTGGAAGTAGCCGGAAGGATCAACAAGTGTGAGGAAATCCCGAAGCCACTACCTATTACGATTATATTCCTTATGGACCTTACTTTTACACTCAGGAAGATATTAAAGAAATTGTGGCCTATGCAAAAGATCGTTTTATAGAGGTAGTACCCGAAATTGATATGCCCGGACATATGCAGGCAGCAATGGCAGCCTATCCTGAATTTAGTTGTACACCGGGTGCAACCCATGAAGTGTGGACCGACTATGGCATTTCGTACGATGTGCTGAATGTGGCTAATCCGGAAGCCGTTAAGTTTGTGAAAGACATTCTGGATGAGCTGATAAGCTTATTTCCCTATCAGTATATTCATATTGGAGGAGATGAATGTCCAACCAATGCCTGGCAAAATAATGCAGAATGTCAGGCTTTGCTTAAGTCGCTTGGTTCAACCAACTATCGCGATTTGCAGACACATTTTTTCAAACAAATCGAAACCTATCTGGCCGAGAAAACCGATCCTGCCGACCGTCGGAGGGTAGTTGCCTGGAACGAAACGCTGGGTGGCGACCTTACAGGTTCGAACGTAACCATAATGTCGTGGATCAATTGGTATAACCAAAGCAAGCTGGCTGCTGATAAAAAACTGGATGTAATAATGACTCCCCAGATTCCTTATTATATCAACCGGAAACAATGGTCGGGCCCGGGTGAACCTTTTTCGCAGGGAAATGGTTCGGAAACGCTGGAGGCAGTGTATGCTTTTGAGCCGGTTCCTTCGGATGCAACTGCCGCTCAACGACCTTATTACAAGGGTGTTCAGGCAAATTTCTGGACCGAACATGTGTACCAGAACGAAGTACTCGAATACCTCATGTTGCCGCGATTGGCAGCTGTAGCCGAAACGGGATGGACTCCCGCCGGAAGTAAAAATTTTACCGATTTTAAAAATCGTATTCGTACCGATATAACGCTGTATCAACTCAAAGGCTGGAAGTATGGAAATCATTATATGATCGATTTGCCAAAAATATTGCCAGCTGTTAGCCGTGATAAAGAATATCATTGGTTTCGGTTAATTTCAGCCAGCTCCGACCTTCGTGCCGGAAAATGCATCGAACTGCTGGCTCAGGGTTCGCCCCTCATAAACGCAACCAACACCGGTTCGGCCGTAAATCGACTCTGGTCGAATACACAGGCTGCCGAGTCGGCTGCCAACTATGTGTATCAATGGTGGGCACTCGTCGAAGATCCTGCAAATCCGGGTTCCTTTGCATTGGTTAATAAAGCTTATCCCGATGGCTCGGTTAATTCAACGGCTACGGCATCCGGCAATACCGGTCGTTGGACCTATGATACAACCCGCAGGTATTACGATTTTGTGATTGCTGAAAAATTCCAGGAGAATGGTTCGCTGCGGCACTATTCTATCCGGAGTAAGAAGTATCCCACATTGTACATGAACTTAGCGGCAGCCGGACAACAATACTCCATCAATTTGTGGGCCGACCCGCTCGATGGCAACAGCGGGATGTTCGCTTTTGTACCGTTTCTGGAAGCAGAAATGAACCGGCTTCATTCTTCATTAGCAACAGTACGGAAATGTCTTACTTATCCTGTGTATGCAGCCGGAAAAATACAAATGCCCGGTACGTTCAGTGCCGAAGCACGACAGTCGCTTGTACTTCTCGATCTACCAGTCGATAGTATAAATACGATTTCAACCATTGCGCAGGCAACAGCTTTACAAGCCCGCATCGATAATGCCCTGGCTGTATTCCGCTCCACACTGGCATATCCTGTGGCAGGATCCGATTATATCATTCAATCGGCCAAATTTGCCGGGCGCCAGCTCTATCATGGAGCTTCCAATAAATTAATGCATTCGGATGAAGCGGTCGATACTAACGGTCAATGGTATTTTACGTCGATCAATCCGGTTGAAGGCGAACAAGCCGTATTGGTTCAGATTCGTAACCGCAAGTCGAACTACTGGATAGGAGCGGGTACTCCGGTCGACATGGCTCCAACTCCCCATGTGTACAAATTGAGTTTCAACGAGGAATACCTTGATTGGGAAATACGGGGAAGTTCAACCTCAAACAAAAGTCGTATCTTCCCAATTCCGATGCAATCCATTGTAACTCCCGGGGCAATTACCCGCGATGGCGTACGTGCCACCGGAACTGGTTGGCAGATTAAACCGTTGTTGCCGACAGACCTTACGAGTATGGAAACCAATCAGCCGGTTATTTATTCGGCTGATAACAGAATAATAGTTGAAAATGCACACCAGGTGGAAGTCTTTGATTCACTTGGTATCCGTCAGGTTTATCAAACCTACAAAACCTTTCAGAAAGGTATTTACCTTGTAAAGGCCGATAATCGTATAGCTAAAATTACCATTAATTAAATATTGTGAGTTATGAAACAAATTTCTCTTTTACTTTTTCTTATGCTTTTTGCCTTGCAGGGATTCAGTCAGAATTCCCCGCAATCGAAATTTACTCCCTATGATGAACTACCATCGGTAGAAAAAATTCTGAAACCTGAATATTCCGACGATATGCCCGACTGGGGAAAAATGTTGTACCAATATCCGGTTAATTTCAACGCTATTAATACCGCATTTGCCCGTTGGGAAATGGCAAACAAAGGTGTTAAAACCCCTTTAATCAGGTATTATAAATTATGGAGGCGCCATATGGAACCATTTGTTGATTACGATGGAACTATCGCGTTGCCCGATCCTCAGAAAATTACTGACAATCTTCGCCGGGCTCAATCGACCCAGCTCCAGCGTATGAAAGCTCCCTCCAACGATAACGGTTCGGCCTGGACTTTTTGGGGCCCTAAACAAACGTTCTGGTTGCGCGATAATGTAAATGATAATCTGCCCAAGGCAGCTCCCTGGCAGGTGAATGTATATTCGATGGATGTTTCGGAATCGAATCCTGATGTTATTTATGCAGGTACCGAAACCAGTTTTGTTAATAAATCGACCGACAGAGGTAAAACCTGGCAATTGTTAGGATTGAAGTATGTGTTTGGTGGTGGTGTTTCGGCTGTTGCTGTTCATCCTTCGAATCCCGATACGGTATATGTGGCTGCCGGAAACACTGTTCACCGCAGTTTTGATGGTGGTGCAACCTGGGCACGTACTTCAGCGTCGTTTTATGCCAACCGTATGAAACTCGACCCCACTCGTCCATCACGAATTCTTGCTTCAACCAACAACGGTGTGTATATTTCGGAAAACCGGGGTGTGAGTTGGTCGCGTAAGTCGTTTCAGGACAGCTGGGATATTGAATTGAAACCAGGAAGTCCCGATACTCTTTTTGCGTTGACACAAACCAGCGACAACTTCTTTCGGATCATACAGTCGACCAACGATGGAAGTTCATTTGCCGAAATTGCTACTTTCCCTACCGATATTCCGCAATCGTCGGGTGGTTTGCTGGCAGTAACTCCCAAAAATCCGAATGTGATGTACGCCGTTTTCCTGAGCAAGGACGCCAACAACAATGGTGTACCTTACATTTACAAAGGAACGTATGCTAATAATACCTGGACCTGGGTAAAACGCGCAACGGGTAAAACTTCGGCTCTTCAAATGGATAACGGTCAGGGTTATTTCGACCTGGTACTGGAAGTGTCGCCGTTGAACGAAAATATGGTATATGCCGGTACTACTACACTGTTTAAATCGGTAACCGGAGGAAGTTCATTTACCGCGGTTGGCGGTTACTACGGTAACTTCTCGATTCACCCCGATATTCAGGATATGAAGATTTTATCGAATGGCGATACCTGGGTTACTACCGATGGTGGGATCAATCTTTCGAAAGATAATTTTAATTTACAGACTAACTTTTTCCCTCTTAACGATGGATTAATCGGTTCCGATATGTGGGGATTCGATCAGGGCTGGAATGAAGATATTATTGTAGGTGGACGTTATCACAATGGAAATACAGCTATTACCGATTTTTATGGAAATAAAGCGTTGCGTATGGGAGGTGCCGAGTCGCCAACCGGTTGGTTGTTGAAAGGAAAATCGAGGCATGTTGCTTTCGATGATTTGGGCGATGGATGGGTTCTTCCCCGCACTGCCGAAAGTCGCTCCGAAGGTCGGTTTATTTTTAGTAAACATCCCAACATGGACCAGTATGGTGCGCTGCGAAGTAATGTGGTTACACATCCTAATTACTCGGGTACTCTTTACCTGGGAAGCGAAAACAGCATTTGGGTAACTACCAACTATGGTCAATCGTTCGATATGTTATTTACTAATGTTTCGCACTTCGCAAAAGCTTTATTTATGAGGTAATCGCACAAAA
>CAZLHC010000013.1:0-70132 GCA_964559265.1 uncultured Paludibacter sp. | reverse complement strand
ACAAAGATCCTGAATTTTTGAAGAAATTCCTGAACGAACAGGGAAAAATTCTTCCCCGTCGCCTTACCGGAACTTCGTTGAAATTCCAGCGTCAGGTAGCTCAGGCAGTAAAGCGCGCCCGTCATTTGGCTCTGCTTCCTTATGTAACTGATATGATGAAATAAAAAAGAGGAGGAACGAATATGGAAATCATTTTAAAAGAAGACGTAATCAACTTAGGTTACAAAGGCGATATCGTAAAAGTTCGGGATGGTTACGGACGTAACTTTCTGATTCCTCAGAAGAAGGCAGTTCTTGCTACCGAATCGGCAAAGAAAATGTTGGCTGAAGACAACCGTCAGCGTGCCCACAAACTGGAACGTATCAAAAACGAAGCTCTTGAACTGGCTGAAAAAGTAAAAGACATTACACTTTCAGTAGGTGCTAAAACCAGCACAACTGGTAAAATTTTCGGCGCTGTGGGTCCAATTCAGTTGGCAGATGCATTTGAAAAAGCCGGTTTCACTGTAGACCGCAAGGTAATTGCACTGAAAGAACCCGTAAAAGAAATTGGTTCGTACAAAGCCACTTTGAAGCTTCACAAAGAAGTTTCGGTAGAAGTAGCATTTGAAGTTGTATCTGAATAATCCGCTTTCAGTCAATTCAAAATCATTTTCAATAAAAAAATCCCGCAGAAATGTGGGATTTTTTTTGTTAGCGGGGAGGGGGGCGCTACACTTCGTTTCGCTAACGGGGCGTTGCGCACTTCGTGCTCCACTAACGGGGCGTTGCGCTTCGCTTCACTAACGGGGCGTTGCGTGCTTCGCACTTCACTAATGAGCGTTACGCACTTCGTGCTCCACTAGTGAATGCTGCGCTTCGCTACGCTACCGGATTGCATAAAGCTTTTCGCGCTTTACCTCTAGTGAAGCGAAGCGCAACGCTCATTAGTGAAGCACGAAGTGCGTAACGCCCCGTTAGTGAAGCGAAGCGCAACGCCCACTAAACAATCTCCCCCTCAAAAGCATTTATGTAGTAAACCACTTCGTAAATGAACCTACTACAACACGAAACCAGCCCTTACCTGCTCCAACACGCCCACAATCCCGTGGAATGGCATGCATGGAACGACGAAACGCTTGCAAAAGCAATCGAAACCAATAAAATGTTGCTCATCAGCATTGGGTATTCTGCCTGCCACTGGTGTCACGTGATGGAACACGAAAGCTTTGAAGAGTTGGAAGTTGCCCGTATAATGAACGAAAACTTTTTATGCATTAAGGTCGACCGCGAAGAACGTCCCGACGTGGATCAACTCTATATGCAGGCTGCGCATCTCATCTCCGGAAGAGGCGGATGGCCGCTAAATGCGTTTGCATTGCCCGATGGAAGTCCTTTTTATGCTGCTACTTACTTCCCAAAAGCGAACTGGATTGATCTGCTTAACCAATTAGCATCGCTATGGCAACTCGAACCCGACACCATCCGAAATGCAGCCGATCAAATCACCCGGGGCATTATTGCTTCCAATCAATCACCAACTCAACCAGCCGACGACCCGTTGAACATATCATCGGCACAACTAGCTGTAAATCAGGCTCCAATAAACATAGAACAACTCCACGAGACTTTTATCCGATACCGACACAAAATTGACTTCAGCTATGGTGGAGAAAAACGGGCTCCGAAATTCCCAATGCCTTCTATGTGGGAATATCTACTTCATTTTCATCAAATCACATCCAATGAAGAGGCACTTAGGGCTGTTAATTCCACATTAACGAACATGGCCAGGGGTGGAATCTATGATCACCTTGGTGGTGGATTTGCCCGCTACTCAACCGACGAACGTTGGCATGTGCCCCATTTCGAGAAAATGCTGTACGACAATGCACAATTGATATCCCTTTTTGCACATGCTTATCTGTATACCGGCCACAGTCTGTATCGTCAAATAACCGACGAAACCATCGGGTTTGTCGAACGGGAGCTTTTACATCCCGAAGGTGGATTTTATTCAGCCATTGACGCCGATTCGGAAGGTGAAGAAGGCCGGTTCTACGTGTGGAAAGAGCATGAAATTGAGGCATTGTTGGGCAACGATGCAACCCTGTTTAAAGAAGTTTTTCATATTTCGACCGAAGGAAACTGGGAAAAAGGAAAAAATATTCTTCTTCGTAAAAACTCTCTGAAACTACATGCTCTTAACCACCAACATTATTCAACCGAATTTGAGAACCATCTTCGACAGCTCCGCAAACAGCTGCTAAACCATCGTCAGTTTCGGGTTCGACCCGCGCTCGACGATAAGATTCTTTGCTCGTGGAATGCACTTATGATAAAAGCATTGTTTACTGCGTCACGAACGGGCAACCATAACCTTTCCGACCATTACAAAACCCTTGCAACTCAACAGTTAGAATTTGTTTTAAACTCCTTTCTTCAACCCGATGGGAGCTTGCACCGAAATTTCAAAGCGGGGCAATCGTCGATTGATGGAATGCTCGACGATTATGCATTTTTAATTGCTGCATTGATAGAAGCCTATCAAACTACTTTCGACGAAAACTACCTGAACATAGCCCAACGACTTACCGATTATTGCCTTGAGAATTTCAACGATCCTGTATCTCCTCTTTTATTTTACACCCACCAGCGAAGTAAAGGATTGATTGCCAGAATGAAAGAAATTAACGACAACGTAATTCCGGCGTCAAATTCCGAGATGGCCATTAATTTATTTGTACTGGGAACTTTGATCGAAAAAACGGAATACCAGCAAAAATCCCATTCGATGTTGAAGCTGGTGAGCGATGATGTAAAGTCCAACATTTACTACCATGCTAATTGGGCCCGTTTGGCGTTGATGATGACCGAAGGATTAATCGAGGTTGCCATTGTGGGCCCCGATTTCGAAAAATGGGCAAAAGAAGTCCGGAAACAGTATCAACCAAACCTTGTTCTATGCGCATCACCTTCGGAAAGCCAATTACCTTTACTTTCCGAAAAGTTTTTCCCGGGAACCACCCGCGCTTTTATCTGCCGTAATAAGGTATGCAGTGCACCGGTCGACGACCCGGCAAAACTGGTTCAGCAAATTAATACACTTTAAATCGTACGTTAGGATATTTAGTCGTAAAATACAAACAACTTATGTTCCGGTTCTACAGTTCAATGCACTATAAATCGTACATTTTGAGTATTCAAACGAAGCAAATAAACTCCTTTCGAAAGATTCACTGGTACATTCACGGTATTACTCCCTTCATACAAGCTAACTTCCACCTGCTTCTCAATCCGACCATTTATGTCGAATACGGTGAGCAGGTGAGAACCGGCAGGCAATCCTGAATAGTAGGCCCTTAAGTTGTTACCTTCCATCTCCACTTTTAGATCACTCTCCTTTGCCCTGACTTCATCAGCAATTCCGGTTAAGATTTGTGGAACTGCTCTGAAACACATCGGATGTGCATCATAATTGTTAGTAATTCTTCCACCCGCAACAATTATCTCTCCATCATGTGTAATTCCGCCACTGCTTATCGATGGATCAAAATCCAATCGTTCAAAACTTGTGGGCTTGTTTACTTTACCAGTTGCAATATCGACCGAATACAATGCATACCCTGCACTGGTTCCCTGGATTGTATTCTTATTAAATCCCCAGAAATAAATTAGCTTTTGCTGTTTATTAACAAAAATATTTCCGATCAATTGGTAACTAATGGTATCGCCCATAGCCGGATCGTACCGTAATTCCTGCTGATCAGTTACAACCGGCAGAATTTCGTAGGTTTTGAGGTTAAGGGCAAAAATTTGGTGCAGTCGCGCTCCGGCAGCTAAATATTTAACAGCCGGAAAATAAAAATAATCGTCAATAATCCGTTCTTCAGGCCCCGTAAAAGCTGCAGCAAACAAAGTATTAAAAATCCACCCTGTCTCCTTGGGTACCAAATTGGTTCGAAGCTCATGAAAAGTAAGCGTAGTAGCATTGAAAAACTCAACATTCTCGACATCACCTCCCCTCGAACCGGTGCCACCCATCACAATTGCATTTCCATCGGGCAAGGGAACTATATAGCAACTAGCTCGCTCTTTCACCATCGCCGAAGAGAGTGTAAAAGTATTGGCTGCCGGATCGTACACTTCTGCTTTCGTAGCATTGGCATACCAGTTACCAACAACCAGGGCTTTGCCACTGCCCAACAATGCAGCCCTGCAGTTTCCGCGCGCTACATTCATCGAAGAGGCAGCCGTAAACTGGTTGGTGGTGGCATCAAAAATCTCGGTGCTTGCCAATTGCCCGACTCCCAGGCTCGACGACATACCTCCAACCAGTAAATAACGTGAATTTCCCAGATGTACAATGGCACTATTGTCGCGATAATCGTTCATTGTGTATGAAGTCCAGGCTACTTCACCCTTTTTGATACTTTCGGCGGTGTTAGACCGGTGAAAACCCGGAATGTGGCCACCAAAAACAACTACACGCCCGTCGGGCACAAGTGCTGCGCGGGCATCAATACGACCGGTATTCAGTGAAGGCAATTCTTGTTTGGTGAATCCGGCATGCTGCGAAAAAGCTGTAAGTGTAGTTAAGATTAAACTACAAAATACACTAACATAGGTTTTCATACGGCAATTACTTTTTTTAGTGGTCGTATGGAACTCGCATGTAAGCATTACCATAACCTTGGATGTGAAGTGTTTACATGCTCGTTTCATAGGGCAAATTATCAGTTGATTGATTTAAACCGAGTGCTTACCTTATAAAACACTTAATAAATGTAAAGGTTTTGAAAATTTAAAGTTTTTCTTTCAGAAGCAACAATTCATCGCATAGGCGGACAAGATTTTCGACAATACATTCAAAACCAGTCAATCACATCGTAATGACAGGCAAAAGATAAAATCACAACCCTCCTAACCGGGCCTCCAGCCGCATCATTTCATCGCGAAGTCGGGCCGCCTCGAGAAAGTCGAGGTTTTTGGCAGCCTCGTGCATGGCTTTTTTAGTTTGTGAAATAGCCTTTTCGAGCGCCGGTTTATTCATGTGCTCTACCACCGGATCGGCAGCTATGTTGGCACGATCGTCGGGTTCGATGTATGCTCCGGGCTCTCCTCTTCCAAGTGCCGAACGATGTCCTTTAATAATCGCCTGGGGAGTAATGCCGTGTTTTTGATTGTAGGCCAATTGTTTTTCGCGACGACGACTTGTCTCGGCAATCGTTTTGGCCATACTATCGGTAATTTTATCGGCATACATAATCACCTTACCATTCAGGTTCCGGGCGGCACGACCTGCTGTCTGGGTAAGCGAACGGTGCGAACGAAGAAATCCTTCTTTGTCAGCATCGAGAATCGCCACCAATGACACTTCAGGCAAATCAAGGCCTTCGCGTAATAAATTGACGCCCACCAGAACATCGTATATTCCCCTGCGCAAGTCTTCCATAATCTGTACCCTATCGAGCGTCGTCACATCCGAATGGATGTAATTGCATCGCACCCCCAACTTCAACAGGTAATCGGTGAGTTCCTCAGCCATCCGTTTGGTAAGGGTTGTAACCAACACCCTTTCGTTTCGCTCGGTACAAATGGCAATTTCTTCCATCAAATCGTCGATCTGATTTAAACTCGGCCGAACATCGATAATCGGATCGAGCAAACCGGTAGGACGAATAAGCTGATCGACCACTACACCCTGCGAATTTTGCAATTCGTAATCGGCCGGAGTTGCTGAAACGTAAATAGTTTGGGGAGTGAGCTGCTCAAATTCCTCAAATTTAAGCGGACGGTTATCGCGGGCTGCCGGCAGTCGAAATCCGTATTCCACCAGGTTCAGTTTCCGGGAGGCATCGCCCCCGAACATCGCCCGGATCTGCGGAATGGTAACATGACTTTCGTCGATCACCATCAGGTAATCGTCGGGGAAATAATCGAGCAGGCAATAGGGCCGGCTTCCCGGTTCACGACCATCGAAATAGCGGGAGTAATTCTCGATTCCCGAACAATAACCCAGCTCCCTGATCATTTCAATATCGTAACTTACCCGTTCGTAGATACGCTTTGCTTCGTAGTCCTTTCCAACCGATCGAAAAAATTCAGCCTGCCTGTCGCGATCTCGTTCGATGTAATACAGAGCCTGGGCAATCCGTTCTTTGGTAGTCACAAAAATACTGGCCGGATAAATCCGGTAGGCATCAAAGCTGCCCGTTACCTTCATATTGATGGGTTCCACGGTGAGCAACTCATCAATTTCGTCACCCCAAAACACTACGCGTAGAATATGATCGGTGTAGGCCAGAAAGATGTCGACCGTATCGCCTTTTACCCTGAAATTACCGCGGTTTAGTTCCAGATCGTTGCGGGTATACAAGCTCTCCACCAGGTTGCGAAGAAACGCATTACGCACCAGCTTTTGCCCTTTCTGCACTTCAATTACGTTGGAAGTAAAATCTTCGGGATTACCAATACCATAGAGGCACGAAACCGACGAAACCACAAGCACATCGCGCCGCCCCGACAATAATGAAGAAGTAGCCGAAAGTCGTAATTTTTCAATTTCCTGGTTAATGGATAAGTCTTTTTCGATATAGGTATCGGTATGCGGGATATACGCTTCGGGCTGATAATAATCGTAGTACGACACGAAATACTCCACGGCATTGTTCGGGAAGAAGCCCTTAAATTCGCTGTAGAGCTGTGCGGCCAGTGTTTTATTGTGACTTAATACCAATGTGGGCCTTTTTACTTCATTTACCACATTGGCAATGGTAAATGTCTTCCCCGATCCGGTCACACCGAGCAGGGTCTGAAACGCCACACCAGCATCCAGACCTTCCACCAGCTGACGAATAGCTTCCGGCTGATCGCCGGTAGGACGGTAATCGGAGGTGAGGGAGAAGGGCATGTTTTTGTTTTTATTAAGTTAGAGGTTCGCCGGGTAGCGCTGCGCTAGTTGGCGCTACGTGCTGCGCATTTTGCTGGCGGCCTCCCCCATTAACAATTAATAATTAACAATTAATAATTAGAATTTCGGCATCACAATCCACAATATAATATACAGTAGCAATCCCGGAAATCCAGCGGAGAAAACCGATAAAATGGCATAAATGACACGGACCAGGGTAATGTCCCAACCTACGTATTCGGCGATTCCGGCACATACTCCGGCAATCATCTGGTTGTTCGAACGGGTTAATTTTCGTTGCATAATAAAGTAGTTTTATAAACATGCAAAGAAACTATTTTTTTACGGATATCTGACCTTACCAACTCTTTTTTTTCCGAAATAGCACCCAAAAAAAGCAGGCGGCTGTGCGTCTGCTTTTTTTTGAAGTAAATTAGTATAGCATACTCAATATCCTTTTTACCTTCCCGACTGCTTAATATAATTACGAAGTTCGGCATTGAACTCTTCGGCTTCCAGCAATTCTTCCAAAGTAAGGTGAAGCCGGTAACGCCAGCTGAAACGGGAATTGGAAGGCACATTGATTCGTTCGTCGTGTGGATTATCGCGACGCAATTCTTCCGAAATACTTAATAAATCCTGCATCTGGAAGATGGCCCACATGGCAGGCGAATACAAATGCTGCAACAGAATATCGCGGCAGATCCACCATTCGCAAAAGTAGGGTGCTTCGCCATAATGCCCCAGTTGCTGGTTATAAAATCGTTGGGTAACTCCCCTATCCTCTTCCCACCAGCCACGTATAGTACTCATATCGTGGGTCGAAGGCGTCACCACCGAACGGTAAGGAGCATCGGCCGGGTGAAAAAACTCCTGTGTATTCGTCTTTGGTGCACGTTGCACCTCCAAACTCAGAATACCGGTTTCCTGCATCACATCAGTTACACATTGGGTCATCATTCCTAAATCTTCGCCACAAATAAGCATATTGGTAGCCCGCTTCAGAGCCGGAAGTTTATCCATGCCCGATTTGTACCAATGTGCATCCTGCCGGCGGAAGTAATAATCGACATACAATTCGTCTAATTTTCCACGGGTATAATCGTCGAGATCGCGGAAGGTACTCAGACTCTGCATCCCAAAGCGAGGATAAAACTGCGTACGGTTACTTCCTTCTGCTTCAAAAAACAATACATTGGAAATCAAATCAAAGAGTCCCCACTTTATCTTCTCCGAAAACTGTCCTTCCACGAACATTTGCTCTACACTTTTCTGTGAGGTATAGGGCGACCTGAGCCGCAGCACCCAGCCGTCTTCAATCTGCAAACAATTGGCTTTCACCCACGAAGCATCTTCACCAAACTGCTCCCATAAAATATGATCGGTGATATAGGGTTTACAGAACCGATTATAATCGAACCATACCCCACGCTCGCTAAATTCGTTGATATGCACCGGTACCGAAGGATGCAAATGCCCCATAATCCCTTCCACCTGATCGGTTGGAATTTGCCAGATCCGGAAAAATCCAAGGATATGATCGACCCTGAAGGTATCGAAATAATGAGCCATTTGAGCAAACCGCCGCTTCCACCAATCGAAACCGGTACGCTGAATGGCTTCCCAGTTATAGGTTGGCAGCTCCCAATTCTGCCCTTTGACAGCAAACATATCGGGTGGCGCACCAGCCTGTTTATCGAGATTAAACAACTCCGGATGTGCCCAGGTATCGGCCGAATTGCGATTCACTCCAATAGGAATATCACCTTTCAGCACAATGCCATTGGCATGAGCATAGGCATGAGCTTCCGACAATTGAAGATGCAGGTGGTATTGTATGTAATAATTCAGGTAAATCTCGTCAATACATTCACTATCAGGAGCCGATAGCGAACGAACCTGTTCCTCGCTGAACGAGGAATATTGCTCCCAGCGTCGGTAATCGGCTGTTCCAAACCGATCGCGTAACACACAAAAAGCAGCATAGGGCATCAGCCAATATTCGTTATCGCTTATAAATTTACCGAAATCCTTATTTTTCTTGTATCTGTCTTTCTGAAGCAGGTATATTTCACGGGCATATTTCAATTTAAAATTAACTACTTCCAGAAATTCAATAAGCGATTTAGAATTTAGCTCAGGCTGAAGTATTTTATATTCTGCAATCAGCGCATGACCGGCAGGAAGTTTCCCCAACGCAGGAAGATGCAGGAACAACGGATTCAGCGCAAAAGCAGTAATGGCGGCATAGGGCAATACATCTTCATCGGTATGCGTTCCGATGGTATCGTTGAGCGGCAACACCTGAATCAACTTCAATCCAACCTTGGCTGCCCAGTCGATGAAAAGTTTCATATCTTCAAAATCGCCCACCCCGAAACTCTTCTTTGTTCGAATACTGAAAACCGGCAGACCAACGCCGGCCCCTTTCCAGCCAAAGATATTCGTGCGTACAAATCCATCGTTTTGCTGCACGAGCGATTTTTTATCATTAATTACCAAAGCAGTACGATCGGCACCTTCTTCAAAACCACAAAACACACCATCTTCGGGATCGTAAAAACCATACTTATAATGTACATCGCCGCCCCATTTCGAAAGATCGGCTGCCAGGTGCCATTCGTCGCCAAACTTTTTAAGCAAGAGTGGCTTTTGAGTCGACCAATTGCCAAACAAATCGCAATCGCCTACAATACACACCACCTGTCGGGGGTCGAGTACCGGAGCTTTCACCTTAAACAGGTGGGTGAATTTTTTAGGAAATTCGGGAAGAACCGAGGGATGTACATCGCGCAACAGAACCTGTTTGAAAGGTGCTGTAAGAAAAACGTTCGCTAAATCGTTGGCTGCATTCCACTGGTCGAAACAAAATACATGAGCAGGTGCTTTGTCGAGCACCGGAACCTGTCGGCCGGTTTCCCACTCTTCGGTATAAGTGCCAGTGCTTTCATTAAAAAGCAGGTAATGATAGCGAAGTTGAGCAGCTTCTTCTTCCGGAAGTTCAAGCGTCGCAGTCCATTCCTCCGGGAAATTGAAGCTAAGCGGAAGTGACTTCTGAAAATCGGCATTTCCGAGCAGCGGATGATTACCCGTAATGAGCAGACGCTGGCCCCAAACCGTTTTATAACGAATCGAAAAATGTAGTTTCATATCGTAGACTTTTTATATTATTAATTGCATGAAACGAGCATGATTGCATGCAATCGCCAAAGTTGATGAAAATCGGACATGCGAGTTCCAACTGAAGGGCAGAACTACTCCTGTTTCAAATTAAGTTCAAAAGTAAAATGAATCAGGTAATTCGAGCGGAAAGCAGCAGTAAAACACACAACTTTTCATTTCAAACGTTTGCGATTATAAAAATTTGTATGTTAAAAAGTGCACATATTAAAATTTAATGTCGTACTTTTGCAAAAAATTTCATCACACAAAATTTTTGTATCTTCTCATGACCACACCTGCGTCTCAATTCAAATTATTTTCCGGCACCAACAGTCGGTATCTGGCAGAAACAATCTGTAATAGTCTGGGCTCTCCACTTGGCAATATGAATATTGAACATTTCGCCGATGGAGAGTTCGCCGTATCATACGAGGAATCCATTCGTGGTCAGTACATTTACCTGATACAATCCACCTTCCCCAATTCCGACAATTTGATGGAATTGCTGTTGATGATTGATGCGGCTAAGCGGGCTTCGGCCTATAAGATTATTGCGGTGATTCCTTATTTCGGATGGGCTCGTCAGGATCGCAAGGACAAGCCGCGCGTTTCGATTGGTGCGAAATTGATTGCCGATTTGTTGAGTGTGGCGGGAGTCGACCGTGTCATCACAATGGACCTTCATGCCGATCAGATTCAGGGATTTTTCAATGTTCCGGTGGATCACCTGTATGCTTCACGGATATTCATACCTTATATAAAATCGCTCAACCTTGAGAATTTGGTGATTGCTTCGCCCGACGTTGGAGGTTCGAAACGGGCAGGTACTTATTCGCGCCATTTGGATGTGCCGATGGTACTTTGTCATAAAACCCGCGAAAAGGCCAATGTTATTGGCGAGATGGTAATTATCGGGGATGTAAAAGGAAAGGATGTTATAATTGTTGACGACATGGTGGATACCGCAGGCACATTGTGTAAAGCGGCTGACCTGATGATTGAAAATGGTGCCAATTCGGTTCGCGCCATTGTAACACACGGTGTGATGTCGGGCAGTGCATCCGACCGCATTATGGCGTCGGCACTTACCGAAATTGCTTTTACGGATTCAATTCCTTACGATTGCGATAAATGTTCGAAAGCAAAGATACTATCGTGTGCCGATATGTTTGCAGATACAATTGAGAGAGTGCAGATGCACCGTTCAATATCTGAACAATATCTTATAAAATGATTAATTATTAATGGTTAATTGTTAATTGTTTATCGTTGAATCCTCAACTCTCACAATTAACAATTAACCATTAATAATTAACAATTACCTTCCCACTCCCTCATCCTTCACTACTTTCTCCGGCTCCTTCAGCAACACCTCCGGATTCATGAGGTATTTGGTCATCAACCGCAATGACGAAGCAAAATAATACCCATCGCAAATACGTTCGTCGAGTACAAACTTCAGGCGAATCTGTTTGTGTGCTACCAGCTCTCCATGGGTATTGTAACTGTGGTAGCGCGACTTCTTCCCCATCGCCAAAAAGTTACTGCAGGTTCCGAATTCATACAAATGATGATATATCGACTCTACGCCTATCGATCCGATATTGGTAAGAAACACACTGCAATGCCAGGGACTGGCTTCATGAATAAATTTTGGTAAAATACCTACTTTATCGGTCCAAAGCATGGCCCATGCCACCACCCGCATCAACCAATCGGGTAGTTTGCCTAAAATTTTCGAGATGGTATCCGACGAATTCTGAACACCTTGTTGTTGATTGGCGATTTGCACTTCACGGGTTTTACGCACCACATCCAGCAAGGTATCTTCGGGCTGAAAATACGGTTTAATAAGTGTTTCCTCACCGCTATCGGTAAGCGATCGTTTGATGGCTATGGAGAAATTGATGTGATTGCGCGCAAAAATTTTATTCCACACCACGAATCGATTCAGATGCGGTCGCTGCGAAATCAGACGAACAGTAGCTGCCATAATCACGTGCATTATCGACAAATCGGGAATATCTTCCTTGTGTTTTTTAATAAACGCTTCGATATGGTCGATGGGCACTTTTTCTTCGAAGAAATTCTGCGCGTCCATACGGGTACGCAAAATGTACGGGATAACCCTGAATACCGGGTCAACTTTCCGTACCCGCCAGCCATCGTAACGATCGCCCCAACGCCAGCGGAAATGATTTAATTTGTTTTTGTTCAACATGGTTGTTTTTTAATTAGCGTTGTGCACCTCATGCTCCTCTAACGGGGCGTTGCGCTTTGTTTCACTAATGGGCATTAGTGTAGCGAAGCGCAACGCTCAGTTATCAACGCTTAGCTGCGCGCATACTATCCCACACCAAATACCCTATCACCGCGCCATACATCACCAACGACAACCACTGCGCTCCGGTGCTTTCTACCCAGTGCTCGTTCATCAAATTGATTCCGCCAAATCGCAACGAGGCACTTACGACCCCCATCAGGGCACCACCGGCGATGAATCCGGAAGCCAACAGGGTGCCTTTTTCGTGTCGCGAGGTGTTCAGCGCTTTGTCTTTCGATCGACTGCTTACATACCAGCTTACGGCTCCTCCTATCAACAACGGGGCGTTGAGCTCCATCGGGATAAACATCCCCAACGCAAAAGCCAATGCGGGTATTTTAAGTCCGGTAAGTACTAATGCAATTAGGGCGCCAAGGCCATACAGGTACCAGGGTGCTCCTACGCCCGACATCAGGGGCTCAATTACCGCCGCCATCGCGTTGGCCTGTGGTGCTACCAATGCGCCTTCGCCGGTAAATCCGTAAGTCTTGTTCAGTATCATAATTACTCCGCCTACCGTAGCTGCCGAAACTAAAGTACCCAGAAATTTCCAGGTTTGCTGTTTCGCCGGCGTGGTGCCCAACCAATATCCAATCTTCAGGTCGGTAATAAATCCTCCGGCCATCGATAGTGCGGTACATACTACCCCGCCGATAATCAATGCGGCTACCATTCCGGTGGTGCCTTTCAGACCTACTGCCACCAGAATTACCGATGCCAGTATCAGCGTCATCAGCGTCATCCCCGATACCGGATTGGTTCCTACTATGGCTATGGCGTTGGCTGCCACCGTGGTAAACAGAAACGCGATGATGGCTACAATCAGAATTCCTACTACGGCGTGTACGAGGTTATCCACCACCCCAAAATAGAAGAAAATGAAGGTGGCAATGAGGGCAAGGATCACTCCAATTACCACTATCTTCATCGAAATATCGCGCTGCGTGCGTTTTACTTCTACCGGAATGGCATTGCTTTTTCCTTTAAATTCGCGGGATGCTAGTCCTACTGCATCGGCTATGATCTTGCGTGATTTGAAAATTCCAATGAGTCCGGCCATGGCTATTCCGCCGATTCCTATATGCCGGGCAAATTGGGAGAAGATTAATTCGGGGGTAACGTTGCTAAGCACATCGCCCGTATAGCCGGGATTGAGCACACCAATGAGTTGCGCATCGAGCAAGGGTAATACCGGCACAATGACAAACCATACCAGTGCCGAACCAGCTACTATGATGGAGGCATATTTCAGTCCTACTATATAGCCCAAACCAAGCACGGCGGCTCCAACATTCAGCTTAAATACGACTTTGGCTTTTTCGGCCAACTCGGCTCCGAAGGGCAATGCCCGGGTGGTAAAAGTTTCGGCCCAGGTTCCAAAGGTGGCTACCACAAAATCGTATATCCCACCGATGAGTCCGGCCAGAATCAGTGGCTTGGCCTGATCGCCGCCCTTTTCGCCCGACACAAGTACCTGTGTAGTAGCCGTTGCTTCAGGGAAAGGATATTTACCGTGCATATCCGACACGAAATATTTTCGAAATGGAATCAGAAAAAGTATCCCCAGCACTCCACCAAGCAGCGAGCTCAGAAACACCTGCATGAAACTCACCGTAATCTCCGGGTATTTTTCCTGTAAGATGTAGAGCGCCGGAAGGGTAAAAATGGCTCCGGCAACGATAACTCCCGAGCTGGCGCCGATCGACTGAATGATCACATTCTCGCCCAGGGCATTTTTACGTTTGGCTGCCCCCGAAAGGCCTACCGCTATAATAGCGATGGGGATGGCCGCTTCAAACACCTGTCCGATTTTCAACCCAAGGTAGGCCGCGGCTGCCGAAAACAGCACTGCCATAAGCAATCCCCAGAACACCGAACGAAAATTTACTTCGGGATATACCTTATCGTGCCGCATCAGGGGCACATACTCCTCACCCGGCGCCAGTTCGCGCGAGGCATTCTCCGGCAAGCCGGTCACTTTTTCTTCTTCGTGCATATAAACTTAATTTTTAACCAGAACCGCAAAGATAGTAAAATTAATGATTAATTTGTTAATGATAAATGATAAATGGAGGGAGGGATAGCGAGTTGAAACTGAGTGTTGAATGAGTGTTTATGGATAATAATTTTTGTTTAGTGACTGATAGTAATATGGAATTGCGTGATATCAACTTTACATTGCGTAATATCAACTTGTTGGTGGGTATTCACAAGTTGACAACAACGCGTATTCACAAGTAGTTGGTGGGAATTATCATCTTGGAGGGTATTCACAAGTTTGTGGAGGGTGTCCAGGTTCCAATAGTAAAAATTTGAAGGATGAATTGCTTTGATACTGCAAAAATCTTTAACGGCTAAGCCGAATTCACTACCGCATAAACGCGACAAATAAATCGTATATTTGCCGCAAAAGTTTAAGCCATGGGGAAATACATATACGAACACGAAAACCGGACCGATTTTACCTGGAACGACAAGGCCATCAATGTACTTTTTGGTGAAGTACGGCTGTTGCAGGGAAAAACAATCGGACAAATGAAAGCCTTGGGTTTTACAGCAAAAGAGGAAGCCAAACTCACTACCCTGAGAGACATCAAAGACCTCATCGAAAAAGGCATTTTACAACAAACAGACGAAAAAGGACGAAGTGCAAACTACGAATTAGTTGAATTTTAAATTGAAATGTCGCTGGCCTATAAAAATTTAAATTAAGAAGAAAAATATGAAAACTCACACTTCCTTTTTGAAAATTGCGGTAGTAATCGGATATATTGCCATGGTAGGGGTAAACTTCCTTGCTAATGCTCTTCCTATTGGCGGGGTGACCACCGGACAGGCATCCGATTCGTATGCCAACCTGTTTACTCCTGCCGGAGTCACTTTCTCTATATGGGGACTCATTTACTTACTTCTTTTAGGATACACACTGTATCAGTTAGTCATTGGGAAAAGGGCCTTAACGCAAGGACGTGTAGAATTTTTTGCCACAATCAACCGGTATTATCTCATTGCTTCAGTTGCCAATATCGCCTGGATTTTTGCCTGGCACTATGGGGTTATTTGGCTATCAGTCATCATTATGTTGGTTCTTCTGATTTCCCTTATAAAGATTGCGGACGTCATTCATCATGAGAAATTCAATCTGCTTGAAACAGTTCTTGTGCGCTTACCCTTTAGTATCTATTTTGGTTGGATCACCATTGCAACCATTGCTAATATCACCGTTTTTTTTGTGAGCACTAACTGGAATGGATTTGGTATTGACGAATCGAGTTGGACGGTGGTTATTCTTTTGGTTGGAGCTGTTATCGGAATTGTTCGTATGCTCAAAGACAAAAACAGCTCCTATGGACTTGTTTTGGTGTGGGCATATGGAGGTATTCTGATTAAGCACACTTCGGCCAGTGGTTTCGATGGAGTATATCCTACTATCATCACAACAGTGATTGTTTGTATGGTGCTGTTTGTTGGTTCAATTGGCTATGTGGGCTACACTAAAAAGGCGTTTTCAAGATAAATTTGAAACTAATGCCCGGCCGGTAATTAGCTGACAGGGAGAAATGACAGTCTTAATATTGACGATTATACCAATAATTATTTTACCCTCCATTACAAATTACGGGAATTAATACATCTTACAAATTTCAATGAAAAAATTTCTTATCATCCTTTCCCTGCTTGTATCCACTTTCACTGGCTTTACGCAAAGCAGGTATATCTCCGAAACTACCAAAAAAGTGGTTTTTGCTCGGGACGCTGGCAAATGCCAATGTTGTGGAAGTACTCAAAACCTGGAATACGACCACATCGTTCCTTATTCCTGTGGCGGAAAAAGTGATGCTTCCAACATTCAGTTACTTTGTATGAAATGCAACAGAAGTAAATCGAATGGTTGCTATTGCAAAATTCACAATAAAAAGGTTGGATATAATTGTTGCGATAATAAAACCAAAAAGTCACAGGCTACTTCTACCCAATGTACAGGAACAACAAAATCCGGGACCAGATGTAAAAACAAGACAACCAATCCAAATGGACGATGCCATCTTCACGATTAATTTTTTCACACCATAAATAACGAATACGTATGAGCCTATTATTTGCAATCGACACGAATACAGAAGAGGTAATCGTGTCGGAATCTCCGAAAGGAAGTACTAAAATAAATTTTATTGAACGCGTAAGGCGACAGGATAACCTCCACTTATTCAATGCTGTGGTCACTTTAACCAGTCTTACTAATACTACGGATTTTGACCCTGCTATATTTAAAGCAATGGATAAGGTGTGTCAACTAATTTACAACAAACACAAGGATTCCAGGTAGAATTTTCGGGTACACCGGTTTATTTTTGCATCAGGTGCGCCAATTTTTGATGCAATCATTATTCGCGAACCACTTTCCAATCAAAACTTCAGCAAAAAATCATGTCAGAAACAATTGTATTGAACAATTCCGAAATTTATCCAACCGATGAAGTTCTGGAAAAGGCACTTGGGAAAAACATTTTCCGGGTTCAGGTATAAGAAAAGTGTAAACTAATCATTCTCAGAAAGTATGAATGCAATCGACAGTTATATTTCTCAATTTCCGGAAGATGTCCGGATCATTCTGATTAAAATCAGGCAGTTAATCATCGAAAATGCTCCGGAGGCAGAAGAGTTGATGGCCTATGGTATGCCCGGATACAAACTCAATAAAAAACCCCTGGTTTATTTTGCAGGCTATCCGAATCATATCGGGTTTTACGCTACACCATCGGGACATAGTGAGTTTAAAGACGAACTTTCGGGCTATAAACAGGGCAAAGGGTCGGTTCAGTTCCCACTTAATAAACCTGTTCCGTATGAATTAATTGTAAGAATAGTGAAATTCAGGGTGGAAGAAAATCAACATCTGAAAGAACAGGCCCGGGGAAAATGATTTTAACGAATTAAACTGAAAAGATAAATCAGATGTTTACAAACCGTAAGAAAAAAAGGATTGAAAAATTGCTCCATGAGTTTGGGAACTTAAAAACCGAATCGTTTAATTTTGAAGAAGTGGTTGTTCACTACTACTGCATTGAGCACCGATGCAGTTGCTGATAAAAAACCAAGCGTAATTGCCTCGAAGAATAAATTGTTTGTAGAAGGAATACCTACGAATACCATAGCATGGCTGTATGAGATATCCGGGAAGATGGTAGAAAGAATCACGCTAAGCGAAGGATGGAACAAGTTGAATACCGAATTATCAGTTGGTAGTTATATTTTAAAAACCGAACAGGATTCAATTCAGTTTTTAATTAAGTAACAGAGAAGGCCTTCCTTTTGAGTTCGATTCTTATTTCATTCTCTTCAGTTTTTAAATCTGCAAACGTAATTTTTAAAAAACTTAAAATTGTAATTTATCCTGCTCAATCGTACCTCAAAAATACTATTTTTGTATAAAAAAATTGGTTATGTCAAAAATGCTTATTCCTTCTGCTGCTTTTACCGATTCGAAACCTCATTATGAACTGCTCGACGGATTACGGGGAGTGGCCGCGTTATTAGTTGTAGTCTACCATATTTTCGAAGGATTTGCATTTGCCGGGGTAAGCAACGGGGTAAGCAACGGGCTCATCACCACCTTGAACCATGGCTACCTGGCCGTCGATTTCTTTTTCATGTTGTCGGGTTTTGTAATTAGTTATGCCTACGACGACCGCTGGAAGACGATGTCGACGACTGAATTTTTCAAACGTCGTATTATCCGACTGCAACCCATGCTGGTATTGGGAGCACTGATTGGGGTGATCACTTTTTGTCTTCAGGGTTGCGAACAATGGGATGGCACATCTACAGCAGCTCTGTGGATACTACTGGCATTGGCTCTCACGATGCTAATGATTCCCGCTTTCCCCGGAGCCGGATATGAAGTACGAGGTAATGGCGAGATGTTTCCACTTAACGGCCCTACCTGGTCGCTCTTTTTCGAATACATTGGCTACCTGCTTTACGCACTCATTATCCGGCGATTATCCAACCTGCGGTTAGCCATACTGGCGGGTCTGCTTTCGGTAGCTTACATCTTGTTTGCCGTTTTCAATCTATCAGGATATGGCAATATAGGTGTAGGTTGGACACTCGACAGCGTTAATTTTTGGGGAGGACTGCTGCGCATGTTAGTACCATTTACCATAGGGATGTTGCTTTCTCGTCATTTCAAACCAATAAAAGTAAAAGGCGCCTTCTGGATTTGCACAGCTATTTTACTGGCTATTTTTGCGGTTCCCTACCTGGGTAGTAGCAATAATCTCAGTCTCAACGGCATCTACGAAACCGTTGTAGTATTGGTGGTATTTCCGGTTTTAGTGGTAACAGGAGCCTCGGGACGTACCACCGACAGCTTTTCGGCAGGCTTTACCCGGTTACTGGGCGACCTTTCCTACCCCCTCTATATAGTACATTACCCGGTTATGTACTTGTTTTATGCCTGGCTTATCAAAAACGAGCACTACACCTTTAGTGATACCTGGCTACTGTCGACCGGTGTAATTCTGCTTACCATTGCGATAGCTTATGCAAGTTTGAAACTGTATGACGAACCGGTGCGAAAAAGCCTGGCAAAAAAATTCACCTTTTCAAAACACAAGCATTAAATGAACGAAAAACGGCGGGTAAATTAATAAAAGAAACCTTTTTTTCTCCTGCCACATTCCATAAAGCACACATCAAAATACCTACAAATGGGGATGCCTGCCCTATTGCCCCCTTTATTTATTTAATGTACTTTTGCGGCAACTAAATTGCTTTTGAATGATAAACTCTTTCCGGCATTTACGAAATCCATGGTTACAACTGCATTTTTTGCTGTTGTTCGTGGTGTATTATGCCGGAAGCAACTTCTTCGTTCACTCCCATAGTATTGATGGCAAGGCGGTTGCTCACTCCCACCCTTTTGCGGGCACCAACGACCACCACCATACTACTGCCGAATTTTCGGTTCTTTCACTGGTAACCCATTTCTCGGCTACCGCTGCTGTAATGGCTATAGCCGCCACTACTTTCAGGTTGGTGGTTTCCATTTTAGGGAGCTTCGACACCTCCAACCGCCTTAGTTTTTACTTCAATCGTTCCAATTTCCTGCGCCCTCCTCCAGGGTTACAGCTTTTGTCCTAACTCGTTTTTGTCAACCTGATTGCCTTTGCCGGCCAGCTTTGATGATTCATCAGGTTATCCTACCGGGATAATCGGTTAGTCCGCATTAAACAGAATTGCAGCAAGAAACCATTATTAACGTGCTGCTAAATCTGTTTTAATACTGGGAAATACTCTACTGTAACTTACTCTACAACAAAATTTTATACATGAAACGTATACATCTCTTCAGCTTGCTGCTGGCAATGCTGAGCACTTCTTTGCTTGCCGATAATGCCATGGCCGTGTTTACCCTTAGCGGACACACTGTACTCAAAGAAGGCAACGAACATATCGGGTTTATTCATATTTCGGTAAAAGGCACCACTATTGGCACCGCTACTGATGCCGGTGGGCACTACACCCTGCGCAACGTTCCGGCAGGCCGGCAATTGCTGGTGGCTTCGGGCGTGGGTTTTAAAACGGTTGAAATTCCGGTGAATGCCAACCCCGGAGCAACCGTGCAGGTTAATTTTGAACTGGAAGAAGATGCCGTAATGCTCGAAAATGTGGTGGTTTCGGCCAACCGCAACGAAACCAAACGGCGCGAGGCTTCGAATATCGTCAATGTGATTACTCCTAAATTGTTTGAAACTACCAACTCGGTGTGCCTGGCGCAGAGCCTCAATTACCAGCCGGGTCTGCGGGTGGAAAACAATTGCCAGAACTGCGGTTTTCAACAGGTGCGCATAAATGGTCTGGAAGGCCCCTATACCCAGATTCTTATCGATAGCCGCCCCATTTTCAGCGCCTTAGCCGGAGTTTACGGAATTGAACAAATTCCCACCAATATGATCGAACGGGTGGAAGTGGTGCGCGGCGGGGGCTCAGCCTTGTTTGGCTCCAATGCTATTGCAGGCACCATCAACATCATCACCAAAGAACCGCTGTCGAATTCGCTCACCATTAGCAACAACACAATGCTTATTGGCGGAACGAAAACCGACTTCAACACATCGGTCAATGCGGCCCTGGTATCCGACAACAATAAAGCAGGTGTAAGTCTCTACGGTTCCACCCGTCAGCGCGAAGCCTGGGATGCCAACGGCGATGGATTTACCGAAATTGGCCTCATCCGTTCCGGGAATATTGGTTTCCGGTCGTATTTCAAAACTTCCAACCAAAGCAAACTTACCCTCGAATACCATAATCTGGAAGAATTCCGCCGTGGAGGAAACATGCTGCATCTGCCGGCACACAATGCCGACATCACTGAGCAAACCGACCACCTGATAAACAGCGGAGGAGCCAAATGGGAAGTATTTAGTCCGGATTACCAGCACCGCGCCCAGTTTTACGCGTCGGCACAGCACATTCGTCGCGATAGTTACTACGGTGCCGAACAGGATCCGAATGCCTACGGGCTCACCAACGACCTGGCAGTAGTGGCCGGAGGTCAATATGTGTACGCAATGAAAAAATTCCTGTTTATGCCTGCCGATCTTACCATGGGTGCCGAGTATAGTTTTAATCATCTGGTAGATACCCAATTGGCCTACGACCGCGACATCGATCAGGAAGTAAACATTGCCAGTGCATTTCTGCAAAACGAATGGAAAAACAAATCGCTGAGTCTCTTACTTGGAATGCGCTTCGACAAACACAACCTTATCGACCGGCCTATTGTGAGTCCGCGGGTAAATGTGCGCTACAACCCCACCGAATGGGTGAACCTACGCACCAGCTTTGCCAAAGGATTTCGCGCCCCCCAGGCTTTCGACGAAGACCTGCACATAACCGCTGTGGGAGGCGAAGTGCAACTGATTAAACTCGACGAAAACCTGCGTCCCGAGCATTCCAACAGCTACAGCGCCTCGGCCGAATTCAATCACAGCTTCGGAAAGGTACAAACCAATTTCGTGGTCGAAGGATTTTACACCGACATCAACGATGTATTTTACCTCAACGAAACCGGCACCGACAGTCTGGGCAATACCATTCTTACCCGCACCAACGGTCTGGGAGCTGTGGTTAAAGGAATAAACCTGGAAGCACGGATAGTGTCTAATGCTAAAAGTTCGTTGCAGGCAGGATTTACCCTGCAAAGCAGCTTGTACAAAGAAGCGCAGACCTGGAGTTCGAACATAGCGCTGGCGCCCATCCGCCAAATGTTTCGTTCGCCGGGCCGTTATGGCTACCTCACCTACAGTGTCACGCCGGCGAAACCACTCACACTGGCCCTTTCAGGAACCTATACCGGCACGATGCTGGTGCAGCATTTCGGCCCCGACCCATCGAAAGACCAGGAAGTGTGGACACCCGATTTCTACGATGTGAATTTTAAGACTTCCTACGACATTCGGATTGACGGCAACACGATACTTCAGTTGAATGCCGGAGTTCAAAACCTCTTCAATAGTTTCCAGAAGGATTTTGACACCGGAATAACCCGGGATGCCGGATACATGTACGGCCCCTCATTACCCAGATCGTATTTTGCAGGAATAAAATTGATGTTATAGTTAATCCACATCACTCATTTTTTGAATCAGGTCCACCATAAACCTTGTTACGTCAATTTTCTGACGCAACAAGGTTTGTCTTCGCCTTTCAAAAACCAACCTCAACGTGTCGTCGGAAAGCAAAATTCGGGTTTGCTTCAACAATTTTTGCGGACTTGAAGCCGGCAGACCGAATGTTAGCTGGTATTGGTGTTCCAATTCTTCCAGAACGCTAATCCGGCCTGTAAAACCGCTGAATCGTACCGAAGGCACCCCCAACACAGCCGCCTCGACCGACATACTCTGGCTATCGGAAATCAACAACCGGGCTCCTGCCAGTACCTGATGCATATCGTTTGCCTCAATGGAAAGTTGATAGCCAACGAGATGCTCAGGGAGCTGATTTTCAGAACTAATACACACTTTCAATCCCTTATCATGAATTACACCCACCAGCGTTTCCACCAACTCAACGGTTAACCCGGCTACACCAGCATCGTGATGCGCCGACAAACTTACCATCCGGATTAGCACGTAATCGTCCGGCAATCCGTAAGATTTGAGTTTTACAAACGTGGGAGTAAAATAATCCGGATGCAAGTAAGCCAGTTTCATATATCCCTGATAACCGATTTTTTTCGATTTCCATCTTCCTACATCGCAACAGTCGGGGGTTACAATAGCCGAAGTGAACGGATAGGTCAACCAGGCAAGAAGGGGTATAACTCTATAATCATCTTCCAATATTGTTAGCGACTCCTTCCGCAACAAAAATGCAGCATGTGCCACCGAAGCATCGGTACCGATCAGAAGTCCCACCCCGGACTTACGAGCAATCTGCCAAATAAGAAAGGTTCGCCTTATTAATGCCCCAAAAATGGAGACGGGAGTGCTTTTTCGTGGTTTTGGCTGAATATTTTGATACTCCCACCCCTTTGAGGCTATTAACTCTTCAAGTACATCTTTGGTTTTAATAAGTACCACCGTTTTATAGCCCTTCGCCTGAAGTGCCCCGATAATGAACTTATAAAAATGAAACTGAGCCGGATGGCTAAGATAAAACAACAGATTCATAGAAGTAAAGCTGTGTATAAGATTTGTAGCCGACAGGCAATTTGAATGTTACCGAGCCCCGACTTTCTAATTTTCTGACGACCATTGCTACGGCTGGAATGATGAAGTAGAAAAGAAAGGCGATTACGAAGTTGTGCCGCATCAGAGTCTTCGCAATAGGCAAAGGAAAGCTCTTCCAATAATCCGGCAACATCGCCTACCCCTACCGAAACAATCGGACAATTACAAGCCATTGCTTCTTTTATAAACTGTGGCGAACCCTCGGAATGACTGGTTAGCAAACAAACATCCACAGCGTTCATCAACAACGCAACTTCATGCCTGGAATATCCTTTTAGCTCCATCAAACGCACATTGGGCAAAGGAGCAACCACCTGAAGGGCTAATTCGACATTTTTAACCTTATTTCCAAACGAGCCGGCAAACAGTACCAGCTGTTCATCCAAGGGCAGATTTAATTTTCGACGCGCCAGCTCTTTTGGAAGAGGGCGAAAACATGTCAGATCCACTCCGCAGGGTAGTATCAATGAATTTGGCGGACATCGGGCCTTTTTCCACAAGGAGGCAGACACAAACACCGAAAATGCCGACAATCGCATAGCGAGGCGCGACAGCCAGGCGATGAAGGGAGTATTTAAATCGCTGCCATGAAAAGTGGTTACTACAGGAATTTTTCTTTGTAAGTTGGCAATCAGACCCGTAAGACCATAATGCGCATGTATAACATCCGGTTGAAACCGGTTGATGGCGCGTAAAAATTGAATGTAACTAATAAAATAGTTTCCTCTTAACAAACCTGGTTCTACATCAACCCCTGTTAACCGAAGTGCATCGGCCTGTTCTTTTACAAAAGGAGCGATGTTTCCGGCAAAATCCGGTTTGTATCGACTGACAATTAACACCTTCATACTTACTGCTTAAAAAACCTTGTTTCAGTCAGAACTTATACCAGTCCCCTTCCTGCCAGTTTAAACCAACTCCAACCGGCAATAAGTATCATCAGTAGTACCAGGTAGGGCGTAAAAAGCCGCTTCAGAGATGGTGTCATATTTTCTATTCCATATGCCGACAAGATCAGGAGCAATGGTAATGCGGGCAAGTGAAACCGTTCGGAATGAGCAAACGAACTAAAGGCTACAATAATCAAATAGCCCATTGTAAACGTAAGAAGCAGCAAATGGTCGCACCACTTTTGATGTTTAATTAACCTCAAAAATGCAACAAACACAAAAAAGGCCATTACATTTTTCACATAATTTCCTCCGTGGAGCAGCATTTGATTTTGTTGGGTATCGACCTTCACCATGGTGGGAAAAGGAACAATAAAAATGGTGGGTGCAAGATAGGCTGTGGAGGCATAGCGGGCAAATGCATTTCCATCCCTGCGACTGCTTCGCCATTCGTAGGAGCGTTGTTGATTTTGGTTACGACTTTCCCATATTTCTTCAATTTCGCCGGCAATCCGACCTCCTGCCAATGCAACCGATGCAAGAACAACCCACACCATAAAAAACAACCGGTTTGTAGTGGTAGAATTACTTTTTTTCGACAACAGAAGGGCGGTCGAAACTGAAAATATTGCCGTAATACCTAAAACGGTCCTAAATGTAAACAACACCCCGGTTAAAAGTAATACAGTTGTAATGCCCCGTAGATTCATGCGTGAGGATCGAAACAGCGCATCTGCCCGTTCGATAAACCATACTGTAATGAAAACCATCTCACTTTCCTTCAAGTGAAGTCCGTTGTAATAAATCAGATTGGGCATCAACATGGTAAGAACACCTGCCATTCGTGCCACATCTTCCCCAAAGTTGCGTTGTGCCAGTTTATGCACCAGCACAACCATATAGGCTGAAAGAACGGCTTTTATGATTCTGGGGATTAAAAGTTCTGTCCCAACCAGCGAGTAAAGAAGGGTAAGATACCAGGTATATCCTACATCCGAAACTCCCCCACCCTTGCTTTCAACAAGTATTTTCAACACCCTAACCGGGTTATAACTGCTCAACCACCGGGCAGTGTCGTGGTAGGCCACCGAATCGGCAGCGGCAAATTCAAATGGCTTTCCGGTTGTGGAAAAATACAGAAAATAACTACCGGTTACCCAGCATAATCGTAGTACCAGAGAATACACAAACAGTTTCTGCCTCACCCGTTTTGTTTCCTGCTCTGCCCAATTTACAGTTAGTCTGTTAGTGGCTATAAAAAACAACAGAACCATACCTACGCCCATCAGCGCCCACTCCACCGGAAGCATTCGATTCCGGAAAATGAGCGATATAAGTACCAGGGTAGCTAAGTAAAATGTAACTGCTCTGGTACTGAAATATCTTGAAAAGTAAAAATTCACGACTGAAGAAGTGGTAAATAAACCGTAGTTATCAGGGAGTTGATGTGATTTTCTATCGAATAGCGTTCTCTAACTGTAGTTGCAATTTCAAGCTGTCGCTCCGGGCTAACAGTTGACAATAAGCTTATTAATTGCTCCACAAAATGTTCTTCCTCTTTTGTGATATAAATTGTTGCCAGTTGGCCATCGTCGGTAATTTCTTTCATTACCGGCCAATCGTTGACCAACACCGGGATTCCCTGAGCTAAAGCTTCAACCACAGCCATCCCAAATGTATCGTGCTCAGAAGCATAAATAAACAAGTCGGCCTTTTGTAATAGCAAATGTACATCGTCGCAGGAACCTAAAAAAATCACCTGTTCTGACAAACCGTTTTGAGTACAAAAGTCAACACACCCATCGTATCGCCAGGCTTCCTTTTCGGTTCGTTGGCCGGCAAAAAACCACTGAAAACAGATCCCCTCAGCTTTTAAGCGCAACGCAAACCGGCACAAGGTTAATTGATCTCTGCCCGCATTGAAATTTCCTACGGTGACAAAGGTAAGCTGCTTCGATGCAGGTAGGCTACGAAACCGAGAGGATCCGTTTATTCTCTGAAAGGCAATTCCGTTGGGTACTACCACCTCTTTTCCGGTTACAGAGCGACGGTATGTTTTCGCATAAACCTGTTGTTGGTACCGGCTCACAAAAACAGTTGTATCAGCCATCCTCAACGACCACTCAATTAACACTTTAGCTATTTTAGTCGTAGAAAAGTCAAAACCATGAATTGTCTGACAAGTCTTTATGGATGTTCCTGCACAAGCGATTTTAGCCAATATAATATCAATCGGTTGAACTGCATGAACAATCCCGACGGAGTGTTCCAGCAACTGCTTTCGTAACTGATACAGATACCGAAAAGGATTGGAGCGAAATTGCAGGTGTATGAAGGTCTGTTGTGTCGCGATAAAAGATTCTTTTAACACCCCTTCTTTTCGATAAATACCAATTAACTGTAGTTGTATTGTCGATACAGAACGAAATAAATGGAGCATCAGCATTTCTGTGCCGCCACGATTTAGAGAACCAAAAAGACAAGCTACTTTCACAGGGCAATTATATGTTTTATTAACGGTAGTATCGAACTTGTAGGAGAGTGCCGAATTTAAAGTAATTACATGCTCGTTTTTTACGAAAAAAGATAGTTTTCAAAAGGCATGTAATTTACGAAGTCGTTGTTTTAATTTATACAGCTTATGGATGATCGACAGCCATAATTTCAATATAAAAGGACTTAAAATCCGGTAACAAATGAAATACGATAAGGGATGCTTGGCCCAATGAATCGTATTCAGTATTGATTGAACAGCCTTGCTGTTTTTGCTGGTGGCATAATAGGGTTTCAGACCGTAAAGTGCAAGCTTTTCGACTAAAAACCCAAAATCCGGATTATTTTTCACCTCATCAGGATAATTGGCAAAAAGCATGTGTTCGTCTGTTTCGTACAAGCGGTTACCCACAGCTCTGGTTTCAACATCCACATCCTGATTGTAATACGCCAAAGGCTCATTTAAAAATGCAATCGGGTAACGGGCAGCAATACACGACCAAAGATAAAAATCTTCACCTAGTTTTAACGGTGGTTGAAAACCCTTCATTTCGTCAAAAACGTGTTTCTTTACTATGGCTGCACCGGTCCATACGGGCATCCAACCCGATCGGGCATATACACGATAATAATTAATTATTCCATCGGAGAAATGAGGATGAACACCTATAGCGGCTCTGATAAATTTCCGGTTTTTAACCTTATAATAGCTACTCCCATACAATCCTGCTTCAGGATATTTTTGTGCTAATTGCTTCATATTGTAAAGATAATCAGGACCCCACCAATCGTCGGCATCTAAAAAAGCAATATATGGAAATGACGATTGTGCAACCCCCTCGTTACGAGCAACTGAAACTCCTTCATTGGACTTGTTGATAAGCAGGATGGTTTTATCCGGGAATTTTTCCCGAAACAAAGGAATCAGCTGCCTCAACACTTCCAGGGACCGATCGGTGCTTCCATCGTTAATCAGTATTAGCTCAAAGTCGGTACAGGTTTGATTAACAACCGAATCGATGGCCTTCTTCAGGTAATTCGATTTATTAAAAACAGGCATTATAATCGAAAACATCGGGTCAGAATAACTTTTTCAGGATGGATTCCAGGTGTATATACAATCGGAAAAGTGCGGGATGAATCCACAACAGCCAATAGATTCGTCGATGTCGTGGATATGTACTAACGGTTTTGAAGTGTGGCCAATGTATCTTTTGCACCAATTCTTTATCCTTTGTTCCAAATCGGGTTCGCTCTTCAGGCATGAATCCTTTGAAATATTCACCGGCAATTTCTCTGAAAATTGCTGTTTTATCGATACAGGGTTTAGAAATAAAAAATGCGGATAATCGATTGGCAACTGTAACCAAATCCAGAATTCGCCGGCTATTGTCGGAAGTTGATATACTTCCCGGGCGAAGCCTGTAATTGTATAAACAGTCGGAAATACAGGATACATTCCCTGCAAAAAACAGTACTATCGGAGTAAATAAATTATCTTCGTGAAGTAGTCCCGGCTCAAACCGCAACTGATGACGCATAAGAAATTCTCGTTTATAAAGACGCAATACCGAACAAACAAAATGGAATTTTCGCTTTTCGAGGGCATTTTTTGTATAGTAATCCCATCCTGTGCAATTCTTATATTCTACAAGATTATCTGTACAATCCCATTCCCCACTTTCGCAGTGAAATCTACGGCCATTAAAACAAAGGATATCTTCATCCGTCAATTGTACTGACAACACCTGCAGAGCATGTTTTTCCAACCAATCATCACTGTCGAGAAAAAGCAGATACGCTCCTGTCGAAATCTCTATGCCCCTGTTGCGTGCGTAGCTTAGTCCCGAATTCTCCTGTGTAATCACTTTCACACGTGTGTCAGCGGTCGCATAATGTTCTAATATTTGACCACTGGAATCGGTGGATCCATCGTTGATACAAATCACTTCAACATCGGCAAACGACTGATTTAAAACCGATTGAATACATTCATGCAAATAATCGGCTGTATTATAAACGGGAATAACAACACTAAACGGAGTAGACATGGTATGTTGGAAGGAGTAGTTTCAATACCTGTTTGATCCGTAGCTTCGAAAAGAGATAGCAGTCGTAATTCTTTTCAGAAGCTACCAAATAAAAAACTTTTGCTGCAAACACTCTTCTTAATCTGCGCTTTAGGCGTTTTGAATCAAAAAAACGGACACTTTTGTTCGTATCAATAATCGTGTTAAGAAGCTTTTCCATCACCCGGACCTCTTCTTTTGTGTGTGGCATCTTATCGACAAACAATTCGTAAAAAGAAGTAACAACTGCTGTTGAAAGACCGGGTAATACGGCTAATAAATACTCCTGTTTTATATTCCGAACACACGCCAGGGCTCTTTCATCATTTTTGGGAACCTGTGCTGAATGAATCCTATACAAATATAAAACCTCCGGCAGGTTAACCATTTTACATATCCTAACCGCTCTCGACCATAACTCATAATCCTCTGCCGGAACTGCATCGGGTCGGTAGATTAATCCATTCGCCAGGAATAATTGCTTTCTGAACATCGATGATGCGTGTAATATTGGAGAATGAAATAAAAGGGTGATTTTCACTTCTTCGGGATGCATATCCCTGATCCAACATCCTGTTTCGTTGCCAATTAATTGCATGGCTGTTGAGCAAAGTCCTGTCTCTGGGTGCTTGTCCAGGTATTCAACCTGTATCCTTAGCCTTTCGGGTAGCGATATATCATCCCCATCAAACCGGGCTATATACTTTCCTTTTGCCAGTTTTAAACCAATATTCAGAGTATTGGCGATACCGATGGAGCTGCTGTTACGATAATACCGTATACGTTGGTCGGAATACAGCGACACTACACGAGCAGTCCCATCGGTCGAACCATCGTCTAACACCAGCAATTCAAAGTTGGTGTATGTTTGCACCAACATACTTTCAACGGCATCTCCTACAAATGCTTCGGCATTATGAACCGGCATCAGCACTGAAACGACTGGTAAATTCATACACGTTTTTTTAGCCTGTAATACCATCGATATAGAAAATAGAAACTGAAAATCAGTTTGTTGTATTTTAAGGTCAATGCCCGTATCGAGGCTTGTACCGATGCTGAAAAATTAAATCTCAACTGGTACTTCACCCACTGTTTTGACCAATAAAACGAATTATTTATTCTTTCGACACCCCCTAACTCACGCTGAATATAGTTAAAGATGTGAATACCCTCTAAAAAACTCTGCCCTTCTTTTTCTGCTCTTGTTGAAGTATTGTTATCGTGAATCCGGTAATTGCTGAGTGCCTTTCCTATTCGAATCACATTCCCATGCCTGCACAGCATTACATATAAAAGCCAGTCTCCACACAATTTCAGATTTGCTATAGTACTAAAATCAATACTCAAATAGGTTTCACGATGAAGTAAAGTCATACTAACATTATAAATTGAATTGAAACGCACCAGAAAATTACGTATAAAGTCTTCTCCTGGATAACAATTTACATCCATCGACTCTTCGATCTTCCATAGTTCGTTCCCTTCGCAGTTCATATACTTTGCCAACGAAAAAGCGATAACCACGTTCTCTCTTTGCTCCACTTCGTTCACCATTTCCTGTAAAAAATCAGGCTCTGCCCAATCGTCACTTTCGGCAATCCATAGATAGTGTCCACGGGCAACGGCAACTCCACGGTTCCACTGACAAAACGGACTTCCACTATTTACAGCATTTACGATCAGATGCGAAACCCTGGGATGATTTTTATAGCCCGCTAAAATACGGAGACTGTGATCGGTGGAATTATCGTCCAGCAAAATCAGCTCAAAATCCTGAAAGCTTTGATTCAGAACACTTTCAATGCGTTGTTCGAGAAACAAAGCATGATTATAATTAGGAATAATAACTGAAACTTTGGGCATTTATCGCTTCAACAATTTTTTTACTTTGGTGTATAAACCCAACAAGCCATAGCTATCCAGGCGCCTTAGCATTTTCTTGTGATCGGATAAATCGGCCCAACTTCCTGCATTATGATGATATAGTACTTCAAAGCCCGGTGTAATTGAATTGGCATAACCAAAAATACCTGTCTGTAGAATCAACATATTATTTTCGAGCAGCTGAGTTGTATCCCGGAATTCAAATCCGTATTTTACAGCCTGATGTGCTAATAAACCATCGATAGCAAATCCTTTAAACAATTTGTTATCGATATTCAACCCAAGATAATACGCAAGACAATCGCTGATAAGTGCGTTTTCCTTTTCCGACCCCAACACCGATGATAAAAAGCCAAAAAAAGGAACAAATGTCTCCGAAGGCAGAGGCTTAAAATGCTCGTCAATACAGCTAATCCCAATTTCGTAGAATTGTTTATAGACTTCAATAGCTGAAAACAACGAAAACTCACTATAAGATTCGAAACTACCCACCAATTCCACATCGGTATCTAAATAGATTCCACCATAGTTTTTTAAAATATAACACCGGGCTACATCTGCAACATAAGCATATTTCTTGGCTTTGTAGGCCGCACGACTGTAAGTGCACAGGTTAACGTCGAAATTTCGTTCGTTCCAGAGTTGAAATGTATAGCCCGGCAATTTGATTTTCCACTGACGTATATTGTTGGCATGTGAATGTGGAATGGGTGTTTTGCCAAACCAACAGAAATGTATAACCTTTGGAATCATCGCTTTAAATAATTTTCACTGCTTTGTTTAGTTTTGTTGTAAAATCGAATCGAATCCGTTCTTTATCCTGTAAATACTGTACTCCCAATTGAAGTTTTGAATTAGCAGCAGAATACCTCATACTGTACATGTGATATCTTTCGGCAACATATCTATACCCCAAATACTTATAATGCAACAGTTTAAGCGCTGTATCAGTGTTCTGTTTTACGATTCCCAAAGGATAACAAAAGTGAGAACCTGCAGTGTAATTTATCTCAATAATTTTTTGAGGATTAAACATAATACACTTATTGAAATCAACATCCTGCCATCCCGACTGCACTTTATCAACAAGTAATGATGGGGTCTCGTGCAATGGAAATTCAGCTGAAATCATGTTGTATCCTTCAGGACGAAATATCGTCACTCCCTCTCGAATATTTCCGGAGATGTATTCCTGCAAATTATCATGATAAAGAAATTCGTCAACATCGCATACAATCACCAGATCGGCTTTAGCACGGGAGTTTTTCCAGGCTGTATTTCTTAGTTCCACCATCCGCGGCTCGTCGTAAGTATTGGAGGTATCAAAATGTAACAGCTCCACGTTCGGGTATTTTCTCACTACCTCGGAGGTCGAATCGGTAGAAAAATTATCGTAAATATAAAATCGATCCACAAAAGCGGAGTAATAATCAAGCATAAACGGGAGCATCCTCTCTTCATTCCAACATACTGTATAACAATGAATTATTGGCTTAGAAATTTTCTTTCTGTTTTTCAGATTCCTTAGCCGTATGGTGTTTACCAACACCAGAGGCATATTAACAACCAGTTTCGTTAACACATACCAAAAATAGAACGACGAAACACCTCTATCCTTCATTTGGATTCGGGAATATTTTTTAAGTTGGTGGTATAAATAGCGCACTGCTCTAAAAATAAATCCAGTTGAAACGATCGGTAGTAATACCACCCGGATACACTCGGTTCACTTTATGCCCCAGCCAATAATAGGGAGCCAGGATTTTCGAACTATCATTCTTACTCAGATAGGCGGCCCACCAGGCAAATGTGCTATTGGCAATAATAGCCACATCGGCGTGCTGAATTAATTGAAAATCAATGATTGGAGTGTTGTGCTCAAAACTAATGTTCGGAAATCCCGAAAACGCCTCTTGTACCGAATCAACCTCATCTCCCACTACCATCAACTTATAGTGATGTAAGTCATTAAGTTGCGACAAAGCTGAACGATAGTACTCCATTGGCAAGGTCAGGTCGTAACCACCTAACCCTTCAATCTCAACATATTGATAATCTGTTCTACGAATATGAATTACCACTACTTTGTGGTGTTGAAAAAGCGATGCATAGCGGGTAATAAACTCCTCTCTGTGCTTCTTTTTAATAGTAAAGGCTCGTTTAAGTATGGCGAAATTATCCTTAAAGTACCAATCGGACTGAAAATATCCTTCGTAACAGGTATTATTCTTTAACAAAACCGGAGGAACCTGGCCGTTTTTATCTTCAATTAGATCGGGAGCGGCCAATTTGACTAACAGTCGAACGAATCGTTTGAACTGTCGGGTTCTCCAGGGATTGGAATAAACGAAATCGGTAAACCAATCGGTTTTAAAACAGTGAAGTTGATAGGTACTGTCGACATCCAGATAAGGAATGTAAATTGTTTTGAGAAGCTTTGCTGCTGATTTGGCAAATGCATACTGAAACAACTGATTCCCTAATTGACTATGAAAGAGTACAATAATCATGGAGTTAAAAAATTCACAGGTTCACTTCATCTTTTAATCTGATCATCACCTTTTTTAAATCTTTAATGGCAATCAGATTTTCGTACGGATAGTGCAGCTTTTTTTTCTGAAGCTCCAGCGTGTTGGCTGAAGCGTTATACTGGTACCATTCGTAACCAAACGAACGTACAAAATCAAAAATTTCACCACAGTAAAAACCAGCTGCAAAAGCATTTTCTTCGGTGAACTCAACCATCAGAACAGGTGAGCAGCTGGAACTTAAAAGGTTGGAAGCTCCTTTTAAAACATACATTTCCCACCCTTCAACATCAATCTTTATTAGTGCAATATCCTTTATACACTTATTTTCGATGTAGGTATCGATAGCTACAACCGGCACTTCGGCATAAATTATTTCTCCAACCGGAGATACCGGCGCAAAACTATTCCAGGCATCGTAGCCGGAAAGCGACATATGCAAGTTGAGAAGTTCATTTTTATCGGATAAACCCATACTTTCGAGGGTAAGGTTCTGGAGTTGATTTAAAGCTACATTTTCCTTCAGTCGGTTAAACGTTACAGGTGTTGGTTCAAAAGCGTATACATGTCCGGTTTCGCCCACACAAACAGAGGCATTCAACGCAAACAATCCAATGTTTGCACCCGCATCAATAAATCGATCACCCGACTTGAGGAACCTCCTGGCAAACAGCACTTCAGCCTCCTCAAAGGAGTCGAAAATAAATTTGCACAGAACTGAGTCTTTGTACAATTTGAGTCTCAACTCCTTATATTCAATCTCAAAACTTTCATTCCCCTTTTTAAAATTCGCAAGCCAACGGTCATCCGGGGTGGCCCCCCTTCTGAAATGAAGATAACGATCCATCCATCGTTGAAAAAAATGTACTACCCTTACGTCAAACGGTTTCATAGTTTGTTAAATTTGTTTGAGCTCCCAATTAATTGGAGGATTAATCACTCCTGGTCGGTGATCAGAAAAATATATTTTATTTATTCCATCCAGATTTTTAAATGATAAGTTCGCTATGATTTCATCGAAAATAATCCAGCGTTGGTTATGAATTCCTATTGAAACGCTTATCAGGTATTCCTCTTCTAAAAACAAATTACCGGGAATACGGGCTGTGGCACCATACGAGCCTTTTGTAATTTCCATTATCTCCGAATCCATGTCGTCGTGAAACGTTCGAAACACCAAAACACCTGTTTTTGCCATAAGTATATCAAAACCAATACGTAAGGCCCTGATATTCCTGGCCACTTCATAACTAAACTGAATTGTTAATGGATCTTTCGTAAAAAAATAGTCTGAGCGATTATTGGACTGAAACACTTCAAAGCTGGTTAACAAAAACAGTTCATCTTTTTGAAGCGATCTTACCTGATGACTTAACGATACTCGGGAACGATACACATCCGCCGACAAATACCTTTCAATGCCTTCCTGTACTTCTCCAACATAATCGACAGTACCCTGTTTAAGTACACACAGCTTTCGACACAATTGTTGAACAGCACCCAAATTATGACTTACAAACAATACGGTTCTTCCTTCGTTATTACTAACCTGTTCCATTTTCCCAATCGCTTTCCGTTGAAACTCAGCATCGCCTACAGCTAACACTTCATCCACAACTAAGATTTCAGGTTCGAGATGGGCTGCGATGGCAAATCCAAGTCGCACAATCATTCCCGATGAGTAGCGTTTTACAGGAGTATCGAGGTAGCGCTCTACTCCCGAAAAGTCGACAATTTCATCCATTTTTCGCACAATTTCAGCCCTGGTCATTCCCATAATTGCTCCATTCATAAAGATGTTTTCGCGTCCGGTCATTTCGGGATGAAATCCGGTACCTACTTCCAGGAGGGATGCAATACGACCATGGGCACGGATAATGCCAGAGGTGGGAGATGTAATTTTGGAAAGAATTTTAAGGAGGGTAGATTTGCCGGCACCATTTTTTCCAATAATGCCGAGCACGTCGCCTTGTTCGACCTTCAGATTAATGTCGTTCAAGGCCCAAACATAGTCACTGCTACCGTGATGGGCACGGTCGTTTAATTCACTCAATTTCAGATAGGGGTCATCTTTCCCCCTAATATTCATCTGAAACCAGCGATTCAGGTCATGCGATAAAGTACGTGACGAAACCAATCCAAGCCGGTATTGCTTGGAGATATTTTCAAATTGTAAGGCGGTTGGCATACATAGTTAAGTTAAGGTTGAAGCCCACGACCTTCCTTCAGACTGGTAAGTTTCTGAGGAGTAGGAAAGTCGGACAGCTAAAGGTAAAGGTAGGTAAAAGCGAAGTCAGTAAAAAGGACTTACGTAAATCGTCCTTTTACGCGAAAAAAAAGTGAGCGAAAAAAATTCATAGATGGCGTTTGTTTAGGTCCATTTTTAGCAAGAACATCAAGGTACTGTTGTACCGATTTTTCTATATTAAACTCTTTTAAGGCAAAATCACGTAAAAATTGCCCGTCAGAAGGATTGTATTTTTTTAATTCTTCTTTGAAACTTTCTGCGTCCATGGTTTTTCCACTCCCCCGGCCCGAGCAATTATGCCTAATACTAACTTCCAGATTATGAGCGTTTAAGTAACCATCACCAAGAGCCTGACTGTATTTGCGTTTGTCGAACGAGATGACAGGTCGTCCGCAGGCCATTGCATCGTAAACCGAACGACCAATCCCTACCACTAAATCGGCTTCATTTATAAGACTCTCAAGGTGCCAGATATTATCCATTTTTTTATCGGCTTTCAGGTAAGTAATTCCTTGTTCGGCACATACCTGTTCGATAAGTTCGTTGGATTCTTCCGACTGACAGAGAGACAGAACTACCTTTAACTGCTCGTTTAATTGCTTACGGGGCGAAAAACGTTCACAATCGATTCCATTTCTTATCAACAATGAATCTACACCCTGGCGGTAGAGGTGATCGTGTACTTCCTGAGTAACACTTACGTAAGCATCGGCATAGTTTGAAGGTTGTTCGAGTGAGGGCAAAGTTCCATGACAAGTTTGGATGATAAATCCCTTACGGTGTAATAGCTGAACGGTTGTTTTGTGATTGGCAATTATGAGGTCATATTTTTTCCCTGACATAAACCTCACACCCTCAGCTTCAATTTTCTTGGAAACAAACCCTTTTTTAAACGTGAAATATTCTACAACATGACCTTGTCGAATTAATTCAACGATCAGTGCGTAGGTATAATTTTCGGTCCCACCCGTTCGTTTTAGGTGATTATTAGATACTAAAATATTCATATTGACAGACAGCAATTCCTGGTCAGTCCCGAAAACAGGCCTTAACCATTTGTTTTACAAGATTTTACACTCCACTCCAACCCTTACTTTAACAGTTGAAATCCGGTAATTAACTACCTGGAATGAACAGCAAAGATAATCGTTTTAAGGCAACGAAAGCCTTGATACTATAAAAACATTCGATTCTCCTTACTTCTTATGTTTTGTTGCCACTATACTGTATTTATCTAAATAGTGTCCATAAAGCTTCGTTGTACTTTAGTAAACACCATACTGCCCACTAGCAGAAGCACCAGCATACTACTAATACTATACAGCATATGGTTCATATTAACAGTCCCTACTCCCAGGGTCACTGTCCGAAAAGTTTCGATAATAGAAGCTACCGGATTGTGTGCCAACAATGCTTGCTGATCAACGGATAATGAGCTTAGCGGATAAATTACCGGTGTAGCAAACATCCATAACTGCACAATAAAACCAAATAAGATGGTGAGATCGCGGTATTTTGCAGTCATGGATGCGATAAGGACTCCAAAACCGAGTGCAAGACCTGCCAATACGCCAAAAAGCAGAGGTATGCTCAACAAATAAACTGTTAGGTTCAATGGCATACCATTGAGAACATAATACCAGTAAACAATGGCAAACAATACCAACTGAATGCCTGAGCGCAGCAGGTTTGAGCTAATAATTGACAGGGGAACGATGATTCGTGGGAAATACACTTTCCCGAAGATCGCCTGATTGGCAGTAAAAGTTGAAGATATTTTCAACAGGCAGTCGGCAAAGTACTGCCAGGGAATAATTCCTGCCAGGTAAAAAAGTGCCGGAGGTAAGCCATTGGTTGAGATACCTGCAAATCCGCCAAAAACGACACAATACAGTACAGTAGTGAGCGTTGGCTGAACGAGAAACCATACGGGTCCCAGTATTGTTTGTTTGTATTGAGTGATTAAATCGCGTTTAACAAACATTGAATACAGATCGCGGTACTGCCAGATTTCATGCACACCGATGTTAAAAAAGCCAGGGTTAGGTTGAATTATAAACACCTTTAATAGTGGTTAGTGGTTAGTGGTTAGCGGTTAGCGGTTAGCGGTTAGTGGTTAGCGGTTAGTGGTTAGTGGTTAGTGGTTAGTGGTTAGTAGCCAGTCCTCTGCCTCCTTAAGTGCATTTAGTTTTCCCACGTCCATCATTCTGTAATTTTCCTGACTATACCCTAAAATCGTGTTTGATTGCAGATTTTCAAGGTAGAAATCGGTAATTGAGAAGCGTTCGGGCCATTTTTTCATCAACTCAAATACCTTGGGAGAAATCACCTGAATACCTGAAAATGCTCTTTTATGATACAACTCAGAATGTTTAAGCCCTTCGGGTTTAACCTGCCCGGTTTGTAGATTTGTCCAACCCTTTAAACGATTATCATCGTCGAACAAGAAGTATCGGATTGTGTTCCGTTCGCTTACCACTAAGGTTGCCAGGGGTTGCGTACGTTGGTGCTGGCCTACGAGTGCTTTAATATCGATGGTAGAAAGAATATCTACATTATGTACTATGAATGGTTCCTGACCCAACCATTCCTCCGCTTTGCGTATTCCTCCACCTGTTTCTAACAACGATTCGGTTTCGTCGGAAAAACGTATGCAAATTCCAAACGAATTATTTTGCTCTACATACCTGATAATTTGTTCCGGGAAATGATGAAGATTGATAACAATTTCAGACACCCCTCCCTCAATAAGCTTATGGATCACATGTTCGATGAGCGGCTTACCACCCACAGGAACCAGGGCTTTGGGCATTGTGTCGGTTAATGGTTTAAGTCGCGTACCGAGACCGGCCGCTACGATCATTGCTTTCATCTGTATTAACGTATAAAATATTTTATAGCGAAGAACCAAATACTTCTTCCTTATTTTGCTCTCTATGAATCAGATGCACTTCTACTCCAAATTTTCGATGAATATGCTCTGCCATTTTCTGAGCAGAATAAACAGAACGATGTTGCCCACCGGTACATCCAAAACTTACCATAAGATTGGTGAAACCACGGTCTTTATAGCGTTTAACCGATGCATCCACCATTTCGTAGGCATTATTGAGCAAAGTCAGAATTTCACCGTCTTCTTCTAAAAACTGAATAACCGACTCATCGAGCCCTGTAAAATGTGCATACCGTTCATACTTGCCCGGATTATTCACTGCCCGACAATCAAATACAAATCCACCTCCGTTTCCTGAGTTATCGTGGGGGATGCCTTTTTTATATGAAAAACTATACACCTTTACAATCAATGGCTTACGGACAGCAACTTCTCGAAACTGCTTTAATTCGCACATTTGTTTCAACACTTCTACCAGATAAGGATACCCTTGCAAATCGTCGCGCAAAATGGCTCGCAGGTTTTCCATTGCGTATGGTATACTTTGCAGAAAATGTGGTTTCTTTTCAAAATACCCTCTGAATCCGTACGCTCCCAGCACTTGCAACGTACGAAAAAGAACAAAATGACGTAACTGCTCACGAAACTTTTCGGGTTGAGCATTATACTCCAACGACTTGAACAAATCGGTTGTTGTATCATTTGTTGAATTTTTAGCTTCCTCTATCGTGGTTGCCAACGACTCCAGATATACCGAAAGTAGCTCTTCGCGAAGTTCCTCGTTGTACTTTGCCTTGGCTTGCCAAAGAAAAGAAGCTACATCGTAAAACAACGGACCTTTTCGTCCTCCCTGAAAGTCAATAAAATAAGGCTTATCGTCATATACCATTACATTTCGGCTCTGAAAATCACGGTACATAAAAGTCTGAGTATGCGAACGAAGCAAAATCATTGCTAATCGTTGGAAATCATCCTCCAATTTATCTTCCTGGAAATCGAGGCCTGAAGCCTTTAAAAAACTATATTTAAAATAATTCAGGTCCCAAAAAACCGAACGGTCGTTAAACTCCGGTTGAGGATAGCAAACCGAAAAATCAAAATCCATAGCACCTTTAACCTGAATTAACGGCAACCAACGCATCGTTTCACGTAACATATCTTTTTCTGTTTCGTGAAAAACACCTGTTTTCCGACCTTCTGCTATAAAATCAAACAGCAGGGTATTTCCCAAATCTTCCTGTAAATAAAACCGATCGTCGGCCGAACGGGCCAACACTTTAGGCACCGGCAATCCTTTAGAAGCAAAATGTGCCGACATTGCCATGAAAGCTCTGTTTTCTTCAATCGATGTTCCTTCAACTCCGATTAAAGAATGTGCTCCGGTTGTCAGCCGAAAATACCGACGATTAGAGCCCGAGGCTGATAATTCTGTCCGCACCTCTGGCACCTGACCGGTGATATTTCTAAAAAGAGATTCTAACATAGACACAACTGTTAATTATTTGTTATTGGGACTTTACCTTTACTTATTTATTTTTTGAGAATAGTTGCCGACGATGGTGCTACCCAAATGGTAGTATCCTGTACCAGGCCCATTCCATTCAGATTGATGATTCCATCATGAACTACAAGTTCCCAATCGTTACGGGGCACAGTCACCTTTACCGACTGACGATTCCCATTAAATATCACAAGAATATCACGCCATTTATCACCATTTACATTACCGTTGAGCGTATAAGCAACCACATTAGGCGTGGCAGAAGTGTCCAAAAACTTCAGGTGTTGCTGCACCATTTCGCGGGTGGTGAGACGGAATGCCGGGTGCTCCTTTCGTAGGCGAATTAAATCACGGTAGTACTCAAAGATATCGAAATGACTACTTTTCTGATCCCAATTGATTTTATTGATTGAATCAGGCGACTGATAAGTGTTGTGAACACCTTTTTTGTCGCGGTACACTTCTTCTCCAGCGTATATAAAAGGAATACCCTGTGAGGTAAACACAACCGTCTGAGCAAGTTTATTGAATCGCTTTAATTCCTGATCGGTTGCTCCTTCTGGTCTTGCCTCACGAAGTTTATCAACCAGACAAAGATCATCGTGACAAGATACATAATTGATAACCTGTGTAGGATGATTTACGTAATGGACCTTTGTATGCACCGACTTTGAGGCATCAACCTGTGGATGTTCGACACCTCCCACGATGGCAAATTTCACGGCTTCTTCCAGACTGTCGGTTCCCGAAACAAAGCCTGGCACCTCAGGATGCATCCAGCTTCCTTTCAATGCATCCCGGATATCATCACTAAATACGGCAACTCCGTCCATCTTGCGGGCATTTACCTTTGTAGCACGCTGATCTTCGGCAAGAGGTGAACCCGAAGCAGTCCAACCTTCTCCGTATACTAAAATGGAAGGGTCAATTTTATTTAAAGCGGCTCTCACCTGATTCATGGTCTCCACATCGTGAATCCCCATCAGGTCGAACCTGAATCCATCAACTTTATACTCGTTCACCCAATGCAACACCGACTCTATTATAAATTTTCGCATCATCGGTCGTTCCGAGGCCGTCTCGTTGCCACAACCCGATGCATCCGACCAGGTGAGATCGGCATTGAAGCGATAAAAGTAACCCGGTACCAGCAAATTCAAATGCGAATCTTCACCTGTAAAAGTATGATTGTACACCACATCCATAATCACCCGAATACCTGCCCGGTGCAATGCCTGCACCATTTGCTTGAACTCACGAATCCGGGTTGCAGGATCATAGGGATTGGTAGAATAACCTCCTTCAGGGATATTATAATTCAATGGATCGTATCCCCAATTATACTTATTCTCCTCCAACCTAGTCTCATCAATAGAAGCATAATCGTACGACGGAAGTAAATGTACATGCGTAACCCCCAATTCTACCAAATGATCAATTCCGGTAGCCTGTCCAGCCGCATTCTTTGTCCCTTTTTCGGTAAATGCCAGAAACTTTCCCTTGTTTTTTATTCCCGAAGTAGGAGAAATAGAAAAATCTCGCATATGAACCTCATAGATAATTGCATCTGTCGCATCTTCCAGCGGGGGGCGACGATCGAGTTCCCAACCTTCCGGATTGGTTTCGTTCAGGTCGATTATGGCTGCTCTTTTACCATTTACACCCGCTGCCTTCACCCACATTCCGGGTGTTTCGGCAAACCACTTCTCTCCGATTTTTACCTGAAATGTATAAAACTTCCCCTTCAAATCGCCATCTAACTTCAGTTTCCAGGTGCCTTTTTCCGAACGGTTCATATTCTCAACCTGATATACAGCACTATCGATACCATCGTTATACAACAACAGCTTCACCTGATCGGCGTTGGGCGACCATACCCTAAAGGTCGAAGCCTGTGGTGTATAGGTCAATTCAAGATCTTTCCCCTCATACACGGGATATTCGTCGTAGGAGTTGTAAACCGGTTTTCCACATGCACTCATCAGGATTAACACCAATAGCGTTATCCACAGCATTTTGATTCTCATATACATTTGTTTTAAGATTGAACACGTCTGTTATTTTTTGTTGTGCAAACTTACATAAAAGTTATGATATAGACTGAAACGTGCTCTCAAAATCCAAAAATGAATAGCTAAATCGTTTGCAAACTTATTTTTCTTTGCTTTTACCCTTCCTGCTCCCATGAAGAAAATGTAAGGCTACTGTTGCTCCACTTAACAACATAAACACAACACTACTATCCAGCGGAACTGCGGTTCCGGTTGTTGCCGGGGAGGTCGGATCCCCGGGAAATGCCTTTACATGAGGATATAACTCTCCGGGATCGGCATAAACAACACCTGATAAAAGCAGAAAAATAACACTAAACATTACTACTAAATTTGTCTTCATAGGTTGGTTTTTAAAATAAATTCATATAAAACTCCGACAACCGGCATTAAAAATAAAATTTACAGGATAAGTTTTACCGTCTTTGTGCCCACTGTTATCAAATAAACTCCCGGATCAAGGGTGATAAGCTGCCGGTTTTCGACACCTTCCGACTCCATAACCTTTTTCCCAACAGAATCAAAAACCGTGATTGCAGCCGGCTCCTGTAAGCCTTCTACATAAAACGTCCCTTTTCCGGATATTAATCTCCAGGGGCTTTGTTCTTCGTTGGCGATTCTTGTTATCAATCGATGTTCAAAAGTGAGTTCGAATCGTTCGTTGGATACTAATTCACCTTTACGTTCAAATGTATAATCATTTTCTAACAGATTCCATTCTTTTCCGGTAGATTTATCCAGCAATATCAACTGTTTCAGCTCTGTCAATTGTTCCCGGTTAAGCAATTTTAGTGTATAATCCCCCTCACCAACCGATTCGTCAACTGCCGAAGCTTCTCGTGTCGACACAGGAAACGACTCCGTTAATCGCAGGCCAATCCCAACAGCTTGTGTTTCATGAAGAGTTAACTTATTAATCGCCATCCTCACTCCACCTCCTACCGACCAAAGTTGAGGTACGTTGGGAATATGGCTGATCATTTTGACCGCATCTTCGTTCACTTTAAAGCCTGCAGAAGCATTCGTACAATAACTAACCCGGGTTCGATCCGACTTTCCACCGGCATTTAATTCCAGCAAAACCGTAAATCCTTCGTCGGTTGTAAAGTCCGGATGTTCGGCTCGTACAGGTGCTGCCGTGCAACCTACATCGGTCAAACTACAATAGAGGGAACGGGCCTCCCGCGTCATAGCAGAGGCTGTTGATTGGTAAAATAAGGGTGTGGCCGACGAAATAAATTGATCGGTAGTATTGTCGAGCACGTTGTATGTACCTGCTAAAGGATCGAACTGATAAAAATACATCGATTCGCCTGTTTGTTGATAACTGTAGGCTAAATTATAATTCCCAAAAAAAGGAGCTCCTTTAAAATTCCAGTTGGCATTGGGATTGTCAGAGCCAGCCGATGAATTCCAGTAGGAAGGCTGTACAAAATCAACCGTAAAACTACTGGCTACCAGCTGCATGATCGCGTCATAGTCGTCAATAACAAACAGGGTTGTATTCGGTTGATACATGTCGGGATTTAATATTATATACCCTTCGTTGGCCAACAACTGCCGAGTACGAATAGTACCATTCGGAGTTACTACATCCACAGAAGTAAGCTGCTCCCAGTTTAATCCGGACTCGGGGTTGGCCATTCCTGTTTCAAATCGTTTTTGTCCGTTATAACGAGCCACATACATGGTGTTGTTTACATCCGGGCTTTCTAATTGTCCCCACATGGGTGGATAAAATTCCTCCATCGTTTTTGTCCAGATATTAAATTCATTTACAGTAGCCGGAACCGAAAAAAAGGTCCATTCGTTGGGTTGAAAATCCCTGCGTAGAATAATACGATTTGTTCTTAGTACCTGAGTTGGATCAGTAACCGACTGACTCGAAAGATAAATGCTACCCGTACTGTAATTATCGGATTCGAGCACCAACGCGTGCTGAATCGTCAGGGCATACTTAACGTATACTCTTGCACCTGGTTGAATATGTAAATATCCTACCAGATCATCGTAATAAAATACCGGATAATTCCCATCTTCCTGAACAGTTACAATTGCATAATTTTCCGGATTCGGAAAACCATTCGACCAGTTGTTATAATTAAAACCATCGTTACCATACGTTCCCAGCCAATAAGTTAATCTGCTAAATGGTGGTAGATTAGTTGCCCAGTAGGCGTTACTGGAATCGTAAGCAATCAGTTTTAGCGGCAAAAGTGCCACCAGTAACAAAAAATAAAAATTGGAGCGTTTCATAGTTAAGGTTGAATGTTTAGACTGCAAAACTATGAAATATATCACCAGCAAATGAACCAATTCATATAAATTTTCGCCCACCTGATCAACTTTATACGAATCGGCAAGTTTTTTAAAAAAAACTACCCGAAACGTCGTGTGACGTCCCGGGTAATTACTACTAAAGTAGATAACTGATTTATTTTATAAGCACATTTTTTATCTCCCAGGTAGGTGCTGAAATGACCACCGGATTTTTTGTAGCATCGGTAACCACACTAACATACTTAAAAGCTATCCTTAACTTGTCGGCACCCGCATAATCGTCGAGCGAAATTGCTCCTGAAGACACAAAGGTAAAATTACTCCCCGAAGGATAAACCGGTATAGTAAGCGGTGCCCAGCTTGCCGTGGCGGGTGATCCTGAAGTATAGGTGGAAGAAAGCATTACCTGTGCAACATCGGTTTTTTTGGCAGCATTCAGATAATTAAGTGCGTGATCGAATACCAAAGTCGCTGTCGACACATCAGCCAGGCTGAATTCCGGAGAGATCAGCCAACTTTCAGCAACGTAATTGACGCCTGAAGTCCGGGCAGAAGCCACCATACCATAACTTGCAGATGTTGCCCATACAAAAGGAAGCTGAGTAGGCAACGTCACATTTTCAATTATAAATGCTCCCTGACGATTGTTGGCAAAAGTCTCACTCAAAATCGGAATCACCGGCTTGGTACCCCCTGTCTTTCCATCTCCCAGATCGTAATACATCGTATTTTTCAATCCGGGTGCTCCAAAATAAGCCTCCAACGAACCGGCCAGGGTCACTTTTTTACCTAACAGCCCTTTATTATCTTTCAGATTGAGTGCCGTACGTACCGGACCTGAAGGCAATTGCACCACCATGGTTTTGGAGAGGTAAGTTGTGGTTGTATCAGCGAGTATAATATTGGTGGCCTGCGTACAGGTATCGGCACCAAACACAAAATTAGTAAAACTACCCGACCACACATAACCAACGATTATTCCACTCACCCACTTTTCGCCGGATTGATTGCTAATGGCACCTGCTACGGTAAATGGTTGATTTTCGGTTCCTTTACCCCATTTCCGGTCAACAACCACCGCTTCTCCCCGACGAACTAAGAAGTTTTTCAATTCCCACGAACCTGCTTTTGCAGTTGTCGAAATGTACTTAAAACCGATGCGGATGTTCTTACCTGCATAAGCGGTAAGGCTTATTTCACCTGAAGATCCAAATGTCCAGTCACCCGGATCTGTAAACGGGTCTGTTAGTAATTGAGTCCATGTTGCTGCCGCCGGGCTTTGATCGTCGACATAATTTTCGGATACCCATACGGTAGCCTCCGATAGTGGATTGGCAAAATAACGTGTAACGTGATCGAATGTGAGACGTGCTGTTTCTACTTCAGTAAGATCAATTTCAGGAGAAATCAACCAGGCTTCGTTGGCTTTGTTTGTATTTTCAACAAATCCGGAAACAATCACGTAGCCCCTTGAATCGAAGTACCATTGTTCATCACCTATCACATTGACGGCCTTAAAATCGCCCAGTTTGTCGGTAAGGGTAGCCGAATAAATAACATCCGACTCCTCGATTACAATATCGTGCGATTCGTAGAGATTAGAACAAGCTACCAGCCAGGAGCTCAGAATCAACACACTTAATATTTTAAAATTTCTGACGAACATAGGTATATTTATTTTATCGATTGATGATAGACTTCGAATCCTTTGCCCAAATCGCTCAGGGTGCGAATAGTTAACTGGTGATAAATACTGGAACTGAAAAGTACTTCATCTTTATCGTTGTACCAACCTACCAGGGCAGTGATATTCCCCCGGTGATTGGAGGTGGGAAGAGGCTTGGTAGCAAATTTTGCATATTCGCTGGTCGATACAAAAATCGACCCTGTACCGTCCTGAATTTCGCGCGATTGTGGATAACCTACCCCGTTGGTGGAAGGTGCAAAAATCAATTCGGAATCGGGCAAAGAGTTGGGTTGTTTTCGCGAATTTGATCCTTTTCCGGTGAAAAAGGCATTCTTTATAACCACAATTTTATTAACCATTTTGTCGCGACTGGCACGGATTTGAGCTATGGTCATCGTATCAGGACGAATAGCCGATGGGTCGGGCATGCCATAGGGTTTTATAGTTTCGCTGGCAATCATCCGGGGCATACGACCCGGTTCAATACGACGTCTTTCGGGATTAATGTAAAACACTCCCATCTGTACCGATTGTGCATACTTGCCAATATACAAATCGTTGCATACGACCGACACACGCTGTCCGAGCGGAAAAGTCGACGAAAGTCCACTCACATCCACCGACATCTTAATTGCCTGACCGTCGGGCATTTCTTCCTGAATAGTTATGTATTTGTATACATTACCTTCCACATCGGTACTGGTAACAATACCATTAATTACCACCGGTGCAACAGTATCAATTTTTTCAGCCGAAAACAGACTGTCTTTAGTTAAGAACTCTTTTTTCAACCTCGCAATTGAGTAGGTTGAATCAATCTTCTGTCCCAGCAAACCCGATATATCCGGGGTATCGAATTCTACCTGGTTACAGGCAACCAGCGAAGTAAGCAGGAGAATCGGAATTATATTTTTTATCATATTGCAAAAACAATTAACAATTAACAATTAACAATTAACAATTAAAACCGGTATCCAATATTCAAAAACATATTCACTCCCCACGCATAGTAGTATTTATTCGGAAACCGGTTCAAATTTCCGGCATCCACTGCGCCATCCACCAAAGGCAGACGTGCCTGCTGGAATCCTCCGGTAATCATCTTCTGATTGTTGAGGATATTACTTATACTCAGGTTAACATTAAGGGACCTGCGCTGAGGCAGGTAAATAAGTTTTCCGATTGAAGCATCGAGCAAAAATCCACCCTGAAGTTTTTCCTGTGTACCCAGTGCTGCTACCATTTCCTGTGTAGTATATTTATTACGGTTATCCTCTGTAAAGCGGTTGGGCGCAAAATCGAGGTAATTCTTATCGAAATAATTAAGAGTTACATCGGCAAACCACATTTTAGGATGGTAATAATCGACCGTGAAGTTGGCAGCAAGCTGCGGACCATTGGCCAGGTAAAGACCCTCGGTATGAACGGTTTCGTATACATCGGCAAACGAACCATTTTCCGGGCTTTTTATACCTTCGGCATTGTTGGTATAGGTATAATCGGCTAAAGTACCGGCCATCGAAACCGTGAAACTTGTATTCAGCACTACTGATATACCAGCCTCGACACCCATATAGCGTTTATTGGCTTTGGTTAGGGTGTGATTGATAAAGGTGCGGTACTCATCGTCGTAATACCCAAGCATATCTACCGAGTTATTAATTTCGGTATGGAAACCGGTAATTCGTCCGCGAACGCCCGGATACGTAAAAGCATAGCCGGCATCGAAACTGGTAATTTCTTCAGGACGCATCGGGATAGCCGAATCTTTGATACGTTGCGAAACATAGGAATTGTTGGACAGAGGAGCCCGGTTTTCACGAAGTGCGTTGGCCATTATGCGATTACGTCCATCGAATTTATAGACAATTCCACCTTTTACAGAAGGGTCGAGCGACCACCAGGTTTTACCTTTACCATAGGATTGTGCCCCCACGGCCACGGCCCGTCCGTTTTCCATATGTCCATAACGATAAAATTCGGTATAGGTCATTTTGGCAGCGTAATGTACTTCCAGACGATCAAAAGTCCATTCATTCTGAAGAAAGACATTAGCATGCGTTAAATTAATATCGTAATTATATCCAAATACATCGCCGATACCAATTACCCGGTTCGGGTTGCGTACATCATTTTGAATAATGTCGGGATTAGCCGGAAAATCGCGCTCGGCAAACTGGTCGATATCGACCCACTGACGTGCACCAAGCAAATCGTCCATCGTTTTATAATGCATTCCCCTCGATTTCTTGAATTCAACTCCGGCAGTAAGGCGGAACTTTTTAGTCACTTCGTTGGTGAAAGTAGAGTTGAAAGCCAGTTCCGACAGGTTGTTGTGACGCCGTTCGACAGCGTACTTAGCATTACCACTGGTATTTTTAGCATTTTCGAGGTAGAGTTCGCCCCAGTTGATTTGTCGCACCGACTCGTTGGTCAACCAGGCATTGGTCAAGCGATCACGAACATCGCCTTCGGGCCAGAAACTGGGAAGATCGCGGTAATAATCGGGTCGGGGATCGGGTGCGTTGTAAAAAGTAAGTGCCGAATTACTATAAAGACTGTAATGATAGGCTAAACCGGTACGTAACCGTTTATTTTCGTCGATTTTGAAATCGTGCGATAATATTACTGTCGGATCGAAACTTTTCACAACCCGCGAGTTACGCACTTTTCCATCCTGATAACCCCAGTAGGAGTTGTAGTAAATGGAACCGGCCAGATCGTAGACTTCCTGCGTGGTTGCACTACCCTGCGCACGCTGGGTAGGAGCGCCAAAAGTGACCAAACTCAGACTGTGTTGCGGGTTAAATACTTTTTCGGCGGAGAGAAAATATCCACCTGAATTATAGAATGTTCCGTCAATAATTCCCTCGTTGGCCCAACGAACTACTCCCGAAGCTGTAAACGCCCAACCATCGGGACGAAGTCCGGTTGAATAGGTAGCTTGAGCACGATAGCGGTAAGCACGGTTGGTAAAAGCAACACTACTTCGAACTCCGGCAGCATATGCCGATGCACGGGTATTTATATTGCTCGCACCCCCCAGGTTTCCGTATGAAAACGAGGTGGACTGAAGTCCGTATACATTTTCGCGATTCCGCATGGCATCGTTCAACCCACCCAGCGCTGAGTAGTTAAATCCACCGCGTTCCAGCGAATTAAAATGCACCCCGTTAATGTAGGTCGTTTCGTAGTTATTGTCGTAACCGCGCATACGAAAACGCATGGGTGAAAACGAGAAACTGGCCTGTGAGATATAAACATCACGATTGGAGAGGGTGGTCGAAATGTTCTGATCGCGTCCATCATCATCCGTATTAAGGCTCATTTCACTGAGTTGTAACACAATTTCCTGCTTAACCTCTGCATTGATATCGGTACGGAGCGCTACCAGGGGTAATTCGTTGGTACGACCTTCCTGTAACGAAAACTCAACAATTTGAGTGAAATATCCACTTTTAATGAAGCGAATTTCAGCCAAACCGGCAGACTTAGTTTCCAAAACAAAATCTCCGAAACTGTTGGTAGTTACTGTTATATCGTGTTGAAGTAAGGTAACAGCTACTCCCGGCAGTGGTTGTTGAGCATCCGACGAAACTACTTTCCCCCGCACTATTACTTGTGCGTTGAGGAACCCAAAGAGTCCGAAAATGCTTAAAAATAGAATAAAAATACGTCTCATAAAAACTTAGTGTACTGACATTAAAATAGTTAACGTCGGATTTCTGTTTGTATTAACTAGTAAAAAAGGCATGCAAGATACAACATTTTTTCAGATTGTCAAAAAAGTAAATCATTACACTTCTTTTAATTTTGTATTTTGAAGTTTTTTTCCCAATTTTGCAAACCATATTCATGTGTAAACAAATGAAACAAGCACGTAAAACAAATACTTACCTACTAAGGTTTTGTATATAGCTGTGTTTCATCTGACAACTGAAAAATAAATTACAAACAGATGAAAGTAACAATTCCTGTTTTACTTTTTACGTTGCTGCTGCTGGCAGCTTGTGGCACCGGAAAAACCGAAAAGGCCCAACCAATCAACGTAGCGATAAGTCCGGTAGCATTTTATAATATTGAAAATTTGTTCGACACAATTGATCAGCCCGGAGTAAATGACATTGAATTTACACCAGCGGGATCGATGAAGTGGGGTACAATGAAATACAAAGCAAAACTGGAACGGATGTCGTATGCCATTTCGCAAATAGCACTCGACAAATCGCCGGTTGGGGCAGTAATTATTGGTATCAGCGAATTAGAGAACCGTGGCGTGCTCGAGGATTTGGTAAATCAACCCACGCTGAAAAACCGCTCCTACGAAATTGTACATTACGATGGCCCCGACCGCCGGGGAGTTGATGTAGCACTACTTTACAACCCAAAATACTTTATCGTAACCAACAGTAAATCGTATCGACTGCAAAGCCCCGACACGGCATTTCGCACCCGTGACCAGCTGATGGTAAGCGGTTATCTACAGGATGAAAAAGTTCACCTGATTGTAAATCACTGGCCGTCGCGCTCAGGAGGCGAACTCCGTTCCCGCCCGAAACGCAACGAAGCTGCTGCACTTACCCGATCCATTGTCGATTCACTGTTTCGAACCGACCCCAAAGCCCGCATTATTGTGATGGGTGACCTCAACGATGACCCACACAACGAAAGTGTGGCTACGATTCTGGGAGCCAAAGAAAACAAAGATGAAGTAAAGCCCGGCGAACTTTACAATGTATTCTGGAAAACACATCGCCGCGGAATCGGATCACTGGCTTACAACGACCAGTGGAACATGTTCGACCAGATCATTCTGTCGCATGAACTACTTCATCCCGACAAAAATAAACTCTATTTGTGGAAAAGCGAAATTTTCAACAAGAGCTTTTTAATTCAGCAGGAAGGTGCCTACAAAGGCACACCCCTTCGTACTCATGCCGGTGGGGTTTGGCTTAATGGTTATTCCGACCACTTCCCAACCATCGTTTACTTAATAAAAGCACTTCAATCGCGTTAATTCTCTATCAACTACACAACAAATTCATGGAATATCCAAGTTCAGAAGGAAAACTAATATTGCCGGAATACGGCAGGCATGTACAACAAATGGTGAATCACGCGCTCACTATCGACGACCGCGACGAACGCAACCGCTGCGTTCGCTCTATTGTTGCCATCATGGGAAATATGTTCCCACAACTGCGCGATTTAAACGATTTCAAACAAAAACTCTGGGATCACGTGGCAATCATGTCCAATTTCCAGCTCGATGTTGATTATCCGCACGAACTGGTCGATCCGGAACGATTAAATGCCAACCCCGATATAGTACCCTATCCTTCTAACCAGATGCATTACATGCACTACGGAAGTTCGATCGAACGCATAATTGGCCGTGTTGACGACTACGAAGAAGGCGAAGAACGAACTGAACTCATCCGCATGATTGCCACCTACATGAAAAAATGTTTTCAGGCCTGGAACAAGGAGGTGGTTGATAATCGAAAAATATTTGCCGACCTGCGAGAACTCTCCAAAGGCAAAATTAATATCGAAGATGAAAATTTTCGACTTCTGGAGCCCCGTGAAACTTACTACAATCCGATGAACCGGAAAAATAATTACAAACAACGGAAGAAATAAAAATATGAGTTCATTCCGGATTACCGGCAAGCAAAAACTTACCGGAGAAATTGTTCCGCAAGGTGCCAAAAACGAAGCACTTCAGGTGTTGTGTGCGGTGTTACTTACTCCAGAAGAAGTAATTATCGATAACATCCCCGATATACTCGACATTCGTAACCTGATTGGATTACTCGAAGAAATGGGTGTGACAGTGAACCGCTTGAATACCAACAGCTATTCGTTCAGGGCCGAAACCATACACCAGGACTACTTCCACACCCGGGAGTTTTACCAGAAAAGTGCTTCGCTCCGTGGCTCGGTGATGATAGTCGGGCCGCTGGTAGCCCGTTTTGGCAAAGCAATGATACCCAAACCCGGTGGCGATAAAATTGGTCGTCGCAGGCTCGATACCCACTTTCTGGGAATTCAAAAACTGGGGGCTGAATTTACGTATGATCCGGTAGAAAAGCTCTATAATATTGAAGCTGAAAAGCTCACCGGAAGCTATATGCTGCTGGATGAAGCTTCGGTTACCGGAACTGCAAATATAGTTATGGCTGCCGTTTTAGCCGATGGCATTACCCAGATTTACAATGCTGCCTGCGAACCCTACGTTCAGCAACTCTGCCGAATGCTTAATCGGATGGGAGCACGTATCTCCGGCATCGGTTCAAACTTACTAACGATAAATGGGGTGAAATCCCTCCGGGGTTGTCATCACACCTTACTTCCTGATATGATCGAAGTGGGTAGTTTTATTGGCCTTGCTGCCATGACGGGCTCGGAACTGACCATCAAAAACGTGCAGTACGACGAACTGGGAATCATCCCCGATAGTTTCCGTAAGATGGGAATCATCGTGGAACGACGGGGCGACGATATCCATGTGCCGGCACAGGAAGAATACGAGGTGGAATCGTTTATCGATGGTTCCATTATGACCCTGGCCGATGCTCCCTGGCCTGGATTAACACCTGACTTACTGAGCGTTTTTCTGGTTATTGCCGCCAAAGCAAAAGGCAGTGTACTGATTCACCAGAAAATGTTCGAAAGCCGCTTGTTTTTCGTCGATAAATTAATCGACATGGGTGCGCAGATAATTTTGTGCGACCCACACCGGGCTACTGTTATCGGACAAGGCAACCGACTGGTATTGCGCGCCTCTACAATGACATCTCCCGATATTCGCGCTGGAATTGCTTTGCTAATTGCCGCCATGAGTGCCGAAGGTGTTAGTGTTATTCACCATATCGATCAGATAGACCGGGGCTATGAAGCAATAGATGAACGCCTGAATAAACTTGGAGCTAAGATTGAACGAATCAACTGATTATTTGTTATAAGTACAAAATATTAACCTCTAAAAAGAACGGATATGTTAGACAAAAAGATTGTGGATCTCATTAACTTACAGATCAACAAAGAGTTTTATTCCTCGTTTTTTTACATGGACATGGCCAACTACTACACCGATCAGAGTCTGAACGGTTTTGCCAACTGGTTTAACATTCAAACACAGGAAGAGTACGCTCACGCCATGCTGTTTGTACAATACCTTCAACTAAACGGCGAAAAGGTGGTACTTGAAACCATTGCCAAACCTTCGGTAGAGTTTAAGGATCATAAACACCCACTGGTAGCATCGTACGATCACGAATTAATGGTAACCCGTTCGATAAACGGTATTTACGCCGTAGCGTTTGATCAAAAGGATTTTAAAACCATGCAGTTCCTCGACTGGTTTGTAAAAGAGCAGGCCGAAGAAGAGCAAAATGTGGATGAAATGATCAAACGATATGATTTGTTTGGAACCGATGCACGTGGTTTGTACATGCTCGATCAGGAGCTGGGACAACGTACATTTACTCCTCCAACACTTACCCTGTAAAGCATAGCTATAAATACAACAACCCCCTTATTCGACTGATATGGTTCAATTAAATAAAACCATATCAGTCGAATAAGGGGGTTGTTGTTATTTAAGCTTTGTTTACTGCTGAGATTATATTTTAGCAATAATCTCCTGTGCCAGTTTTTCGGCTTCTTCCATCGAACCGGCTTCGGAATAAATTCGTATAATAGGCTCGGTATTCGATTTACGGAGGTGTACCCAGCCTGTCGGGAAGTCAATTTTCACTCCATCGATGGTATTTACTTCAAAATCTGCATAACTGGAAGCCACCCGTTCGAGAACGTCGTCGACATTGATAGCGGGGCTTAGTTCTTTTTTATTTTTCGAGATGAAATACTCCGGATAGGTTTTACGCAATTCCGAAACTTTCATTTTTTTGTTAGCCAAATGAGTCAGGAACAAGGCTATACCCACTAAAGCATCGCGACCGTAATGACTGGCCGGATAGATAACTCCTCCATTACCTTCGCCACCAATCACCGCGTTGGTTTCTTTCATCTTCGTCACCACATTTACTTCGCCCACTGCAGCGGCATTGTATTCCATGCCATGGTTACGGGTTACGTCGCGAAGAGCACGGGTGGAGCTCAGGTTCGAAACAGTATTACCCGGGGTACGCGACAGCACATAGTCGGCTACTGCAACCAGGGTATATTCTTCACCGAACATCGATCCATCTTCGCAAATAATTGCCAACCGATCGACATCCGGATCCACCACAAAACCAACGTCGGCTTTCCCTTCTTTCATCACCGAAGCTATTTCGGTAAGATGTTCGGGCAGCGGTTCGGGGTTGTGCGGGAATTGTCCGTTGGGTTCGCAAAACAGCTTTTCCACCTTCTTCACCCCAAGTGCTTCGAGCAAAGCAGGAAGGACAGTACCTCCCACCGAATTCACACAATCGATAGCCACCGAGAAACCGGCCTTACGAATAGCTTCTACATCGACCAACTCCAGGTCGAGTACACTTTGTATGTGCGCATCAGTATAGTCTTTGCGCGACAACTTACCCAGCGCATCCACTTCGGGGAAAGCAAACGAGTCGTTGGCAGCCCGCTGAAGCACATCTTCGCCCTGAGCTGCATTTAGAAACTCGCCCCGTTCGTTGAGCAATTTCAGCGCATTCCACTGACGAGGATTATGACTGGCAGTAAGAATAATTCCTCCGGCCGCTTTTTCCATTACCACTGCCAATTCGGTAGTTGGTGTGGTTGCTAAACCGATATTTACCACATCGAAACCCATACCCAACAAGGTACCGGTAACCACCTGATCGACCATTTCGCCCGAGATACGTGCATCGCGTCCCACTACGATGGTCATCGAATTAGTCGTTTTGTTATCACGAATGTGCATGGCATAGGCTGCCGTAAACCGCACAATATCCAGCGGATTGAGACCCTCTCCTACCGATCCGCCAATTGTACCACGAATTCCGGAGATTGATTTGATTAAAGTCATAGTAATATTTCTGTTAGTAATTCTTTTGTATTTTGATTTTCAGATCATATCCAATCGGTGTTGCCGGACGACTGTATTGCGAAAAACCGATACGCGAAAAAACGATAATACTTGCAGCCGAATTGTGATTCTTCATATACCCCACTGCTTCGTGCCAGCCAGTACACACTTGCGTGTAGTCGAGATAGTTAAACTTATTGGGAAGTTCAAAATCGATGGTCGATAAGTGCCAAACCGTATCTGGTTTTTCGGTGAGCGTGTATTGAATATAGCGGGGAACCACCAAATCGCCCATTGCAGCTTTGGTGGTCGAATCGCCGGGTTCGGTAAGCCTGAAATACAGGCCGGTAGGACTCTTGAAATATACTTTTTCGTCGGTCCAGGTAGTTGGCATGGTGTTAACTACTTTTATTCCCTGACGCTTAACAAAATCGGCTATTAAGTCCTGCTCGGCAGCCAACTCTTCGGCAAAGGTAACATTATCATCCTTACAGGAAGTAAACGCCAATCCGGATAAAAAAACACTAAAAAGAAGAATAAAAAAAGACTTCATATTATACTTATTTGTTGTATACGTCGAAAAGAAACTAACGCTTCTTCCAACATTATTTTATACTATTTTATTAACGAATATTCGCTATGCTTATTACATCGGCAAAAACACCTGCAGCTGTTACACTGGCACCGGCACCATAGCCCTTTATCATCATCGGATACTCATTGTATCGGGCAGTAGTAATAAGAATAATGTTATTACTTCCCTGCAAATCGTAAAACGGATGCAGGTGATCAACTTCTTCAAGTCCTACCGTGCACTTGCCCATATCCATCTGTGCCACAAATCGCCAGCGCTTACCCTCTGATGCAAGTCGTTGACGCTTGGTTTCGAACTCTTCATCGTGAGCAGGAATTTCTTTCCAAAACTGTTCGAGTGCACCCTGGAAAAGGCCTTCGGGTATAAAAAGATTTTTCACAACCTCTTCCTGTTCAACCTGGTACCCGGCTTCACGCGCCAAAATCACCAACTTGCGAACCACATCCTTCCCGCTCAGGTCTTCCCGCGGATCGGGCTCCGAGAAACCAGCCTCCTTAGCCATCAGAATAGCCTTGCTCATGGGAATTTCTTCGCTCAGGGTATTGAAAATAAAATTGAGAGTACCCGACAACACCGCTTGTATCTTTACGATATGATCGCCGCTGTTGATCAGGCTGTTGATCGTATTTATAATGGGCAAACCCGCACCTACGTTGGTTTCGAACAGAAACTTCACCCCTTTTCGACGGGCTGTTTCCTTCAGTTTCATGTAGTTGTAATAGGGTGAGGAGGCTGCAATTTTGTTGGCGGTAACTACCGAAGTGTTATTTTCGAGCAGACGCTGGTACATATGAGCAATATCTTCGTTGGCCGTACAATCCACAAACACCGAGTTGAAGATATTCATTTCAGTAATTTCGCGGGCAATGGCCGCCGGACTCGCATCGAGCCCATGCGCATACAATTCGTCACGGTAATTGGTAAGATCAATACCTTCGCGTCGGAAAAGCATCTTTTTACTCGATGCCACTCCCACTACTTTAATTTTCAATCCATTTTCGAGCATCAGTTTTTGCTGCTGCCGGCGAATCTGATCGAGCAGTTTACCACCCACCGTACCCACACCAGCAACAAAAAGGTTGAGTACCTGGTATTCCGACAGAAAGAAGGAATCGTGAATTACGTTAAGTGCCTTGCGTAGAGAAGACCGATCGGTTACGAAAGATATATTAGTTTCGGAAGCACCTTGTGCACAAGCAATTACATTGATACCATTGCGACCCAGTGTACCAAACAGTTTTCCGGCAATACCCGGAGTGCGTTTCATATTATCGCCCACGATGGCTACGGTGGCCAGATCGTCTTCCGAAAAGATATTATCGATTTCGCCCTGAGCAATTTCCTGAGCAAATTCAGCACGAAGCACTTCTACAGCCAGTTTACTGTCGGCATTACGTACACCAATGGATGTCGAATTTTCGGATGAAGCCTGCGAAACGAGGAATACCGAGATTCCGTTTACCGCTAACACTTTAAAAATCCGACGATTCACACCGATCACTCCTACCATACCCAATCCCTGAATGGTGATGAGCGAGGTATCGTTAATCGATGAAATTCCCTTGATCGCTTTTGACTTTTGGTCGATTTTATCCTGGGAAATATAAGTACCTTTTGCAGCAGGGTTGAAGGTGTTTTTGATAACCACCGGAATTTTCTGATGGAATACCGGGAAGATGGTAGGCGGATAAATTACTTTGGCTCCGAAGTTACACAGCTCCATGGCCTCGCTGAAGCTCAGCTCTTCGATAACGTAGGTATTGGAAATAATCCGCGGATCGGCGGTCATGAATCCATCCACATCGGTCCATATTTCGAGTACTTCAGCTTTCAGGGCTGCGGCAATAATGGCAGCAGTATAATCGGAACCTCCCCTTCCGAGGTTGGTGATAAAGTTGGTTTGCGATTCGGTGGCAATAAATCCGCCGCATACAGTAACTTCGGGCATGTCGGCAAAATGGTCACGTATAAGCTGGTTGGTTTGATCGAAATCGACCACGTGCTTATTGAACTGATGTACCGTTTTGATAAACGACCGGGCCTCGGCATGCTTTGCGCCCTGAATAGCACGGCTTACGATGAGCGACGAGAGCGCCTCGCCATAACTTACGATGGTATCGGTTATCTTCGGGGAGCTATCCTTGATAAGGAACACTCCACGCAGGATATTGGAAAGGTCGGTAAACAGTTCCTGCACGGCATCGAGGGTACGGGCCTGAGTCATGGTATCGTCGATTACCCGGGGAATAAGTTCGAGGTGTCGGCGGAGCATAGCCTTGTACTCAGCGAGGTAATTTTCGTCGCCTTTAGCAGCCATAGCCGCCACGAGGTACAGTTGATCGGTAATTCCCGAAAGAGCCGACACTACGATGATGACCGGCTTAGGAGCCAATTCCACAATTCGTTTTACGCTTAAAATACCCTCAACGGAACCTACGGATGTTCCGCCAAATTTCATTACCTTCATCTTCTGTTTGTATCGTTGAACGGTTAATATATTGAAGCGCAAAAGTAACGAAAAAACAGCAATAAACGCGACTGACTCTTCCTTTTTTAGTTAAACAGTTGCAAATGTATGAAAAATACACTACTTTTGCACCGCATTTTTACAATTGCTTTTATTAAAATTCTGGTCTCGTAGCTCAGCTGGATAGAGCAACAGCCTTCTAAGCTGTGGGTCGTGGGTTCGAATCCCGCCGGGATCACATTTGTAATGCTAATCGCCCGAAAAAGGTGGTTAGCATTTTATTCTTATATACGGATAAATTATTTATCTTTGTCGCTGCATTTTTTTAATCATCACTTATGCAAATACAAGTTCAACTTATATTAACTCCTGAACAGGCTGCTAAAGAATCGCAGCTCAAGCGTCGTATTGCCGACAAGGCTGGCGTCGGCGAACAGGACATTACTCACATACGAATCACCAAAAAATCGATCGACGCCCGCAGTCACCAACCGAAAATTAATCTTTCGGTAGAGGTGTTTACCAACGAACAACCGGCTCCTGAGCTGCTCAAACGTCCGTTTCAGTTCAAAGATGTACATACAGCTAAATCAGTGTTGATTATTGGTGCCGGACCGGCAGGTATTTTCGCTGCCCTTAAACTGGTAGAACTGGGATTGAAACCCATTGTGCTCGAGCGGGGCAAACAGGCGAAGGACAGGGTGTCGGATATCGCAGCACTCAACCGTAATAAGGCGTTCAACAAAGAGTCAAACTATTGTTATGGTGAGGGGGGGGCAGGTACCTTCAGCGATGGAAAACTGTATACACGATCGAAAAAGAAGGGTGATTCAAATGAAATATTCGAATTATTTCATTATCACGGTGCTTCTGATGAAATTTTATACGAGGCTCATCCGCATATCGGGTCCGACATGCTTCCTTCCATCGTAGGCAATATGAGCTATACTATTACTTCGCATGGGGGCGAAATTTTTTTCGAAACCAAAATGAAGGAGCTTATTATCGAAAACAACCGGGCTGTGGGTTGCATTACTACCGATGGGCGTACGTTCAGGGCTGATGCTGTAATTCTGGCTACCGGACATTCGGCGCACGATATTTACGAACTATTGCATGCGCAGGGAATTCAACTCGAACAAAAAGGGTTTGCTATGGGCGTACGGGTGGAACATCCTCAAACGTTGATCGACAGCATTCAGTACCATTGTCCGGCGCGCGGCGAATATCTGCCTGCTGCGAACTACAGTCTGGTGGAGCAAATCGACGACCGGGGTGTTTATTCTTTCTGCATGTGTCCGGGTGGGCGTATAGTCCCTGCAGGTACGGGGGAAGAAGAAATTGTGGTAAACGGCATGTCGGCTTCGAAGCGGAATTCTCCTTTTGCCAATTCAGGTATGGTAGTCGAAATTCGTCCGGAAGATATCCCGGAAGAATTTCAACAGTATGGTGTATTGGCAGGTTTACGTTTTCAGCAACATATTGAACACCTGGCCTATATCAACAACGGTGGAAAAGGACGCGTAGCTCCGGCACAACGATTAGTCGATTTTGTAAAAGGAAAAGTTTCGGCCGATCTGCCCGAATGTTCGTACATGCCCGGCATCATCTCTTCTCCCCTGCACTTCTGGCTCCCCGAGCACATTTCGAAACGCCTTCGTGAGGCTTTCCGCCGCTTCGACCGTAAAATGCATGGTTACCTTACCAACGATGCAGTGGTAGTAGCTGTAGAGTCGCGCTCATCGTCGGCTGTGCGAATACCGCGTGATACTAAAACGGGCGAACACCCGCAAATTAAAGGCTTGTATCCTGCCGGCGAAGGTTCGGGTTTTTCGGGAGGGATTACTTCATCAGCTATCGACGGACAAAATGCCGCTATTCGTATTTTCGAACAATTGCATTAAAAACTAATTCTCCGGAATTCGAACTGAACCTCCCGCACGGCTGGTTTCCGGAACTCTGACTTAAAAACAATTTCCCCGTGAAAATTGCAGTTAACACTTGCAATTTTCACGGGGAAATTGTTTTTAATAAAAAAGAAGAACATCCTACTAAAACAGGTGTTCTTCTTTTTGTATTCAATTATGCTCCGAAATCGTCGAACATCAGCATTTCGCGTGGAACGCCCAGGTCGTAAAGCATCTTCTCAACTGCTTTAGCCATCGGACCAGGACCGCACATGTAGTATTCGATATCTTCAGGCGAATCGTGGTTGGCCAGGTAATTATCGTGAATTACTTTGTGGATAAATCCAACGTAACCGGTCCAGTTGTCTTCAGGCATCGGTTCGCTGAGCGCAATATTAAACTGGAAGTTCGGGAATTCGCGTTCGAGTTTGCGGAAATCTTCTTCATAGAAAATTTCGTTTTTCGAACGGGCACCGTACCAGTAGGTAATTTTACGATCGGTAATTTTAAGCGTTTCGAGCAGGTGAAGAATGTGTGAGCGCAAAGGAGCCATACCGGCACCACCCCCTACGTACAGCATTTCGCGTTTGGTATGGAGCAGCGGATGGAATTCACCAAACGGACCCGACACCATAACTTTATCGCCCGGTTTGAGGTTGAAGATGTACGACGAGCAAATACCCGGCTTCACATCGGCCCAACCACCTTTAGCGCGATCGAAAGGAGGAGTGGCGATACGTACGTTGAGCATCACGATATTACCTTCGGCCGGATAGTTGGCCATGGAGTATGCTCGCATGGTTTCTTCGTCGTTCTTACAAGCCAGGTCCCACATTTTGAACTTATCCCAGTCGCCACGGAAGCGATCAGCCACCTCAAAATCGGCAAATTTGATATCGTATTTCGGAACGTCAATCTGGATGTATCCACCCGGTTTGAAGTTCAGCGTTTCGCCTTCGGGCAGTTTCACCACAAATTCCTTGATAAAAGTAGCCACGTTGTTGTTGGAAACCACTTCGCATTCCCATTTCTTCACACCCAGAATGGTTTCGTCCATGTGGATGCTCATATCGTTTTTCACCTTCACCTGACAACCCAGTCGCCAGTTATCTTTAATTTCCCTACGGGTAAAATGCACCGCTTCGGTAGGAAGAATTTCACCTCCACCCTCTTCGATCTGGCATTTACACTGAGCACACGAACCACCACCACCGCAAGCCGATGGCAGGAAGATACTTTGTTGTGCCAGCGTGGTTAACAAGGTAGTTCCGGCAGGAGCCACCACCTGTTTTTCGCCATTGATGGTAATGGTTACATCACCCGAAGCCACCAGGTAGCGCTTGGCTACCAGCAGAATAATGGTGAGGAGCAGAATTACCAGCAGGAAAACACCCAGACTGGCAAAAATCATTGTTGTATTGATTGCTACTATCATGATTGAATTTCAAATTTTTAGTTTACGATCAGATTTTGAGACCGGAGAAGCTCATGAAAGCCATGGCCATCAATGCTACCGTGATAAAGGTAATACCCAACCCACGCAAAGCCGGAAACACATCCGAATACGCCATTTTTTCGCGGATAGCAGCCAGACCGACAATGGCCAGCCAGAAACCGATACCCGAACCTACTGCATAACCGGTAGCTTCGCCGATATTTACAAACTGACGTTGCTGCATGAAGAGCGACCCCCCCATGATGGCACAGTTAACGGCAATCAGCGGAAGAAAAATACCCAGCGATGCATAGAGCGAAGGACTGAATTTTTCCACCATCATTTCAACCAACTGAGTTATAGCTGCAATTACGGCGATAAACAGGATGAACGAAAGATAACTAAGGTCGAGTGATGCCATTCCGGGGCTTAACCAGGCCAATGCACCTTCTTTCAATACGTAGTTTTCGAGCAGGTAGTTGAGGGGAAGAGTCACCGCCAATACAAAAGTAACGGCCAATCCCAGTCCCATCGAGGTTTTCACATTCTTCGAAACAGCCAGGTACGAACACATACCCAGGAAGAACGCGAAAATCATATTGTCGACAAATATCGACTTTACTATAATACTAAATACATTTTCCATTGCTGTTCTGTTTTATTTTTCCTGTAATTCTTTATTCATCGAACGGTGAACCCAGATAATTACGGCTACAATTATAAGCGCCATCGGAGGCATCACCATCAATCCGTTGTTTACATAGCCTGCATCGTAGAACGATTGAGGAATGATTTTCAGTCCGAATAAACTACCGGCTCCAAGCAATTCGCGGAAGAAAGCCGTTACAATAAGTATCCAGGCATAACCCAATCCATTACCAATTCCATCTACAAACGATTCCCAGGGGCGATTACCCATTGCAAAAGCTTCGAGGCGACCCATCAGAATACAGTTTGTAATGATCAATCCGATGTATACCGAAAGCTGAACACTTACATCGTAAGCAAAGGCTTTCAGAATTTCACTTACTACCGTTACCAGCGCGGCAACTACTACCAGCTGCACGATAATGCGGATTCGGTTAGGAATAGTATTACGTAGCAACGAAATTATCACGTTGGAAAATGCAACAATTATGGTTACCGACAAGCCCATTACAATGGCCGGTTCGAGTTTTGCAGTTACAGCCAGCGCCGAACATATACCCAATACCTGAACAGCAATCGGGTTGTTTTTGTTAAGAGGTCCTAAAAAAACCTCTTTTGTTTGCTTTGAAAATAATTTACTCATTCTACAGTTCCTCCCATGGTTGATTGTTTATAAAAGGAAGTATATTGACCCAGACAATCCAGCAGCATCTTTTCCACTCCCTTACTGGTAATGGTACCTCCTGAAATGCCATCCACATAATCCTGTTTATCAGATGTTTGACCCGGCTTTACTATTGCTATGGATAAAAATTCGCGTTGATCGTTCAGTATTGACTTACCGATAAACTCCTCCTGAAACTTATTCAAAGCTATTTCAGCACCCAAACCCGGAGTTTCGCTGGCATGCGAAAAATAGGTTCCGAAAATGGTATTTTTATCCTCATTGAGTGCAACATAGCCCCACAATGGTCCCCATAATCCGGCACCATATAGCGAAATTATATATTTCGTTTCACCGTTGATATTGGCAACAAACATGGGCAGTTCACGTTCATCAAGAGGTTTGGAAAGTTCCTTCTTCAATTCGATCGAGAAAGCTACCACCTTAGGAGTTGCAATTACCTCAGCATTTGAATTTAATACCTGTTCGGCAGTAATATATTTATTCCACAGTGCTTTAGCATCCTGACCTTCAGTATCTACATTGAGCGAACTCAATATCTGTTTCATTTTGTCGAGCTCCACGTTGGTCGTCTGAATTTCTTTCAGCGATCCCGAAACGAAGGCAAGCACCAGTGCCACGATGACTACCATCACCGTAGCATACATCAAAGTATAACTGTTATTATTTGTATTCATACTTTTTCCTCCTTTTTTAAGCGTTGGTTTTCGCCCGTTTCAGACGCTTTTTGATGTTCGCATCCACCACGTAGTAATCGATAAGCGGTGCGAAAATATTCATAAACAAGATGGCCAGCATCATTCCTTCGGGATAACCGGGATTTAACACACGGATGATGATGGTAAAGGCACCAATCATAAATCCATAAATCCACTTTCCGGTTTCGGTACGCGACGAGGTAACCGGGTCGGTAGCCATAAATACGGCGCCAAAGGCAAATCCGCCAAATACCAGGTGGTTGTACCATTCGAGGTTGGCGTATGCATTATCGGGACCAATTGCATTGAATACCAATGCCATCAGCGCTCCACCACCAAACACCGAAAACATTACTTTCCAGTTGGCTACTCCCGTGAGCAATAATATAAAGGCTCCGATTAAGATGGCCAGGGTAGATGTTTCACCTACTGAACCCGGAATTAATCCCAGAAATCCATCGATAAAACTAATCGGATTTCCAAGTGTATCGGTAAGTGTTGCCGTTGCACCCGGTGCAGTGGCCACTTCGCCCAGCACCGTAGCTCCCGAGAACGAATCAACCGGAGTCCCGGCACCCAGTCCGAAAGTAGTTCCGGTACGAACCCACACCTTATCGCCCGACATAAAAGTCGGATAGGCAAAGAATAAAAATGCACGGGCCACCAACGCCACGTTGAAGATATTCATACCCGTTCCGCCAAATACTTCTTTTGCAAAAACCACCGCGAACGCAGTAGCCACCGCCACCATCCAGAGCGGAGTATCAATAGGCACAATCAACGGAATAAGCATCCCCGACACGAGGAAACCTTCCTGAATTTCGTGACCCTTAATCTGTGCAATTACGAATTCAATTCCCAATCCCACGCCATACGACACAACAATGGTGGGTAATACAGCCAGGGCACCAAAGAGAAACATCTCCCAGAAACCAACTTCCTGTCCGATAGCAATAAAATGCTGGTAACCCACATTGTACATACCAAACAAAAGGGCCGGAACCAGGGCAATCACCACCATAATCATGGTGCGTTTCGAATCGATGGCGTCGTGAATGTGGGTACCCCGTTTCGAAGTCACATTCGGTGCAAAGAGAAATGTCTCAAAGCCATCGAAAACTGAATGCAGTTTTTCAAACTTACCACCTTTCGAAAAATGCGGCTTCAGCTGATCTACATATTTTCTTAAATTATTACTCATATTATTCCAGTTCTTTTTTCATTAAATCGAGCGACTCCCGCACTATTTGCTGAAGTGGCAATTTCGACGTACAAACGAATTCACAAAGAGCCACATCCTCAGGAGCAATTTCATACGCCCCGAGTGCTTCCATTTTATCCAGATCCTGCGTAATCATTGCTTTAAACAGGTACTCAGGATAAATATCCATCGGCAATACCTTTTCGTATTCGCCCGACATAATTATTGCGCGACGACCTCCCATCAGGCGGGCATCCCACTGGTAGCGGATATGACCAAAAATACCACGCATCAGTTTGGTTTCCAGAAGCGGTGCCAGGTAGGTGCGGCTCATACTGAACCTGCGGATACGGGGCATTCCCCAACCAAACAATTCGTGTGTTTCGTTTCCTTCTTCTAAAATTGTAATTTGTGTAGCATACGGATCAAGGTAACCATTGCCGGCAATTTTCTCACCGGTAAGGATATTACCACTGATGATACGATGAGTTGCGTTACCTTTAATTTTATCTTTCAGCAGCTCTTCCACTTTTGCTCCGGGAAGTAACTTAAAATACTGAGGTGCCTTTACACTCGGACCGCAAAGCGCAACTGTTCGCATTAAATCAACAATCCCTTTTGTAAAGAAACGGCCAATAAATACCACATCCTGGGCATTCACTGTGTAAACCACTTCCCCTTTGTTCACAGGGCTGATTTTGTTGATCTGAATTCCTACATTACCCACCGGGTGTGGACCGGCATACTCGGTAATTGTTGCATTTTTAACGCTACTGAAAGGCGTTTTTTTTCCGGCGCGAACCCCCAGGTGCACCGGAGCCAGCTTAGCAAGAGCATCGATACCAACCTGGAAATCGGCCATTTGGCTACCCAATACATAATCGTAGTTCGGAGCTAAAGGGGCAGTATCGAAACCGGATACAAAAACTGCTTTCGGAGTTTTTGAAGGATTGGCAATCACATCGTACGGCCTTTGCTTAATGTATGCCCACAGGCCCGACTGCTGTAACTGAAGAACGATCTGTTCGCGCGAAGCACCCGAAATCGAGGGTTTTTCGAACGAGGCATATTCCATTTTGCCGTCGTTTTCGATCAGAATGCTCATGATTTTGCGTCGTTCGCCTCGGTTGATGGCCTTGATCGTCCCACTTACGGGAGAAACAAATTTCGTGTCGGGAAATTGTTTATCAAAGAACACCGGAGAACCTGCCTTCACCACATCGCCTTCTTTTACCACCATCTTGGGTGTAATTCCGTGGTAATAATCGGGTATCATAGCAAATTCGCGAGGTAGAGTGAAAGTGCCTATGCTCTCCACAGCCTTGCCATTTACCGGAATATCCAAACCACGTTTTGTTGTAATCAGGTTTGCCATATTAAACTTATAAGTGTTTGATATTTAAAATTTTACTGCAGAATAGTTATATCTGATGCAAAAAACGCCACAAAAATACAACAAATTTGTATTAGTTTCAACATAAATAATGATTTTTTTCCGCATAGTGACAAAGGAATTTTGTGTACATTTGCATTTTTGCCAGAATTATTGATCATGAGACGATTAACTTTGCTTGTTTTTCTGCTGACGGTGCTGGGCTGTTTAACCAGCGCCGAACCGTTTCGCACCCGCATCTTTGCTCCCAACCTGAAAACCTTGCAGGCCGGTATCGAAGGAGAGAAGTATAGCTTGCCCATTATCAATCTTGGCGGCAATGAAGTGCTTACCGTGCGCTTCGACGAGATGTCGCACGAATCGCGCTCGTTCAGCTACCGCTTGCTGCACTGCAATGCCGACTGGACTCCCTCGGATCTCAACAGCACCGAATTCCTCGATGGGTTTACCCGTGGCGATATTACCCATTTCGAACTATCGGCGAATACCAGTTACCACTATACCCACTACCGTTTTCAAGTTCCGAACGACGAAATGAAACTAAAAATTTCGGGTAACTACATAATTCAGATTTTTGAAGATAACCGCCCCGATCAACCTTCGGCCCAGGTTTGTTTTTCGGTAGTAGAACCTAAAGTAGCTATTGAAGCTGGTATCCGTCCCGATACTGACCTTGAAATTAATGGACGCTATCAACAGCTCGACCTGGCGGTAAACCTGAGCGGGTACTATGTGCGCGAACCTATGAATGAAATTAAAGTTACAGTAAGGCAAAACAACCGTACCGACAACCAGGTTGAAGGGGTATTCCCTAAGTCGCTGGCTGGCAACCGACTGATTTACAATAACCATCGTTCGCTTATTTTTGAAGCGGGTAGCGAATTCCGTTCATTCGACTTTTCATCGGCCTATGCTGCCGGACGCGGAATCGACGAAATCACCCTCAATAACCAGCAGTTTGAAGTGTGGCTTACTCCCGATAAACTCCGCCGGGGGGCCTACGAATTCGATTTTGATGTGAACGGGCGGTTTATTATTCACAACCAGGAGGCATTTTACAATGCGAATATTGAAGCCGATTATATGCCGGTGCACTTCCGGTTGGCAACAGCGCAGCCTTTTTTTGATGGACTGCTGTACCTGGGAGGCGAAATGACCTATAATATACAGGATCAATCGACCCGGATGAATTACAACAATTCAACTCAACAATACCAGCAAACTTTGTTGCTCAAACAGGGTGGATACAACTATCAATACCGCTTTGTAGCAAAAGGTGGGAAAGCAGCGAGCGTGCAGCGTACCGAAGGTTCGTACTGGCAAACCCGCAACGAGTATACCGTGTATGTGTATCACCGGCCCTGGGGCGAGCGTTACGACAAACTGGTAGGAGTACGCACGGTAACGAACAATGGGATGGAATAAGCGTTAGAACTTTCTTAATCCCGAATTTCGGATACAAGAATAAAAAATTAATGTCAAGATATACCAATTTCAACAACCTGGTCAGGGCGCAATTCGACCGACGGGTTCAAAAAATTTCGATCAATGCAGGTTTTACCTGTCCTAACCGCGATGGTAGCAAAGGCCGGGGTGGTTGTACGTATTGCAACAACCAGACTTTTGTTCCGGGTTATTGCCATCCGGTAAAAAGTATTACGCAGCAAATTGAGGAAGGAATTGACTTCTTCCGGAAAAAAGAAAAATACGCCGACCAGGCTTACCTGGCTTATTTTCAGTCGTACACCAACACCTACGATAGTTTGGAGAAGCTGGAATCGGTATATGGAGAAGCGTTGCGTCACCCCCGTGTTAATGGGATTGTGGTGGGCACCCGCCCCGACTGTGTGGATGAGCGGATCCTTTCGTACTTTGCCGGTATAGCCCGGGAGAAGTATGTGATGATAGAATACGGTATTGAATCGACCTGCGATGCAACGCTGGAGCGCATCAACCGGGGGCACGATTACCAGTGTGCGGTGGATGCCATTCAGCTTACGGCTTCGATGGGCTTGCCGGTGGGGGCCCATATGATTTTGGGTTTGCCGGGAGAAGACCGTGAAATGATACTCGGGCATGCCGACCGGCTGAGTCGGTTGCCGCTTACTGCCCTGAAATTGCACCAGTTGCAGTTGGTGCGGGGCACCATTATGGCCCGGGAAGCGCGTGAAAATCCCGATCAGTTTACTTTTTTCACGGCAGAGGAGTACATTGATCTGGTGGTTGACTTTCTGGAGCGGCTCAATCCGGCTATAGCCATTGAGCGGTTTGTGTCGCAGTCGCCGCATGCCTTACTTATTTCGCCCGATTGGGGGTTGAAGAACTTTGAGTTTGTGCGGTTGGTAGAGAAGAGGCTGGAGGAGCGGGATACGTGGCAGGGGAAACTTTTTGTTAATTGTTAATTGTTAATTGGGTGGGTATGTTGGAGAGCGCAGAACGAAGTAAGATTATTCAACTGATTGAGCAGGAGGTAATTCCGGCAATCGGGTGTACCGAACCAATTTCGGTGGCGTTGGCAGTGGCAAAAACGAAAGAGCTGTTGGGAGGCATTCCCAATTTCGTGGAGGTTTTGCTGAGTGCCAATGTGCTTAAAAACGCGATGGGGGTAGGCATTCCGGGTACGGGAATGTACGGTTTACCGATTGCGATAGCGATGGGGGCGCTGGCCGGTAAATCGGAGTATGGGCTGGAGGTGCTGCGCGACATAAGTCCGGCACTGCTGGAAGAAGGGAAAGTTTTTATTCAGGACAAAAAACTTCGCGTCGGATTAAAAGACTCAATTTCTGAAAAACTATATATTGAAGTGAGTTCGAGGCTGGGCAATGATACGGCGAAGGCTGTTATCAGCGGTGAACATACCCGGTTTGTGTACCTGGCTAAAAACGACGAGATGCTGTTGGACTCTACGGAGCTCGTAAAGGTTCAGGAGGCGGAGGAGGACGGATTGAATTTATCGTTTGATAAGGTTTGTGAATTTGCCTGCACCACTCCGATTGACGAAATCAGGTTTATACTGAAGTCGGTGGAGGTAAACAGGGCGGCAGCGGCAGAGTCGTTGAAGGGCACTTACGGTCACGGGGTGGCTCAAACGCTGTCGGGCGGGTTGATGGGCAACAACGTATATACGCATATGCTGTCGTATACGGCGGCGGCCTGCGATGCGCGGATGGCCGGAGCGATGATTCCGGTGATGAGTAATTCGGGCAGTGGCAATCAGGGCATTACGGCTACCCTCCCCGTTTCGGTTTTTGCCGAAGAAACCGGCAAAAGTGAAGATGAGCTCATCCGGGCATTAACACTGAGTCACCTGATGACCATTTACATCAAGCAGAGTCTGGGGCGGCTTTCGGGTCTGTGTGGTGCCGTGGTGGCAGCCACGGGGTCGAGTTGCGGCATCACCTACCTGATGGGAGGCAGCCGGGAGCAAATTGGCTATGCCATTAAAAATATGATAGGCAACATTACCGGAATGATATGCGATGGAGCCAAACCAAGCTGTGCGCTAAAGGTATCGAATGGCGTATCCACGGCAACCCTTTCGGCCATGATGGCCATGGAAAACAAGGTGGTAACAGCCGTGGAAGGCATTGCAGCAGAAGAAGTTGATAAGACCATTGAAAATTTAACACGTATTGGCCGCTTCGGAATGCTCGAAACCGACCGCATGATATTAGAAATTATGACTACAAAATAATTCCCTTTGCGGTTGGTCATTCAAAAAAAACCGCTATCTTTGCACCGCTTTTAAAGGCTCCGTAGTTCAGCTGTATAGAACGTCAGATTCCGGTTCTGAAGGTCGTGGGTTAGAATCCCGCCGGGGTCACACTGAAAACATTGTGAAATCAAGCATTTAAGCCACTTCCATACAGGGAGTGGCTTTTTTGTTTTGTGCAATAATCGAAATAAATTTTTATATTTGCGCTCAAATGTTGTACAACAGTTGTACAACAAAAGTGCGACACATATGACTACATTTAAAGGAATAATCTTTCCACATCACCGGAGAGAAAATGGTACCATACCGGCAAAAATCCGAATTACCCATAATCGGCAAACAAAGTACATTCAAACTTCAATTGTATTTTATCCGGATCAGTACACCCGGACGTTCAAAATGAAAAACTGCACTGCCAAGTATCAACTGGACGATCTTGAGCGACAATACACCGAGCGACTTTCAAAGATAAGAAATATCAAAGAAGCGGACATTGAAACCGTTATCAAAGTAGTTACCGCTGAACAAAATTCTGGCTCCATTGATTTTTTGGAGTTCTGGGAATCATGCCTTGAGCATATCCCAAGCAAAGGGAGTAGACGGAATTACAAAACAGCCCTTAATAACCTTAAAGAATATGCACCGGTATTGACAGTCGAAGAAATCGATGTCAAGTTCCTTGAAAAGTACTCAAAACATCTTACAGAAAAGCATGGAGACAGAGCTTGCTCACTATACCTGGGCTCA
>CAZLHC010000012.1:21454-73431 GCA_964559265.1 uncultured Paludibacter sp. | reverse complement strand
TAATTTATACATGTGTTATCATTAGTGACAGAATCAATCAAACATTCATGAATAGTTTCGTCTTGACAACTAAATAATAATAAAATTAATAATGTGTAAAAATTCTTTTTCATTTTTTGTATTTTCGTAATTCAGACTATAGTTGGTCTGCCAAACCACTTTTCCCTTTTAATTGATTCTAGTAGTTATAGAGTTTTTCAAAGTTTTGCCCATAAACATAAAAAAAACATTTCGTACTTCTTATTATTAATATATTTCTAATTAATTCGAACAACAACTAAAATATTTTATTCTTTTCCATTGCAAAATTGAGATATTCTGTTGGATTTTCAGGTTATCGAAACGTTATATAACATTACCTGAAGCTTAACTGTCAGCTTAACTATACTTTAAGCTATGTTGAAATGTGTGTAGGTTAACATTAAGCCTGTTTTCGGTTAATATTTAGGTTCTCACTTATAGGTTCGTGTATAAAAAAGCAATACCTTTGCACTGTGAGACCAATTCTTTTTATATCAAATAGTTAATTCAGGTATACAACACGGGAATGATAAAAATTCTTTTAGTAGAAGACGACGAAGCTTGTGCTTATGCCCTGCAGGGTGGATTGGAATTGTTGGATAGTTACGAAGTAGCTGTTGCGCACAACGGAATTGAGGGGCTGGAGCTTTTCGATTCGTTTGTACCTGATGTGGTGGTGACGGATATCGAAATGCCTGTTATGGATGGTTTTGAGCTGGTACAGCAACTTCGAATTAAAAATAAGTCGGTGATAATCATCATGGAGTCGTGTCGCACCAAACCCAAAGATGTGTTGAAAGGCTTCGAACTGGGAGTTGATGATTACATTAAAAAGCCGTTTATTGCAGAAGAACTCCACGCACATATCCGGGCAATTCTAAAACGAATGAATGGTCGGCCCCAACCGGAGCCAGCCCATGCTGCCGGGAACATTTATATTGGTAATTTCAAGTTCAATACAGGTGATAAAACCCTGGAATTCTGTATGCAGAAAAGGAAATTAACAGAAAGGGAATCCACTATTTTGAAACTTCTCTACGAAAACAAAAATACAGTTTATCCGCGCGAAAAACTCCTGAGCAATTTGTGGGGGGGTGATGATTTTTTTGCCTCCCGAAGTTTAGATGTTTTTGTTTCAAAATTACGAAAATACCTTGAACAGGATCCGTCGATTGGGATTGTAACGGTGAAAGGTAAGGGAATAATGCTGAAGATACAACCCTGATTTTCGGTAATTATGGGACTTTATCCTTTTGCTACAATTTTGAATTTTAACTGACCGTTCTCATCAATATAGGATACTACAATATAGTCTCTACCTCCCATACATTTCGATAGTTGTTGCGGATTTAAGGTTTTCCAGTTCTTTTGCAGATTTTCCATTTTAATCGGATTTTACAGCGTTGTTTTATTTGTTGAATTTTTTCGCTCCAAAACTGCTAATAACTGTTTAGTATTCAGGTTATCAGATGGTTATATAATAGAGGGGGTTTCGTTATATAACCTTGTGTTGTTTTTAAGAAATCAGTAAAGTTCAGGAAAGAGCCTAACTTCGCATGTTGCTGTTGTTTGATTAGTTTAAGAGCTCACATTAGTAGATATTTACGAAAAAGCAATACCTTTGCACACTATGAAAAAAATCAGTCGCATTAAATTATTTACCTTTACGGCTATCCTGTTGGTGTTTACCTTGCAGGGAATATGGCTTTACCGTGCTTACAAAGAAACGGAGGCCAAACTTGAACTGGTGATGAATGATGATTTCGCGCTGGCGGTGGAACAAGAGTTTATGAACCGGTTTAAGTTCTTCGAAAAAGCTCCTGTGGCTCCCGGATCAGGTGTTACACAACCGGATGAAGATGTTTTGTTTGATTCGGGAAAAGATACCCTGAGCAACGAAAACCCGGGTGAAGATTTCGCTATCATCATTCAGGAGTATTTATACTATCACAAGGTTTATATTTCCCTCGATACTATAAGTACTCTTTTTTCTGACTTGCTGGCTGCCAACAATATCCATGGGGAATTTGTGATCAACCGTATTAATTCCACTTCAGGGGAGATACAGGAAAGCACCGGCGAGAACCACGACGGAAGATTGAAAGGTGCTTTGTATTCGAATATTATACCCATCCGGATTGATAAGAGCGAAGGTGTGCAGGCTGTGCTCATTGCACCCCACCGGGCTGTTTTTCTGCAAATGGCTGTCGTACTTATTCTTTCTGTTCTTTTGATTTTGTTTGTTGCCTATGCTCTTTTCTACCAGATGAGTTCATTTTTTAAAGAAAAGCAGTTACGGCAGTTGCATACCGATTTTTCGCATGCTCTTACTCACGACATGGCTACTCCCCTGCAAACCCTGACGCAGGTTAACAACCTGCTTATGAATGAAAAACTGTACAACGATCCGGTGAAACGGGCTAAATACATCGACATCGCCCGGGAGCAACTCCTCAATTTGCAGGCACTTACCGATAGGATACTTACCGTGGCAAAAGCGCAAAAATCGACTCTTGAAGTGAATTTTTCGGCTGTCGACCTCCGCGAACTGATGGTCTCTTTAACCGATAAATTCAGCATTCAGGCCAAAAAGCCAGTCGAGTTTGTTTTGTCATTTTTACCCGATCCTGTGATTATGCAGGCCGATACAACTTTGCTTTCGAATGTAGTCGGTAACCTTATCGATAATGCGATAAAGTATTCGGGCAGTGCTGTGAAAATCAGTCTCCGCTGCGAAGAAAAAGAAAATGGAGTGTATATTTACATCGCTGATAATGGTTATGGAATTTCAGAAAAAGACCAGAAAAAGGTGTTCACAATGTTTGAGCGGGGTAAAGCGGTAGCCCGTAAGGAGGCTAAAGGATTTGGATTGGGATTGAGTTATGTGAAAACCGTGGTGGAGGCCCACGGTGGCGCCATCACCCTCTACAGTAAAGAGGGTGCAGGTTCCGAATTCGTGCTGTTGTTTCCCCGGGCGATTACCAGCTAATCTTCGAGCTTTTGTTCAAAGACCACCCAGGCTGCCTGCTCGTGCTCTTTGATGTACATCAACGCTAATCCGACCTGCTCTGTGATACTCAGTTTTGGTTGGTTTCCTGCACACTTACTACAAACACGATTAGAATTAAAAGGACGAAACTGATTAGTATCCACAAAAATGCATTCGTATTTTTTCTCATGACTAAGTTGAAGTCCGCAGCTGATTTCACCCCTGCAAAGTTAAATTATTACTCATATACTGCCAAACTAAAACCAACCGGACATTTTCATGAAGAAGTTGACTATCAGCGAAATTAATTTTGATAAATGATTTAATATCATTATCTTTGTAACTAAATATATTTAATAATACATGAAGAAACTACTGACCAGCTCTCTGCTGGCTGCCGGAGGATGGTTAATCCATGCCTCCGAACGCCCGAATATCGTCCTGTTTATGGTCGACGATATGGGCTGGCAGGACACATCGGAGCCCTTCTGGTCGGAAGTTACGCCCTATAACCGACTTTGCCACACTCCTAATATGGAACGCCTGGCCCGGCAGGGAGTGAAATTTACTCAGGCCTATGCCTGCGCGGTGAGTTCGCCCTCGCGTACCAGCCTTATGACCGGCATGAACGCTGCCCGGCACCGGGTTACCACCTGGACGCTTCATAAGGATAAAACCACCGATGCTCCTGATAATCAGTTGACTTTTCCATCGTGGAATTTCAACGGACTGCAACCCGAAGGTGCGGGAATTAAAAATGGCATTGAAGCAACTACGCTTGCCGGAATTCTGCGCGACAACGGGTATCATACTATTCATGTGGGAAAAGCGCATTGGGGATCGGCCAATACTCCGGGTGCAAATCCGCTGAACCTGGGTTTCGATGTTAATGTATCGGGTACCGAAATTGGTGGACTGGGCAGCTATTACGGGCAGGATAATTTTGGCACCGGTGTTTTTCATGTTACCGGTCTGGATAAGTATCACGGAAAAGATATCAATATTACGGAAGCACTGACGCTTGAAGCCCTCGATAAATTAAACCAACGTCCTGCTCATCAGCCTTTTTATCTCTATATGTCGCATTACACGGTGCATGTGCCCATTCAGCTTGATTCCCGCTTTAAAAATAATCCGCGTTATGCGGGCTATAGCGGTAAGGAGCTGGCCTACCTCACGATGGTGGAGGGAATGGACAAAAGCCTGGGCGATTTACTGAACTGGCTGGAAGCCAACGGGCAGGCGGGTAACACCATCGTACTGTTTATGTCGGATAACGGTGGTCATAGTTCGATAGGTAACATAACGGTGGATGGAAAACAGTACAACCACAATTATCCGCTCCGTTCGTTCAAAGGTTCGGCCTATGAGGGAGGCATCCGTGAGCCTATGTTGGTGAAATGGCCGGGAGTAACGGAGGCCAACACCCGCGTGGACGAACCGGTGATTATCGAAGATTTCTTCCCGTCGATACTCGAAATGGCCGGTGTGCGAAACTACACCCACACCCAAACCCTGGATGGTAAAAGCTTTGTGCCATTACTCAGGGGGCAGGCAAGTGCCACGCGCGGTAACCGGTCGTTGTACTGGCATTTTCCCAACCGATGGGGCGAGCTGGCCGATGGATCGCTGGCCTACAGTGCTGTGCGCCGGGGCGATTATAAATTTATTTTTCGCTGGCATACCGGCCAAATGGAACTCTACAATATTAAAGAAGACATTGGAGAACGAACGAATCTGATGCTTTCTTCAAACACTGAAGTTCAGGCGATTGCTAATTCGCTGATGAGAAATCTTTCGGATTACCTGCGAAGTGCCGGGGCACAGCGACCCGCTTCGAAACTTCATGGAAAATTATTACCCTGGCCCGATGAGGCAGTTGCTGAAACAACACCTCCGGCACCCTAATCACTAAAAAATTACGATCAGCTCTATATCCCATGCAAAAAATTACGATTCTATTCTTTCTTACACTGCTTACACTTACGGGGGCCTTTGCCAAACCGGTACTCACCAAGACGAATTACCTGATTTCGTCGTTGAGCGACAATGCAGGTGGATTGGTAACCCCCTCTTCCGGAGGAAGCTTCCAACTCATTTACGACACTGGCCGTTCGGCCGACGAAGCTACGGCTGCCGATTTCTGGATCATCCGTAATCTGACCGCCGACCAGTATACTTTTCAGAATGCCGCCAGTGGAAAATACATTCGCCACGATGCGGCAATCAGCGACAGGTCGGCGCTGGTGTTGGTTGATGGCCTGCAGGCCGACAATTCGACCTCGTTTACCCTGGAGCATAAGGAAACAAACGGTACAAGTTATTACGTGGTACGGTCGGTGGTAAATACTGCCAAAATCTGGAATCGCAGGGTAAGTATATCCGATGCTGTGTATCCCGTGGGCGTATATTCGGGATCAGGAAGTTCCAACGAGCTGTTCGTGTTTTTTGATAGCGAAGGCGAAGCAGTGGCCGACGACGGAAAAGTGATAACACCTCCAACCCCCAACAATCGCCTGGGAGCTTTTGCCACATACCTTCATCTTTTTACCATCAACGAAAAGAGTCCGGTGCCCGATACATCGAAGAAAGAGTTTTATGTAGCATTGCCCGATAATTCGCTTCCTGCCAATTCGGTGGTGCTCAATATTACTTACGAGCCGATAGTCTCGACACACAAACTGTATCTCGACGGGAATGAAGTTGCACAAAGTACTCCCGTTACACTCCGGAACGTATCGTCATCATCGAAATTTACATTCGAAATTCGCAATGGATTAACGTTGGTTGAAAGTGCACAACTGCTGTTCACCAGTTTGCCAATAGTTCAGATTTATACCGAAGGGTCGACCAGTAGTGTGTATAGTTTGGCTCGAATAGCTGTGAATGAGCCCCTTAAGCCAGGTGAGACTGAAGTGTTGAATACGAAGATCAGAAATCGGGGAGGGATATCGATAGGCTATCCAAAGAAGAATTATGCGATAAATTTACAGGATTCGTTGGCGGTCGACAAAACCGATCGGTCGTTTTTCGGATTAAGGAGCGATAACAACTGGATTCTGGATGCAATGTATATTGATCCCGGGCGAATGCGTAACCGGGTTTCGACCGATTTGTGGAACGATTTTGCGAGCAAGCCGTATTGGTCGGTGCAGGAGCCCGAGCTAATCAACGGTACCCGTGGCCGGTTTGTAGAAGTTTTTCTGAACGATACCTATCAGGGACTGTATTGTATGACCGAAAAAGTAGACCGTCAGCAATTAAAGTTAAAGAAATTGAGGGTGTCGGTCGATTTAACTACCGGGGAGAATATTTACACACAGCGGGGTGCCTTGTGGAAGGCTTCGAGCTGGAGCACTGCTACTATGTATGGCTACCCGTATGGAGGAGGTTACGGCATCCCGGGCTACAGCAATACTTCGATCAACTGGAGTTCCTTCGAAAGTAAGTATCCGGAGCTCGACGAGGGGGAACCTATCACCTGGGATAATTTGTACAACGCAATCAGAATATCGTCGGAATACTATACCAACGACCAAACGTTTAATCAATTGGCACAGGAAACTTTCGATTTACCGGTATATCTCGATTATTATCTTTTTCTGGAGTTGTTGCTGGCCACCGATAATCATGGCAAAAATTTGTATACCAATATTTACGATCAGACGACATCGACAAAGGTGAGCATTACACCCTGGGACTTAGATGGAACCTGGGGGATACGGTGGAATGGCAGTAAGGATATGACGAGAGCCGATCAGGATTTCGATACGTTTATCCGGAGCTACGAGCACGGTCATATGAATATTTTCCTGCGGATGTTTGCTACCGATACCGATAATTGGTCGTCGTATCGTCTGCGGGAGCGTTACCGTGAATTACGGGGCCATTATTTTGCTCATGAACAATTGGTGACCCGTTTTCAAACCTATGCGCAGCAGTTTATTCGCAGTGGTGCAGGCAACCGCGAGAGTTCAAAATGGGGATATAAGGATTATGTAGGAGAAGTCAACTTCCTGACCACCTGGATAGAAACCCGGTTAGCTTACCTGGATAATAAGTACCTCGGTGGCCCCTACACCTCACTCACCACTAATGAGGTATCGTTCACCACTTATCCTAATCCGGCTGTCGATCAGTTGACTGTTGCAGGGGTACAGCCCGGCACCGAAGTATTTCTTTATAATCTTCAAGGTGTAGTCTTACAAAGGGTTAAAGCTACTTCCGAAGAAGTTCGACTGAATGTTTCCGGATTGTCAAAAGGAGTGTATTTGGTGAAAGCAGGAGGGCGTAGCGTGAAAGTAATTGTTAATTATTAATTGTTAGGGGTGGGGAAGATGAAACGGGTTGTAGATAGTATTTCTCCTTCGATAGCTGTTTTTGTTTTTACGGCCACAGTTGTTGCCTGAACCAGTTTACCGGATCGCGGATCGATAATATGTCCGCCCGGTTGGGTTTCGTTGCCCGATACGGTAAGGCATTCATCGATAAGCTGATAGGTGGCTGAGCCATTTTGAAGAGAAACTTTCCAGCCAACGCGGGAGCTTAGGCCGGCATTTTTTGATTCCGAAGATTGAAACTCCGATAATTCAGGAGCACATTTAAGCGCATCAATCGGTGGTTTTTTTCCGGGCCGATCGCCTTTGGCCGCAATCGAGCTATTTCCAAAACTGATCAGGTAATGCTCCACCCGCGCTTCTTCCAGCATTTCCCGGATCTGATCCACGGCATAGCCTTTGGCCAGTCCACCCAGGTCGATTTGCAAACCGGGGTGAAGAAAACGAACACGAAGAGGATGGTGTTGAAGATTGATAGCCCGGGGATTTAAGGGCGGAAAACGGTGCGATGTGGATGAATCTGTCGGACTCGTTTGTGAATATCTGTTTTTAAAGACTCTGCTACCACTTGTAGGAGCAGTATCTCTTTCCGATTGTAGGGTGATGTCGAACAACCCTCCGGTGCTTACAAAGGCCTGTTGAGCATATTCAAGTAAGTAATATAAATCGTTGCTGATGGGAACATCTTCCAGGACCGCCTTCGCATTCACTTTCGCCACCTCGCTCCCGGCCGAAAAGCGGTTCAGCAACCCATCCAGCATCATCACCCTTTCGTACACCTGCTGCGTTATTTCCCGCTGCATTGCTTCCCCCGGCCCCACCAGCACGATGTCCATCCGCGTATGCATAGCGCTAAACCAGGCATAACCAATCCGGAGGTCCTCCGGGGACTGGAAACGAAAATGAACCATTTATTTTTTGATTTTTCCAATCAATGCCGCAATCAACCGGGCAATGGCTGTGATAAGGTACACACCACCGGTAATGGCCAGCACCACCGGTAATTGCGTAAACAGCTCCTTCCACGAAGTGTCGTAAATCAGAATTCCGGTAATATTAAGTACTATGGCCAGTGCCAGGCATGCCAGCAAAATGGCCGCTTCCCTGCGTTTTACCCGCGCAGGTATCAGAGTATCGTTGTTAAAGAATTGCATGATTCAGGTAGTTTAGTTTATACTGATCCGGAAATACCAGCGCCCGCTCTTCTTCCATAGCCTGATGGCCGAGCAGGCACAATTGAGTACCGTAGTAACTTTCTTCTGCAAAATGATCGGGCTGCTTGCCGGTAATTACTGCTTCGGCGTAAGCCTGCAACAATTCGCGGGTTCCGTCGCCTTCGTTCTTTTTCGCCAGTAGCCAATGACCGTCGTTCGCCCCGGCAGTTTCGGGAACCCAGCTGCTCCCGGCAATCGGAATGGTTTCAAACAGGCTGTTTTCTACATCGTTCAGCAACTGTAGTATCCCCGGTGCCGGTGCTATATCTTCGTAGAAATACTTTCCCCGCTCGGGTTCCAGCGTTCCTTTTTCACACAAAATACGTTCTTCCAACCCGTAAAACTTATTGGAATTGGTCGATTCGTAGGTCATCTTCACCCCATTGCCGAAGGTATAGATACAGCTGACATTATCGTAAACTTCCCGCTCATGAGCCCGGGCTACCAGCGAACCCACGCCCATCACCTTATCGGGTATCGATTGCAGAGCCCAGGTGCCTATCTGCAACTGGTGACAAGCCAGCTCGGTCATCAGCCCCTTCGACGAATCGCGGTACAAGCGCCAGTTAATTTGCCGGTCGAATGCGGGCGAAGGAACCGGCCTCCGCCAGTCGGTGTTGCGGTCCCAATGCATCCGCAACGATTGGATAGCTCCGAATTCGCCCGAATGAATCAGGGCCATCGCAGCAATATACCGGGGGTCGAAGAAACGCTGTTGCCCCACGAAAAACACCTTGCCCGAACGTTTATAAGCCTGGTACATCGCCAGCGTTTGGTCCATCTCTAAAGCAATGGCTTTTTCAACAAATACATTTTTTCCCGCCGAAAATGCATCCAGCGTTACCGGGGTATGCATCAGTGGAGGCGTAGCAATGACCACGGCGTCCACCTCTTTATTTTCAAGCAACTTTCGGTAATCGGTATAGGTTTTTGCTTCCGGAGCCTTTGCGCGGGCCAGCTCCAGGTTGGGCGCGTAGTTGTCGCATAGGGCAACAATCTGGACCTTCGGATTTTGAAGCAGGTTATCGAGCAGGAATAGTCCCCTTGAGCCAGTTCCAATTACTCCGATGCGGGCCCGTTCGCCCCCCGTTGCCTTGCGATCCGAGAAGGCCGAAAGCCAGGGCGCGGTGGCTAATAAACCAGCGCCACCAATGTATCCAAGTTGACGGATAAAATCTCTTCTGTTAATTTCCATGGGTGTATGTTTTCCATTCATTTCAGGAGTTGCTTTGTATCGGTATAATACCACTCCCTGCAATGATCGGTTGAATCGCAAAAATAACAAAAAATGCCGGTTTTGAAAAAGTTTAAGTCCATAAAATAGTGAAGCTTTCCGGGCAATCAGTGCATTGCAGGTTATTTTGCCGGAAGTAAGATGATTCTATAACCGAAATTTGTATCTTTGTGAGCGTAAGACCATTCAATCATTTTACGTTATGCCGGATATTTTCCGTGTTTTTTTATTGGTTATTTTTTTGTCGAACGGCATTGGAGTGCAGTCGCAACAACTTACCAATCTGCCCACTTTTTACATCACCACCGATGGATCCCGGCCCATTACCAGCAAAACCACCTGGTTGCCGGCTCAGCTGAGTATAGTCAGTTCCGATACTGCTGAGCTTATTTCGTCTCCAATGACGATACGCGGACGGGGCAATTCCACCTGGAATATGGCTAAAAAGCCTTATCGAATTAAAATGGAACAGAAAACCAGGTTGCTGAATTTGCCGGCACGGGAGAAAGATTGGGTGCTATTGGCCAATCATGCCGATAAAACCCTGATTCGCAATGCAGTGGCTTTTAAAATCGGGTCCCTTCTGGGATTCGAATTTACCCCTTCAGCCCGATTTGCCGATGTGGTAATTAATAATCAGTTTGTTGGAAATTACATGCTTACCGACCAGGTAGAGCGGGGCGACCTGCGGGTGCGCATAGAAAAACTCGATTCCACCCTGATTGATCAACCAGCACTCAGTGGAGGGTATTTGCTTGAAATTGATGGATTCGCCACCAGCGAGCCCGTGTGGTTTACTTCGTCGCAGGCCTTGAAAATTACGGTAAAGTACCCCGATGATGATGAAATTACTCCCGGTCAGTTGAATTACATTCGATCGTTTACCAATTCATTCGAAAATGCTCTGTTTTCATCCAACTTCAACGATCCGCTTACTGGCTATCGCCCGATGGTCGATACTACTTCGCTTATTAACTGGTATTTAGCCAGCGAGCTTACCGGAAATCCTGATTGCTTCTGGAGCACTTACCTGTACAAACGCCGCTCCGACGACCGGTTTTATTTTGGCCCCCTCTGGGATTATGATATTGCTTTTAATAACGACCACCGGCTGGGCGATGCTGTGAATTCGCTGATGCGCGATAAGGCTTTCAATCCCCGGCAGTGGATTCGTCGTTTTTGGGAAGATGACTGGTTTCGGCTGGCCGTCAACCGCCGCTGGAAAGAGTTAATTCAATCGGGACTGGAGGATAGTTTAATTAAGTATATCGATGCTACGGTGCTACTACTGGATGCTTCGCAACACCGGAATTTTGATCGCTGGCCGGTACTATCGACCAAGGTATACAACGAACAATTCCTTTTTCCGACTTACGAAGAGGGAGTCGATTACCTGAAATCGTACCTGCGACAACGCATTTCCTTTCTTACAGCCAGTTTTGAATCGACTCAGCCCGAAATTCCTACCCCGGCTTTCAGTGTTGAGCCTTTCTATTACCGTATCCTCAACAAAGGAACGAATAATGCTATCGATGTGGCTGATAATGCGACATCGGTACTCAATAGGTTGTATATGTGGGCGCCACAGGAAGAGGACCTGGCCCAGCAATGGATCATCCGGCAACTCAACACAGGCAATTATCAGTTTATAAACCGAAATTCGGGATTAGCTATGATGGGCAATGGCCGTGCGGTTCATCTTATTCAGCAACTACCCGATAGCTCCGATAAGGCGCAACAGTGGAAAATTGTTCCGCTGTTCAGTGGCGATATCTATGGTCTCGAAAATGTACTCTCGGGATATTCTGTAAATAACAGTGGTGGAAATACGGCCAATGGTACGGCAGTAATCGAATACGATAACAATATGCTCAACCTTGCAAAAACGAATCAACACTGGTACCTTCAAAAGGTGGAAAAGTTGGATGTCAACACCGGGACTCCTCAGTTCAGCACAGCCAGGGTTATGGTATATCCCAACCCTGCCAGCGAATTTATACAGATCAAAAACGATGGTGATAAGGAAATCCGGGTTCAGTTGTATCTGCCCGATGGTCGTTTGTTGTTGACCGAAAGCTGTTTGGCGGCAAAAACTACAACACTCCAGCTGAGCAGGTTCAATTTGAATCCGGGAATTTTGTTGCTCCGGTTGAGTAGTTCCGAAGGAGCGCAAACGTTTAAAATTCAGCTTAAATAACGAGTTTGTTTTTCAGAAAAAGTTACAACCACTATGACTACTATTCTTCACATTACTCCTTATCTTCAGTTGCATCCGGCCCGTATGCTCGATGCCCGCGAAATGTTTTCGCTTATCGATAAAAATCGGACTTACCTGCGCCGGTGGTTACCTTTTATCGATGTCACCACGGCGGTGGCCGATTCGGAAGCCTATCTTTCGTCGGTTGAAGAGCAGGCTGAGCGGAATCCGGTATTCGTTATTCGTTTCTATGGCAAGTTAGTGGGGCTGGTGGGTTTTAAAGATACCGATTACGACAACCAGCGAACCGAAATTGGCTATTGGCTGGCTGAGAATTTTCAGCACAAAGGTATCATGACCAGTTGCGTGCGCACCCTGGTCGATTTTGCATTCAACGATATGGGGATGCACCGTATTCAGATCCGCGTTGCCGAAGGTAATACTGCCAGCCGTCGTATCCCACTCCGTCTTGGTTTTCAGAAAGAAGGGGTGGAGCGCGATGGCGAAATGCTGGAGCCGGGACGATTTGTGAACCTGGAAACCTTTAGTTTAATTGTTAATTGTTAATTATTAATTGTTAATTGGGGATGAGATAATCAGATATCAACTTCAAACACCCACATTAATTAACAATTAACAATTAACAATTAACGAAGTACTACGCTCATTGCGCATCTGAAACCTATATTAGTGGCGCTTTTGCGCGGGTCGTGGTACCGGCGGGCCGATGGATGCAGCCAATATTGCGCATCTTTCCACGAACCACCTTTATATACCCGGGCATTAGGGATGCGGTGATAGTCGGGCAGGAAAGTATCGAGCACGTCCACGCTGTCGATACGATTGAGATTTCCGCGGGTGGTAAATTGGTCGTACACCCATTCGTTCACATTGCCGGCCATATTGTACAGGCCAAAATCGTTGGGTGCATTGTGAGTTACGGGTATGGTGCGCGAAAATATATCCACGCGGCTACCCGATTCGGTCGATCGGTTGTAGTGTGCCTTGAGTTGCGACCGCTGAGTGGCGGTTAATTTGTCGATGGGAAGTGGATTCCACGGATAGGCATACACCTTGGTATCGGGGTCGGTGGGTCGGCGGGCGTAGGCTGCGTATTCCCACTCTTCTTCGGAAGGAAGGCGGAAACTCACAAACATGCCGGTGTAGGCGCGCGACTGGTATTGATTGGTGTTGCTAAAAAAACGTTCCGACGAAAATACGGCATTTTCAACTTCTTCGAGGGTAGTAAGTGCCGCGATGGCATTAAAGTCGGGCGCCGGAATTACTTCGGCCTTTACCAGCATAAGCTCGTTCACCCGGTCGGTGCGCCACTTGCAATAGGCAGCGGCCTGTTCCCAACTGATGCACACCACCGGGTACTGGTCGTAGGATGGGTGCGTGAAATAGTCGACCATAAAGGGTTCGTTGTCGCTCATTCCTTCGCGCCAGGTGTTCATGTCGGGGCGGGCCTGCTCCACTTTTTCGGGAGCCACTTTGCCATATACAGCACTTAACCAGCCTATGTATTCGCGCCAGTCGATATTCCGAATCTCGTGCTTGTCCATGTAGAAGCTGTTTACCGACAAAGTTTTGCGGGTATTCAGTTCGTTGGGACGCGCCCGGTGTGAAGCGGTTTCGTAATCCTCCGTGTCGTCGATAGTAAACGAGCCGCCGGGTATAAGCACCATTCCCGGAGGAGTGAAGGAGGCCGCGACGGGGCCCCTGAATGCATTTTCGGCTTTAAAGTCATATTTCCAGCCGGTTAGCTGACTCATTCGGCCACCGGTTCCGGCGCAGGCCGCCAGAGCCATCGTGAGGGTAATAACAATTCCTTTAGTGAGGGTATGCATCATAAAAAATCTTACATAATGAATGTGTACAATCTCCGCAAAATTAATTAAATTCTGCCGGAGAGCGCTAAAATATCAGCAAAATAACGTCTGAAATCCTGTTTTCGTATAATATTTTCTTAAATTTGCGCTGTTTAAGTCCAAAGTTTACATTTTGCCGGGGCAAACACACCCCGGCTAACTTGAATAATAACATTGCAACTGCATGAAAACGGAAGTATCGAGTCTTTTTCTGAAACTGAATCAACGCCTCTACGACCTGCGCAAGCCGGTGGTGATGGGCATCGTGAATGTTACGCCTGATTCGTTTTTCAGTCTGAGCCGGTTCAAAGCGGGCCGTAGCCTGCTCAACCAGGTGGAGCAGCAGATTGCCGATGGTGCTACTATTATCGATGTGGGTGGCTATTCGACCCGGCCCCAGGCTGCGCCGGTAAGTTCCGAAGAAGAGCTTCGCCGTATTTCGGAGCCCATCGAGCTAATTCGTAAGAAGTTTCCCGACATTCCGGTTTCGGTCGATACCTTCCGCTCCGAGGTGGCGCGTGCGGTGGTCGAACGCTACGGGGTGGCCATGATCAACGATGTGAGTGGAGGCACGCTCGATTCAAGTATGTTCGAAACGGTGGCTGCCATGAAAGTGGCTTACGTGCTGATGCACACAAAAGGAACGCCTCAAACCATGCATACGCTTACGGAGTATGATGCGCTGGTGCCCGATATTATTCATTTTCTGGAGAAGCGGGTGGCACAGTTGCATTTGCTGGGAGTAAACGATGTGGTAATCGACCCGGGTTTTGGATTTGCAAAAACCCTCGAGCAAAATTATGAGCTTCTTCGTAAACTGGAATATTTCAAAGAGATAGAGGTGCCGTTGCTGGTGGGTGTGTCGCGCAAATCGATGATTTACAAATTGCTCGAAACTACTCCCGAGGCCGCTCTTAATGGCTCAACAGCAGTTCACATGCTGGCACTGATGGGCGGAGCTTCCATACTGCGTGTTCACGATGTAAAAGAAGCCATGGAAGCTATTAAAATTTTTAATGCCTGGCAGCAGGCTGCTCACCCTTGATTCGTACACCATGGATTTTCACATCGGACTAAAAGATATCATCGACATCATACTGGTTGCCATCCTGCTGTACCAGCTCTTCCGGCTGTTACGTCGCAGTGGTGCGCTCAATGTATTCTTTGGCATTATGTCATTTGTAATCATCTGGTTTCTGGTGTCGTACGTTTTCAAGATGGACCTGTTGGGGGGCATTCTCGACCGGGTGGTAAGTGTGGGAGCCTTTGCCTTAATCGTGCTTTTTCAGGAAGAAATCAAACGCTTTTTCATGAAGTTGGGATCGCGCAGGGAGCTTATCCTCGCTTCCTTTTTCCGCCGTTTCTTTGGCAATGGCGACAACGAATCGGAAAAAACCGACTACAATATTGTACAGATCGTATTAGCCTGCCGGAGTTTATCGAAGCGCCAGATGGGCGGGCTCATCGTTATTGGTCGCAACAATTCGCTCGAAAGTCATATTAATACCGGCGAAAAAATTGATGCCGCCATCAACTCCCGCCTTATCGAAAGCATCTTTTTCAAAAACAGTCCGTTGCACGATGGTGCCATGATCATTGGCAACAACCGCATTCAGGCAGCAGGCTGCATCATTCCGGTATCCAAAAACCAGGAAATTCCCCGCCGGCTCGGGCTCCGTCACCGCTCGGCCCTGGGCGTCACCGAGCATTCCGATGCCATCGCCATCATCGTATCCGAAGAAACCGGGCGGATATCGTATGCTATTAACGGAGAGCTTACTATCCATGTGAAGTCGGAGGAGTTGGAAGCGTTTTTGTCGAAGAATATGAATAGCGGGGTGTGAAAGTCCCGGCTCATTACTATTTGAATTATAATTTTTGATAAGAACGAATTCACTTCAATTTTCACTCCAGACGAGTTTCCGGTTTCAAGTAAATTGAATTGTTTTTTGTAGTTTTGTAACGCTGAAAAATTTAATAAATTAGTTGAATGAACACAACTTCACACAACAAAATAGTTTCCTTTATTTGGTCTATTGCAGATGATTGTTTACGGGATGTATATGTACGGGGAAAATACCGTGATGTGATATTGCCAATGGTGGTTTTAAGACGTTTGGATGCCTTATTGGAGCACACCAAAGATGCCGTAATGGAAGAATTGGCTTTTCAGCGCGACGAAGCAGGTTTTACCGAATGGGACGAAAACGGTTTGCGCGAAGTATCGGGTTATGTGTTTTACAATATCAGCGATTGGACGCTGCAACGCCTGCACGATACGGCTTCCAACAGTCAGCAAATGCTGTTGGCCAATTTCGAAGATTATCTGAACGGCTTTAGCAGCAATGTAAAGGAGATAATTGATAAATTTAAACTCCGTGCACAAATCCGGCACATGGCTGAGAAAAATGTGCTGTTGGATGTGATTGAGAAATTTACATCACCTTATATCAACCTGACTCCTTTTGAAAAGAACGACCCTGATGGGCGAAAATTGCCCACGCTGAGCAATCTGGGTATGGGTTATGTGTTCGAAGAACTGATTCGGAAATTCAACGAAGAAAACAACGAAGAAGCCGGAGAGCACTTTACGCCCCGTGAGGTTATTGACCTGATGACGCACATTGTGTTTGAGCCGGTAAAAGACAAGTTACCTCCCGTAATTACTATCTACGATCCTGCTTGCGGAAGTGGTGGTATGTTGACTGAAAGTCAGAACTTTATCAAAGACGAAGAAGGCGAGATTCGTGCTGCAGGCGATGTGTACCTCTATGGCAAAGAGATAAACGACGAAACATACGCTATTTGCAAATCGGATATGATGATTAAGGGCAATAACCCTGAGAATATCCGTGTGGGTTCTACGCTCAGCACTGATGAGTTTGCAGGAACAACATTCGACTTTATGCTCTCCAACCCACCTTACGGAAAATCGTGGGCAAGTGAGCAGAAATATATCAAAGATGGCAAAGAGATTATCGACTCGCGTTTTCAGGTAATTCTATCTGATTATTGGGGAAACAAAGAGTTGGCTGATGCTACGCCCCGTTCGTCCGACGGACAATTGCTGTTTCTGATGGAGATGGTATCTAAAATGAAACCGCTTACCCAAAGTCCGCTGGGTTCGCGCATTGCTTCGGTACACAATGGTTCCAGTCTGTTTACGGGCGATGCCGGAGGTGGCGAAAGCAATATACGCCGCTATATAATTGAAAACGACTGGTTGGACTGTATAGTACAAATGCCCAATAACCTGTTTTACAATACAGGTATTACCACTTATATCTGGATACTCAGCAACAACAAAGCACCCGAACGAAAAGGCAAAGTACAACTCATTGATGCCGGACAACTTTACCGCAAACTGCGTAAAAACCTGGGGAACAAAAACTGCGAATTTGCTCCCGAACATATAGCCGAAATACTGAGGGTGTATGCCGCCATGGAAACTGCCGACCGCAAGGAAGTGGTGACTGAAAACGGAACAGGCACTATCTCGTCGCAGATTTTCAATAACAGTGACTTTGGCTACTACAAAGTAACCATTGAACGCCCTAAACGTCTGAAAGCTCAATTTACCGAAGAACGCATTGCCGAACTACGCTTTGACAAAAGTCTGCGTGAACCGATGGTGTGGGCGTATGAAACTTTTGGCGAAGAAGTATATACCCATTTGGCTAAACATGAAAAAGCAATAACCGAGTGGACAGAAAAACAGGAGCTGAACCTGAATGCCAAACAAAGCAAAATGCTGGTAAGCCCTGCACTTTGGCAAAAGCAATTGGATATACTTACAGTTGCCACACAATTGCTGCAAGCTGTTGGTACGGATGTGTATATGGATTTCAATGTTTTTCGCGACAAAGTGACTGCAGCCTGTAAAGACAAGGCATGCCTTGTCTCCAAAAGCGACCTAAACGCCATACTCAATGCTGTAAGCGAATACGATGCACAAGCAGAAAAGGTAGTAAAAGGAATAAGCAAACTCAGTGGCGATAAACTGGAAAAATTGCTCGACCATTTGGGATGCACCGAAAGTCAATTAGCTGACTATGGTTATTTTGCCACATCTAATAAAAGAGAATATCTGGAATACGAAACTGAAAGTGACTTACGCGATACTGAAAATGTACCGTTGAAAGAAAATATCTATGCTTATTTTCTGCGCGAAGTTAAACCACATGTAGCCGAAGCATGGATTAATCTTGACGCAACAAAGATAGGCTACGAAATAAGCTTTAATAAATATTTCTACCGCCATACGCCACTGCGTAGCCTCGAAGAGGTATCGGCAGATATATTAGCACTGGAAGGCGAAAGCGATGGATTAATAGCAGAAATACTCAACTTAGCCTAAGCCAGATGAAAGAAGTAAAAATACAAAAATATCCTGCCTACAAACCTTCTGGTGTAGAATGGTTAGGGGAGATTCCTGAGCATTGGGAAATAGCCAGAATAAAAAATTTATTCAGAGAAATCAATGAAAGAAGTCAAAAAGGAGATGAAGAACTTTTGTCTGTATCTCAATATACCGGAGTTACAAAAAAAAGTGACAAACTAGATGAAGGTGATTTATTGACAAATGCGTCAACATTAGAAGGTTATAAGAAAGTCTGCTCAAATGACTTGGTGAGTAATATTATGCTAGCATGGAATGGCAGTTTAGGTTTTTCACCATTTGATGGAATTACAAGCCCTGCATATTCTATTTATAGATTAAAAGTTGAAGGAGATTTTCGATACTTTCATTATTTATTTAGAACAGAACGATATAAATCAGAATTTAAAAGAAATTCTTCAGGGGTAATTGAAAGTCGATTAAGACTTTATACAGATGATTTTTTTAGAATAAGTTCTATTTTTCCCCCATTATCCGAACAAACAGCTATTGCCAAGTTCCTGGACAACAAAACAGCTTTAATAGTCAAAGCGATAGCCCTGAAAGAAAAACAAATAGAACTTCTCAAAGAGCGTCGACAGATACTGATACACCAGGCTGTTACCCGTGGACTAAACCCCAACATAAAACTCAAAGACAGTGGTGTGGAATGGATTGGGGAGATACCGGAACATTGGGAGATCGCAAGGGTTAAACAGTTTACATTGAAAATATCCAAAGGAACAACACCTTCAACTGAAGGTCGCAGTATTCTTGATGAAGGCCCAATAAGATATATTAAAGCTGAGAATATACAAGAAAGCAGAATTGTAGATTCACCAGCTCATTTCATTGACGAAAAAACAAATGCATTAATTAGTAGATCTAAATTACAGGTAAATGATGTTTTATTTGTTATTGCAGGGGCAACATTAGGAAAAATAGCGATTATTCACGAAGAACATGTTCCATCTAACACGAACCAAGCAGTTGCGTTTATAAGACCAAATTCAAAAGTTTCTCCAAAGTATTTATCAGTTTGGCTTTCATCTAAAATTATAACAGAATTAATCTGGTTGGTAGCTGTACAATCAGCTCAACCGAATCTATCAATGGAAAACCTAGGAAATTTTCCAATAATTCTGCCTGATATTGAAGAACAAAACCAAATTGTTGAATATATTGAAGCTACTATTTCCAAAATCACAACCGCCATTTCCCTCAAGGAAAAAGAGATAGAAAAGCTGAAGGAGTATAAAAGAGTGCTAATAAATGAGGCTGTGAGTGGGAAGATAAAGGTGGGATAAAGATAACCAAATTTCAGGACGATACAATATGAATAATATACAAGCAGATTTAAAGTTTCAGGATTTGCCAACTTATCAATCGGTTGTAGATAAACTATCCAAGCGAAAAGAGCCCATGCATTTAATAATGGGTAATGGGTTTAGCATGGCTTATGATGCTAAAATATTTTCATACAATGCACTTTATAATTTTATTGAAGAGCTTAATGATGATGTTCTGAGTAAGCTATTTCACGTTATCAACAATAAAAATTTTGAATTGGTAATGCGACAACTTGAGAATTTTATTGAGATTGCTAAAATATTCAATACCGACAGTAAATTAATAACTGATTTAATTTCAGCAAAAGAAAAGCTACAAAATAGTTTGATTCAAGCTGTAAGTGAAATGCACCCCGAACATGTGTTTGAGATTACAGAAGAAAAAAGTCATAGTTGTTTTTCTTTTCTAAAGCAATATATTGACAAAAAAGGTAAAATATTTTCTACGAATTATGATTTACTGCTTTACTGGGTATTAATGAGAAATGACTCGAAATTGGCTATTGATGGCTTTGGTAAAGAATTGTTGAATCCCGATGAAATTAAATATGGTGCAGATCAAGAGTGGTCTGATCTATATTGGGGAAAAAACAAAGAAGAACAAAACATATTTTACTTGCATGGTACATTGCCATTCTTCGACACAGGAACTACTGTTGAAAAGGAAGTTTACAGAGACAGAAGCTATTTGCTGGATAATATTAAATACAGAATGCAAAAGCAGGATTATCCGATATTTGTAACCTCAGGAAATGGAGAAGAAAAATTGAGTCATATTATGCATAACAGTTATTTGATTAATTGTTATGATCAACTTTGTAGCCTCGATGGATATTTGGTAAGTTTTGGATTCAATTTTGGGCAATACGACGAACATATTATTGAGGCAATTAATAAAGCTGCGAAGCAAGGAGCACGAACAGGAGATAAACTCTACAGTATTTATATTGGAGTTTACTCAGATTCTGATTTAGAATACATTAAAAGCATTGAACACAAATTTAAATGTAAAGTGAATGTATATAACTCACAAACAGCTTGTATTTGGGGGTAAAAAGTTATTTCAAATAAATACGCTATTTTTGTATCATCAAATTATCAAAGTAATAAAAAATGCATCCATCGGAGATAAAAATTGGACAGTACGAATTAACGGTTTATGACTTATTCTTAAAGATTAAAGCCAATGAACTGATAATTGAAAGCAATAAAGCTTGTTGGGATGAAGTACGAAATAGCAAATCCATTGAATCAATTTTTTTAGGGCTAACTATGACCCCTATTTATGTTGATGCAGCAAAACCTGAAGAATGGATTGTTTTGGATGGTGGTAAGAGATTAAATGCTATTTATGAATATATTAGTGGTAATTTTCTATTAAATGGATTGGAGTTTTTAGAAGATTTAGAGAATAAGTATTTTGAAAGTCTATCTAAACCATTACAACGAAAATTAAACGAATCAAAATTAACAATTTACAGTTTCAATCAGGGAATTTCGCCAGAAGCAAGATTAAGTCTAATTAGAAGAATAGTACCAGATATTAAAAATGATTTTTCATATAGGATGCTTTATCGTTTGATGGAAGATAGCTTAATGGAAATAATCAAGAATATTCATTTTAGAAAACAGAGTAATCAATTATCAATCTTGAAAGAAACGTTAAAGTCTGATGGTTATGACTTTTTAAAAGAGAAATTAGAATTAATAGATTTATATTATCAATTTCACAAAAATACATTGTATTCAAGATTTAATTCAAAAATGAATTATGCTGAATTGGTAGTTTTTTTAAATAAAGAATTGAATTCTTTCGTAGTTATGGTCATAAATAACTATTTAGCAGACAGCTTAGATATCGTAAATAATATTTATAATAGTCAGCATGTAATATCTAATGAAAAAATTAAAATATTTATTTCAAACTACTTATGGTATTTTGTTGTAAGTTTTGGGCAATTTATACACGAAAATGGTCCTAATCAAATAAACAATTTGTGGATTTCTAATTTTACTAGTCTTTTAGATGAACAACAATTTATTACTCGATTTAAAAGAAATTCAAGACAGCAAAGGCTCCAACAAATATATAAGCTATTAGAAAATTGTAAATAATATGATAACAAAGATAAAAATCAAAAACTTTAAAGCAATCCGGGATTTAGAAATTGAATTATCGGGTTTAAATATATTTACTGGTTTGAATGGTATGGGTAAATCTACTTTAATTCAATCTTTATTGTTAATCCGCCAGTCAGTTTATTCCATAAAAAGAGAAATTATATTGAATGGAGAATTTGTCAAACTGGGAGAGTATCAGGATATTTATTGTGAATATCCAACAGATGATGAAACAATTCAGTTCAAATTAGAATATAGCGATGGTTCATTGATCAATATTGAGAGTTTTTATAACACACAAAAAAAGCAGGAACAAGTTATTGATGTCAACCAGGATAGCTTCATAAATACTTGTAACGATAAATCAATATTACTTCCTGATACACTAACTTATCTTAGTGCCAGCAGAATTATACCTTCCGATTCTTATGACACAAATTCAACCAGTATCGGAAAACGTAATTTTGGTATAGACGGTAAATATGCACCCCATTATTATCATTTGAATAAAAATAACGATATTGCAATTAAAGAGCTATCATTCAAAAGTGAGGATACAGTATTCTCAATGGAGAATCAACTTAATTTATGGATGGAGGTGATAAGTCCATCTGTTCAGGTGCATACAGAACAAAAAGATAATTTAATAATACTTCGATACTCGTATCAAACAAAAGGTACAGGATTAAACACTACTAAGTTTAAGCCACAGAATGCAGGATTCGGTTTAACTTATGTATTTTCTGTATTAGTAGCTATTTTGAGCTCTCGTCCCGGAGATATATTAGTAATTGAAAATCCTGAATCGCACATACATCCGAAAGGGCAAACAGAATTAGCCAGACTACTTTCACTTGTCGCAGCAAATGGCGTACAGGTTTTTATTGAAACACATAGTGATCATATTATCTATGGTACACGTATCGCAGTAAAAGACAAAGTAATAACTAAAGAAAATGCCAAAATCTATTATTTCGACAGAGACCCTGAGGAACATTTTTCGAAAGTACAAGAAATTGTTATTGACGAATACGGTCGCATGGAACGTTCTGTCCGTAAGTATTTTGATGAATATGAGTCACATTTGAACCAATTAATGAGTTAAGCTTTATGGGGGATCTTTACTTCAACGAATTATCTGTGGATTACTCATTCTCTGTTCAACCTAAAGATGAAGCAGAGGCAAAAAAGCTACTATTGCAATTTATTCAAACCTTTTTTGCATATAAAGTTTGTACTGGTTTGGATGATGTATATATTTTGTCTATAGTACCGATGACAATAAACAGGATTACAAATGCTTTTAATCCTGGTAAATTTTACTCTTTAATTGATGATTTAGAATTAGAGGATAAAATAACCGAAGAACAGAAGCGTTTTTTTAAAGCTAAAATTTCTGAAGCATTTAAGTCTGATTGGAATCCAGAGTATCTCTATTCAAATCAAATTGCCTACGGATTAGGACAAGCGTGCCTTAAAAATAGTTTCTCTATTAGTTTTTCAACTGACATTGCTAATACAACACACACGTGGAATCAATACTTGACTCCCATTGAGGAGCATCGATTAAACGAAAATGGTGACTTAGTAATTATAAAGAAAGTTACAAAGAATTTAACTTCAAAAAATCATGTTGTTGTAAATCATGAAATATGGAAAGATTGCTCTTTCATAAATAACAAACCGACAACACTATTATTACCAAATAAAAATCAGTCTATTTATATTGTACAATCTATAATCGGCAAAAACTGGATAGATTATTATGCTAGCCAACAACATGTTGATATTACAATAAAAAAGAGAATCGGTCGTGCTGTTGCAAGAATCAACGGCTGGATTGAATGTGCAACTACTGATCATCGATTGACATATAATGCAGGAAATCATTATCTAGCAATCGACACAGAAAACTCAACTTTTGAAGTTTATAATGGAACCAACAATCATAAAGGAGAGATAAAATTTTATGATGAAACAATAAATACTGCGAAGGCTGATCCAATGAGAAGAGTTACACTCCGCTGAAATAATTGAACATATTAAGACCACTCTAACCAACAAACAAGCACTGGAATCAGCCATTGAAAAATGACTAACCAGAAGTGTTTTGAGAAAGTTGTATTTGAATAATTCTCAATAATATGGCATATTTAGTATAAATACCAGCAAAGGCCATGTTAATATGAGAAAAATACTCATGAATGCATATATTATCAATAAAAACATTCTATCTTTGCGAAAATCTCAAGAAACAAACTGATTTAAAAAGAAAACACCATGTTGATAGAATTTACTGTAGGAAATTTCCTGTCGTTTTACACACGCCGAACGCTGAACTTTAGGGCAGCATCCATCTCCGATTTAGACCACTCGTTCGAAGCGGGCAGATACAAGCTATTGCCGGCAGCTGTGGTGTATGGCGCAAATTCGAGCGGGAAAAGTAATTTGCTAAAGGCATTGGCCGCTATGCGAAATGTATTGTTACAGTCGGTGAAACTGAATGATGGAGATCGACTGGATTATCTACCTTTTTTATTGGCCGAAAACTCAGCCAATGAACCAAGCTATTTTGAAATTGAGTTTTTGATAGACGATAAAAAAATACGATACGGATACGAATACAACCAAATCCGCATTGTGAGCGAGTGGCTCTACGAATCGACAGCCAAAGCCGAGAAACCGCTATTTGTACGCACTGAAGAAGGTATAGGTGTAGCCACCAACTTTAAAGAAGGACAGGGCAAAGAAGAAGCAACGAACGATAACCGGCTTTTTGTGTCGCTGGTGGCACAACTCGGTGGCGAAACCTGTAAAAAAATTATAGCCTGGTTTCAGGGCTGCAATCTTATATCAGGCTTATCGAATCAAGGCTATAACAGTTTTACAATGAAAATGTTACAACATAAATTGGAAGGTTTCGACCTTGCAGTTGGACTGTTTCGTAAGCTACAGCTTGGTTTCGAAGACATATTTGTAAACGTTGGAAATGCAACTACGGATGTTTTGCATGAAAGTTTAGCCATATACCGACGAAAAGAACTGCCTGATGACATGGTTGATGATAAACAAATTACATTAAAAACAACTCATTATAAATACGATAAAGAGGGAAAAAAAATTGAAATGGTGTCGTTTGACAAAAATAAAAACGAATCGGAAGGCACAAAAAAAATTATTGACCTTACCGGACCTGTTTTTGATACGCTGATACATGGCAAGGTGTTGATAGTTGATGAACTGGATGCTAAATTACATCCGTTACTCACCCGCGAGATTGTAAACCTGTTTAACAGCAAAGAAACCAACCCAAAACATGCACAATTGCTTTTTGCAACGCACGATACTAATTTACTGAGTGCCGATATTTTCCGCAGGGATCAGGTTTGGTTTACCGAAAAAGACGAAGTAGAACAAACTGACTTATACAACTTGGTGGAGTTCAGGTTACCTGATGGAAGCAAAGTACGAAATGACAGTAATTTGGAGCGTAATTATATTCGTGGTCGGTATGGGGCAATACCTTATATCACTGCCCGATAAAAATAACCTGAATACTATGGCGAAAAAAATTGAATTGAATCATGCAATTGCTGAAAGAAGATTTCAGAAGGCAGAAGCTGCATTAAAGGAAGGTACACGAGAACTACGAGCTTATTTTCTGATAGTTTGTGAAGGTGCAAAAACGGAGCCTAATTATTTTAAATCGTTTCCTAAAATGGCAGGAAATCTGGTTTTCGATCTTACGTTTGATGGCGGTGGAATCTCCACTACCAAAGTATTGGAAAAAGCAGTAGAAATCAGAGATAAATCGTCGCAGAAATTTGACCGGATTTGGATTGTATTTGATAAAGATAGTTTCCCGGAAGCCAATTTCAATAAAGCAATCCTGGATGCCGAAAAGGAAGGAGTTAAAAGTGCATGGAGTAACGAAGCTTTTGAACTTTGGTATTTACTACACTTTGTTTATCGTAATACTGCTATGAGTAGGGAAGATTATAAAAAAGCGATTGAAACGCAAGTTAATGCTCAAATAAAACTCAGAACAGGAAAAACAGGTAGTTTCAGCTACAAGAAAAATGACTCAGGAATGTATAAAACACTTCAGGAGCTTGGAAATGAAACGAATGCAATAAATTGGGCTGAAAAACTGGAAAAGACTTATACAGGTCAGCAATTTGCCAAATATAATCCTTGTACTACAGTGTACAAATTAGTGCAGGAACTAAGAGGGCTATCAATAAGTCTGAAAAAAGAAATTGAAGATAAATACATGAAAGGAGAATAAATGACCACTCAAACCAACGAACAAGCACTTGAATCAGCCATTGAAAAATGCTTAACAGGAACATGCCTTGAAGATCTTAAAGAAAATGAGGAAGTATCATCTGATCGTGTTCCGTTATACAGGAGTGGCAATGGCTACTTTATCGGTTATCCGGTTGACTTCGATGCCCGGTATGCAATAGATACGCTTCATTTCTGGGCATTTCTGGAAGAAACACAAGCCACAGAGTTGGCAAAGCTACAAAAGCAAAGCGACTGGAAGTTGCGCATATTGGAGCGGCTGGATAGGATGATGAAGAAAAACGGCATTATCTCCCTGCTTCGCAAAGGGTTGGATGTGGACGATGCTCATTTTACCCTGTTTTATCAGTTGCCATTGGCCAGTAGTGGTGTTACCATAAAAAAGAATTTTGAAAGTAATCGGTTTAGTGTTACCCGTCAGCTTCGGTATTCGGTGCAGAATCCGTTGGAAGAAATTGATATGGTATTGTTTGTAAATGGCTTACCGTTCAGTACCCTCGAACTAAAGAACCACTGGACAGGGCAAAATGCCAAAGTTCACGGGCAAAGTCAGTATAAATTTAAACGGGATACAACCCAGCCACTTTTGAACTTTGGACGATGTATTGTGCATTTTGCGGTAGATACCGACGAAGTGTATATGACTACCAAACTAAACGGGGCTGATACCTTTTTCCTTCCGTTCAATCTGGGCAATAATTTTGGGAAAGGTAACCCGGTAAATCCATTCGGTCACAAAACAGCCTACTTATGGGACGAAGTACTCACCCGCGAGAGTGTTGCCAATATCATTCAGCACTTTGTTCGCTTCGACGGGAAGGATAAAGACCCGTTGAGCAAAAAGAATCTGTTCTTTCCGCGTTATCATCAGTTGGATGTGGTGCGAAAACTTATTGCCGATGCTTCGCAGAAAGGCGTAGGGCAAACTTACCTGATACAACACTCTGCCGGCTCCGGCAAATCGAACTCCATAACCTGGGCAGCCTATCAGTTGATAGAAACTTACCCCGAAAACGATACTGTTCCAGGTGGCAAAGGCATCAATAATCCGTTGTACGATTCGGTGATTGTAGTTACCGACCGCCGTTTGCTCGACAAACAGTTGCGCGAGAACATCAAGGAGTTTTCGGAAGTAAAAAACATAGTAGCTCCTGCTTACTCTTCCAGAGACTTAAAGCACAGTCTGGAAACCGGAAAGCGTATCATCATTACCACCATTCAGAAATTTCCGTTTATAGTGGATGGTATTGCCGATTTAAGCGACAAGCGTTTTGCAGTTATCATCGATGAGGCGCATAGTAGTCAGAGTGGTACTGCAGCCGACAATTTAAACCGTGTGATGGGTAACAGCAATAGCGAAGAGGAATATGAGGATGCACAAGATTTAATTCTGGAAACAATGCGTTCACGGCGTATGCGTGGAAATGCTTCTTATTTCGCATTTACGGCAACGCCAAAAAATAATACCCTGGAGAAATTCGGTATTAAACAAGAAGATGGAAAGTTTAAGCCTTTCCACTTGTATTCGATGAAACAGGCTATTGAAGAGGGTTTTATTCTCGATGTATTAGCAAACTACACCACTTACAAGAGTTATTACGAGATTGAAAAATCGATACAGGAAAATCCTTTGTTCGATACAGTAAAGGCGCAAAAAAAGCTGAAAGCTTATGTGGAGCGACACGAACAAACCATCGGTACGAAGGCAGAAATAATGCTTGATCATTTCATAAATAAGGTGGTTAATGCTAAAAAACTGAAGGGAAAAGCAAAAGCAATGGTTATAACGCAAAGTATAGAATCGGCTATAAATTACTATTTTGCGTTACAAAATCTGCTTTATCAAATTGGTAATCCGTTTAAAATACTTATAGCTTTTTCAGGTAAGAAAACAGTAAAAGGCATAGAATATACAGAAGAAAAAATAAATGGTTTTGCAGAAAAAGAGACCCGCGAGAAATTTGATGAGGATGATTGCCGGATTTTGGTAGTGGCAAACAAATATCTGACCGGCTTTGACCAACCAAAACTTACAGCCATGTATGTGGATAAAAAGTTGCAGGGTGTTTTGGCTGTTCAGGCTTTGTCGCGTTTAAACCGTTCGGCTGATAAGTTAGGCAAGAAAACCGAAGATTTGTTTGTGCTTGACTTTTTCAATTCCACTGAAGATATTAAAACGGCATTCGACGATTTTTACACATCAACTTCACTTAATGGTTCAACCGATGTAAATGTACTACACGAGATAAAAGAGAAACTAGATGATGTGGGAGTTTATGAATGGTCGGAAGTGGAGGAGTTTGTTGAAAAATTCTTTCGGAATGTGGATGCACAACAACTAAGTCCGATAATAGATGCAGCAGCTCAGCGTTTTAATCATGATTTAGAGCTGAATAAAGACGAAAAGGCAGATTATAAGATTAAAGCCAAACAGTTTGTAAAAATCTATGGTCAGATGGCTTCCATTTTGCCTTACGAAGTTTTGAAATGGGAAAAGTTGTTCTGGTTCCTGAAATTTCTTATCCCCAAATTAATTATCAAAGACCCTGATTTAGATAAGTTGGATGAACTGCTCAATGCAGTGGATTTGTCGACATACGGGTTGCAACGGGTAAAGCTAAACACAACAATTGAATTGGATGCTGCTGAAACAGAACTCGACCCGCAAAACCCGAATCCTCGTGGAGCGCATACACTGGATGGTGACAAAGATTCATTGGATTTAATTATCAAGAGCTTTAACGAACGGTGGTTTCAGGGATGGGAAGCAACTCCTGAAGAGCAAAGAGTAAAGTTTATTCATTTGGCCAATAGTATGCGTAATCATCCAGATTTTAAAGATAAATATGCACAAAATCCCGATACTCAAAACAGAGAGATTGCATTCAGTAAAATTTTTGACGATGTAATGTCGAAAAACCGTAAAAACGAATTAGATCTCTACCGGTTACTTGCAAAGGATGAGGCGTTTAAACAAGCTATGCAGGATACGTTGAAGAGAATGTTGAAATAGCATACTTTTTATCTCAAAGTCCTCATATCTAACCGGCTTATATAAAAAGAGGGCCATTTCAGCCCTCTTTTTTGTTCTATACCATTGGTAATTACGCTTTTCCGGCGCTTCCCAATACGTTTTCGGTTTTTTGCTTGTAAAGCTTTTTCAGCTCTTCGCGGGCAGGACCGAGGTATTTACGTGGGTCGAATTCGCCCGGGTTTTTAGCAAATACTTCGCGAACGGCAGCGGTCATAGCCAAACGACCATCGGAGTCGATGTTTACTTTACATACAGCCGATTTGGCAGCTCTGCGGAGTTGTTCTTCCGGAATACCGATTGAATCTTTCAATGCACCTCCGTACTGGTTGATGGTAGCCACATACTGCTGTGGAACCGACGATGAACCGTGAAGTACGATGGGGAATCCGGGGATTTGTTTTTCAATTTCTTCCAGGATGTCGAAACGCAAGGGGGGAGGAACCAGAATTCCGTTTTCGTCGCGGGTACACTGAGCAGGAGTAAATTTGTTGGCACCGTGCGAAGTTCCGATCGAAATAGCCAGCGAGTCAACGCCGGTACGTGATACGAAATCAACTACTTCCTCAGGACGGGTATAGGTGTGGTGTTCAGCAACCACATCGTCTTCCACACCGGCCAGAATACCAAGTTCGCCTTCTACCGTCACATCTTTCGAGTGAGCATATTCAACTACACGTTTGGTAAGGGCGATGTTGTCTTCGTAAGGAAGGTGCGAACCGTCGATCATTACCGACGAGAAACCCATATCGATACATTCTTTGCAAAGCTCGAAGCTGTCGCCGTGGTCGAGGTGCAACACGATGGGAATAGCATAGCCTAATTCTTTAGCATATTCAACCGCACCCTGAGCCATGTAGCGCAACAGCGTTTGGTTGGCGTATTTACGTGCTCCGCTTGATACCTGAAGGATCACCGGAGATTTGGTTTCAACACAAGCAGAAATAATAGCCTGAAGTTGTTCCAGGTTATTGAAGTTAAACGCGGGGATAGCGTAACCGCCTTCTACCGCCTTTTTGAATAAGTCTTTGGTGTTAACTAATCCAAGTTCTTTGTAACTTAACATACTTTTTTAATTTAAATTGTTGAGATTATGGGTGCAAAAGTACTACTTTTTTATGAAAAAGCGGGTCTGTTGCCCTTATTTTTCACTTCTAAAACATCTTTTCGGGCGAATATGTTCAGGAATCGGGAATGAGTTGTTGCCGAATAGCGCTGCGAGCCGGGTATGAATGGCTAAAGTCGTGATTTTGTGTGGGAATTAGCGAAAATTGTTGTAACTTAGCAGCCCTTTTTCTCAAAATATTTACAGAATGGTGTATTTAACAATATCGAACAACCCAAAAGCGATAAATGGCTTTTCGAATTATAAACAACTGATCGTTGCCGTGTGGGTGACCATCGTTTCGGTAGGTGTCGGAGCACAAGTCCCCGCAGGATACTATGCTCCTGCTTATGGCAAAACGGGAGCTCAATTAAAAACAGCCTTATACGGGGTTCTGTCGGATCCGTACGTGTCGCAAACCTACGATTTCTTATATACTATTTACGAACGAAGCGATTCCCGCGAAGATGGGTCGGTATGGGATATGTATTCGAAGTGTAGCTGGACGCACCGGGAGAAGTTATGTGGTAACCAATCCCGAATCTGCGATTGTTACAATCGTGAGCATTCGATTCCTGCCAGCTGGTTTGGTAATGCCGCACCCATGTATACCGATGCGTTTCATTTGTATCCTACCGATGGACGGGTAAATAATTTCAGAGGTAATTTGCCTTTTGGAGAAGCGGCCAATGGAGTGATGGATACTAAAAATCCTTCCGACACAAATGGGTTAGGGCGATGGGGAGCTTCCACATTTCCGGGTTATAGTGGAACCGTTTTCGAACCGGTTGATGAATACAAAGGCGATTTTGCGCGTACCTATTTTTATTTTGCCACCCGGTACGAAAATTATATGACCTCCCTGTCGTCGACCAATGCCCTGTCGTTCAACCGGACCACCTACCCGGCCTTTACCGACTGGAGCCTTTCGTTGTTTTTGAAATGGCACCGGCAGGACCCGGTTTCTCAGAAAGAAATTACCCGCAACAATGTGATTTATGAATACCAGAAAAACCGGAACGCGTTTATCGATCATCCGTTGCTGGCCGAATACATCTGGGGCACTCTGAAAGGAACGCCCTGGAATGTCACCGGCTTTACTTCGCCGGCCGAATTGGCTGCCCGTTTTCAGTTTAATGCTACTGAGCGGGCCATGCTCACCGCTGCCGATTTGGGCGAAGCGCGTTACGAGGTGGTGAATATAAGTGGTGTGAGGCTGATGTCGGGTTCGCTGCTCGGTGGCGATGCGGTTTCGGTAGCTTCGCTGGGTCAGGGCGTTTACTTCTTCCGGATTGATACGGGCGAACTGAAGGCCGTGAAAAAATTTATTGTACACTAATATTCGCAGAATGTGTTAAGTTAATGAAAAGAAGATGAAGCTGGTTGAACAGATTAGTAAGCACTCTGTCATGCTGCTTGTGGTGGGCATACTCACTCCCCACCTGTGGGCGTCGGTACCTGCCGGCTACTATTATGAGGCCCGTAACAAAACCAAAGCGGAGCTCAAATCGAGTTTGAGCGCCCTGGCAACGCCGGTGAAAGTGCTGAAATACGGTAGCGGCGTGGGGGCCACCTGGCAAGGCTTTTTCTACACCGACCGGAATCCCGATAATTCGGTAAACGATATGTATTCCAATACGAACCGTTTTTTCGATGGATATAAAAGTATTCCGGAGATGCATATCGAACACTCGCTGCCCAAGAGCTGGTGGGGAGGAGCCGAAAACAGGGCTTTCCACGATTTGTTTCATCTCTATCCTTCCGATGGCTCCACTAATTCGTCGAAAAGTAATCATCCGCTGGGAATGGTTCTGCCTGAGAATGCAACCTTCGACAACGGCGTCAGCCGAATTGGTACCAGTACCTTTACAACCGCCTACACGGGTAAGGCTTTCGAACCCGCCGACGAATTTAAAGGCGATTTTGCCCGCTCCTATCTGTACATAGCAACCATTTACGAGCACTATGCTCCTTTGTGGACTTCGCCCATGATGCAGCGCAATACCTATCCGGTATGGACCCCCTGGGCCCGCGAACTGCTGCTCCGCTGGCATGCGGCCGATCCGGTGAGTGTAAAGGAGCGACTTCGCCAGGAAGCCATTTATGCTGTCCAGGGCAATCGTAATCCCTTTATCGATTACCCCGATCTGGTTTCGTACATCTGGGGACCCGATACCTTGCTGGCTTATCCTTTCCCGCAGACTACGGAAGCATTTTTAACCCTGCCCCGAAGAGGCGATGGGGTCGACTTTGATGTTATCCTTCAGGGCGATACTCTTGGCAAATCCATACAGCTAAAGGGACAGAACCTTTCGGGAACCCTTACGGTGCGACTGAAACATCAGCATCCGGCCTTCGAAGTGCAGCGCTCTGCTATTCCGGCCGACGAACTCTTTTCGGGCAGTGCAACCCGCCTTCAATTCCGTCCCTCAGCCTCGGGTATCTTTCGCGATACCTTAGTGTTCGAAGGTGCGGGGCTTACTGATGCTTTCCAGCTTCCGGTGGAAGGAAAAGCTGCGCGCCAGCTTATGGCACTTGAGCCCGACCAGCTTACTCCGGTGGGTGCCAGCTTGCATTGGATAACCGATTTGAGTGCCTCCGGTTATGCCCTCGAACTTTTTACGTCTCCTTCACAAGCGGGCGATTTGCTTATTTCGTCGTACGGGGAGGGGAGTAGTTACAATAAAACAATCGAAATTTACAACGGAACGGGCCGCACGGTGCAACTGGCCGATTATGCGTTGGCGAAACAGTCGAACGGTGCGGGCATTTACGAGTCGGTATTTCCGCTGAGAGGCGAATTGGCTCACGGAAGTTCGGTGGTGGTAATCAATAAATTATGCTCCAACGATACACTGAAACAAAAAGCTGCTTTGTTTACCGATTCGGTAATGAATTTCAATGGGAATGATGCCGTTGCCTTATTGCACAATGGTTTGCGAATCGATGCAGTGGGTTATTTTGATAGTGGTCCCGCGCTGATGTGGGGCGAGAATAAAACGCTCCACCGCAAATCAGTGGTAACGCATCCTACGGCTTCCTTCAACGAAGAAGAATGGCATAGTTTGCCCTCCGACGATTTTAGTTCGCTGGGCCGTCACGCGATGAGCCTCAGTGCTCAGGAGATCACCGTATTTTCGGTGACCATTCCTGCCGATTCGTCGCGTTTTGTGGTAAGCAATCTTCAACCTCTCACCCATTACTTCTACCGTGTAAGTGCTTTGCGCGCGTCGGGCAATCTGCCTTCGGTGAATTCGGTAGGTTTTACAACGGCCGCTCCTGCAGTTCCGGTACCTATGGAGCCTTCTGAAATTGGTGCCGGGCATTTTATTGCCGAATGGGAGTCGGATGTGTATACCAGCAATTTTGAACTGGAAGTGTATACTAAGGTGGGTGCGCCCGATGTTACTGTGGTGGAAGGATTCGATAAGGTGGGATCTACCGGCAAACCACTTCCCGATGGATGGACCGGGACTGCCGGAGCAGTGTATACTTCCACCCTCAGCTCGGGAGTTGCGCCTCCTTCCATTCAGCTACGCAATACCGGCGAATGGTTGCAAACGGCTGTGTATCCGTATGCAGTTTCAAGGTTCGACTTTATGTATCGTTTTCCTTCGGGAGGAACAAGCAATTTGTTAACAGTGGAAGCACTTAAGGGCGATCAGTGGGTAAAAGTAGACGATATAAGCTCCACGAATACGTCGAAAATACAGGTTTCGTATACGTTCGATAAGGCCGAAAATGTTCGTTCGATCCGAATTACCTACGCTAATAAGGTGTTGGGCAACCTGGCCCTCGACGATTTTTATATCGTGTACGGCAGTATGTCGAACTCGTATCTGTTGCAACATCAACCGGTTACGGGCACAACCTACCGCATTGAGAACCTCGATCCGGTTACCGGTTACTTCTACCGTGTACGCTCGGTGATTGGTACTGTACGGTCGGAGTGGTCGGACGAGATAAAATTGAAGACCCTGGTGCTTAGCGGTTTAAAAATTAACCCGATACAGCATCCTCGCTGGAGATCAACCCCTGAAGGAATTCTGTTTTCGCAGCTCGAAGCAGGAAGCCGTCTTCAGGTGTATACTCTTTCCGGAGTGTTGATAGCCGATTGTCTGGTGCCTGCCTCGTCGATTACCCTGCCAATAACGGGGCATCCTATGTATATTGTCAGAATTGTGAATACGAATCATATTTTTTCGTTTAAACTTACACCTTAATTTTGCAGATGTTGAAAAAATTTTTCTCAGGGGTTACGACTTTCCCTACATCGAACCCTGCCGGGTTGATGTGGCTGTTGATGGTTGTGCTGATGCCCCTTATCGGGTATGCCGCCATCCCTGCCGGCTACTACAATGCCGCCGAAGGTAAACGAGAGGCTGCGCTGAAAACGGCCCTGCACACGGCTATTCGTCCGCATACACAGTTGGAATATTATAGTTCCAGTACCCATTTCAGGAGTACCGACTGGCATCCGGGGGGCTATTTCTGGGATATGTATTCGCGGGAGCAACGCACCTCGTGGTCGAATCTCAACCGCGAGCACAGTATGCCCAAAAGCTGGTGGAGTCCGCAGCCCGATTTCACAGTAGCCTATTCCGATTTGCATAATTTATATCCATCCAATATTGACGCGAATTCGGCAAAATCAAATTTTCCCCTGGGTATCGTCGGTTCGTCGTACGAATTCGACAATGGTGTTTCGAAAGTGGGCTACAATACCTATCCCGGCTATTCGGGGATGGTATTTGAACCTGCCAACGAGTACAAAGGCGATTTTGCCCGCACGTATATGTATATGGTAACCTGTTACGAAGATTATGCCCCTAACTGGCGTAGCACCGGCACCGAAAGTATGTTGTATCAGAATACCTACCCGGTGTTTAAACCCTACGCCATCAGTTTGCTGATGAAGTGGCACCGCGACGATCCGGTGAGTCAGAAAGAAATCGATCGCAACAATGCAGTACATACGATCCAGGGCAACCGCAATCCGTATATCGATTACCCGTTGCTGGCGGAGTTTCTGTGGGGGGCCAACAAGGGTCAGGCCTGGGATGCCGAAGCTGCCGGTGGTTCGGTCGATGAAGTATTTACGGCTGGTTATCAGTATAAAACTGCTGATTTGGTGGTGCGTTTGAGTCCGGCAGCTGAGGTGCCTTACCACATTTTTCCATCGATGGAAGACTGGTAGCGAGCGGTGTGCTATCGTCGGCGATGTCGACTTCAATACCGTTGAAAGTGGAAAAGGGAGTGTATCTTATCCGTGTGGAAACTTCCCGCAGGAAACACGAACAACTGGTGCTGGTGATGTAAACTTATATGCACGAATTTTTTGAACCATATAAGTGCATATATTTTTTTTTAATCTCCGGCTTTTTATTCCTCCGTATCTTCTTCTGCCGGTTTGGCTTTACACACCAAAATACTGATTTCGTAGAGAGCATACAGCGGCAGCACCACGATGATGAGGGTAAACGGATCGGTAGTAGGTGTAATAAGTGCCGCGAGAATCATCAGAATAACCAACGCGTACGAACGAACCGATTTCAGTAATTCCTTGTGGATGATTCCCATACGCGAAAGCATATAGGCCAGCACCGGCATCTCGAACATAATTCCCATACTGAAAATGAGAATGTAGAGCGTTCCCAAATACGATTGTACCGATATTTGGTTGGGAACCAGCGTGGATATTTGATAGGAACCTAAAAACCGGACAGTGAGCGGAAAAATAAGAAGATAAGCGATGGCCACCCCGGAATAAAATAAAAAGGATGCCGATGAGAAAATAGCTCCAATGTGCTTCTTCTCGGTAGGATACAAAGCCGGATTAATAAACCGCCAGATTTCGAATAGGATATACGGCACCACCAGGATCAGTCCTAAACTGAAAGAGGCCCCGATATGTGCCATAAACTGACCCGCCAGGTTGATGTTGATAAGCTCAAGCTGAAAATCGCCGGGACAAATTTCAGGAATATTGACGGCGCCCGCCAGCGAACACAGCCATTGGTAAAAAATAAAATCGGAATTGAGCGGTGCGAAAACTATGCGGGTAAAGACAAACTCTTTGAACGAAAAAATGGCACCCACAGCTACCATCATCGCTAGTATTACGCGAATGAGGGTCCACCGTAGTTCTTCCAGATGCTCCCAAAACGAAAGCGCTTTCTCTTCAACTTCTTCCTGCATGCCTCCGTTGCCCCTGTTTTATTTTTTGATATCGTCAACGCCGTCTTTTATCTCGTCGTCCAATTCTTTCATTCCCCGTTTAAATTGGTTTACACCTTTACCAATACCGCGCATCAGTTCAGGAATTTTTTTACCACCAAAAATAAGAAGCACCACGAGAGCAATAAGAATAATTTCGGGCGTACCAAAAGCGAAAAGCAAAATACTGTTGATCATGATCTATAAGTTCTAAAAATTCGACTACAAAAATACATTTTTTTATTGAATGTGGAAAATTTATTTTTTGTATATTTATGCCCTGATTAAAACAGAATTGAAGCTGTAAACAAAAGAGATAAGAACTTGTTATAGTGTTGAATATCAAAACATACTATACTTTATTTATCAGGATAAACGGCCACGATGGCAGACATCACGGGTATGAATGCAGCGTAGCCGCTAATTTTTAAACTACTAATTTCAACAAATATGAGAACACTGCTATTAGTCTTGTTTTCGTTTCTTTCGCTACCGGCTCTTTTTGCTCAATCGCCCCTGCAGGAGGTGAGAGGTAAAGTAACCGATGCTACAAGCGGCACTCCGTTGGTGTATTGCAATGTACTGGTCGATGGAACCCATATTGCCACGGTAACCAACAACGAAGGCGAATTTTCGCTCAAACTGGCCGATGCCGATGCCCGATTGGTGTTTCGTTTTCTGGGTTATATGGAGCGCAATGTAAGTGTGCAGGAGCTGGAGCAACTCAAAGGCCTTGTAAAACTCACGCAGGTAGCTTTTCAATTGCCTCAGATTGATGTACTTACACAGGATGGATCGGATTTGGTACGGGTGATGCTCGACCGGATTGATCAGAATTATCCGGAGCAGGAAATGCTGATGACGGCTTTTTACCGCGAGTCGATTCGTAAAAGCCGAAATTATGTGAGTCTGGCCGAAGCGGTGGTGGATGTTCAAAAGCAGCCTTACACGTCGTACAAAAACGATGCTGCCAGGTTGTATAAAGCCCGGAAACAAACCGACTACACACGACTCGATACGCTTGTTTTTAAGTTGATGGGCGGTCCGTATAACTCACTTTACCTCGATGTGATGAAAAATCCGCAGATTCTTTTCACCGAAAAAGTGTTCGATAACTACCGTTTTCAGTTCAATAAAGTAGAATACCTGGATCAGCGCATGGTATACGTGGTCGATTTTAAGCCCGTAGCGTATCCCACTGAGCCTCTTTATTCGGGAAAACTGTATATCGATGCCCAAAATATGGCGCTTAAATCTGCCATATTCAGTCTCGACCTTACCCGCCGCGAAGAAGTAGTACGGCTGTTTATCCGGAAAAAACCATTTAATGCCGAAATCACTCCCATTCAGGCCGATTACCGCATCGATTACATCGAAAAAGACGGGAAGTGGTACTATGGTTACAGCCGTATCGAATTGGGAATGAAGATAAACTGGAAGCGCAAGCTGTTTCATACCTTTTATTACAGCACCCTGGAGATGGCCGTAACCGATCGCGAGCAAAGCAGCGATAACAAAGCCATCCGGTTCCGCGACCGGCTCCGGTCGGATGTTATCATCAGTGATGCCGCCGACGGATTCAATGATCCGGATTTCTGGGGACCGTACAATGTAATTGAACCTGATAAGCCGATTGAGGCCGCCATCCGGAAAATTAAAAAAGAAAACGAGAAATAGTAAAGGCTTTAACGTTCAAACGTTTGCAGAAATTTTTACAGGTTTTCCCCGGCAATCGATCCAAAAATTGCCGGGGAAAACTTTTCAGATCTTTAAACCAAAAGTAAAGAACCAGGAATCAAGAGCCTTAGTTTTTTATTTATAATTCATCAGAAAATCGCGCAAATGAATTCGCCTGATACCTTTATAAGCAGTTCCGGCTGCAAACTCGTCCATCGTTACTACATATTTTGGATAATTATCGTCGATGGCCATCAGGTTAACAAATTCCCGTTGTATAGTTTGATCATCCACCAGCATATAGGCTACTTGTATGTACAGACGTTCATCATTCTTTTCAGCCATAAAATCAATCTCTTTATTCCCGTTGATGCCCACAAACACGCGGTGTCCGTTACGCAGCAAATGTAAATAAACTACATTTTCCATTACTTTATGTACATCACTTCTGAAATCATAACGCCGCAATGCATTCCGCAATCCCGTATCCTCGAAATAGTATTTCTCGCCAATTTCAAAGATTTTGAGCCCTTTTACTTCGGCACGTTGCACTTTATGCACGTAAAAAGCCTGAGTCAATGCCCGCAAATAATTCAGAATGGTCTGGGTCGGAATATTTTGATGCTGAGATTTTAAGTACTTGCTGATATTAAACGCAGATAACAGACTTCCGGTATTGTCGGCAAGATAAGCCGTGAGGTTTTCAAGAAAAGATACATTTCGTATGTTTTCACGAGCCACTACATCTTTCAATAATATCGTGGAATTCACATTTTTCAAATACTCCATTACCACATCAGCTTCGAGCCCGATATGTATCAGATAAGGCATTCCGCCTAAACGCAGATACATGAAAAGGCTTTCGTTTGAATCCTTCAGCTGATGAAATTCTAAAAATTCCGTATAGCTAAGTGAATAAACCGGAATCTGCACATACCTGCCCGATAAAGTAGTGGCTAATTCCCCCGAAAGCATTTGTGCATTACTGCCTGTACATGTAATATCACATTTCGATTCGGCAAGCAGGGACCGTAAACACAACTCGAACGAGTGAATTTCCTGCACTTCATCTATCAACAAAAAATTGGGTGCATTTCCCATTAATCTGTCACAAACATATTGGTATAAAGCAGTGTGCGTGCGCAATGACTCGTTTTCACTGTATTCGATATTGATGTAAATAATATTAGCATCAGGATGCATTGCCTTAATTTCATCCATTAACTGTAGCAAAATGTAGCTTTTACCCACACGTCGCTGACCTGTAAGCACTTTGATAATTTGTTTACCTATAAATGGTTTAATTTTATCAATGTAAGCCGGACGTTTGATATAATTTGTACTCATATTTTCTTCTGTTATAATTGAATAGTTTTGCAAACGTACAAAATAATTCTATTATAATTAAATAATTTCGCCTTTAATGTTATTTCTTCTGTACCTTTTTGAAAAACTCAATAGAAACTTCCGCATTCGGGTCATAATCAATGCTGGGGCATAAATATCAAGTACCTGGAAACCGACGGAGATGATAACATCAAGATTATAAAGTTTTACAGTTACATCCTGTGTCTTACTTTCTATTGCACCATGCTGAGTGGTATGTCGGAATTCCCGACACACCACTTCTTCATTTAGTTCAGCTTCCTTGAAAATGTTTCTTATATGTTCTGTAATTGTGCTCGTCCTTTACCAAACAAGACTGACATTTGCTCCTGCGTTAGCCAAACGGTTTCACCTTCAAAATGAACATCAATCGATATTTTTTCGTCTTCGGATTTGAAAAGTAAAGATTTATTATTTTTGTTTTCCATAATAACTTTCTTTAATCAATTCCCGGTGATTAATTTTCCAAAATTTAAATACCTGTCCTGAAACCAGTAATTCCATTCAGCAAATTCTTCACTACAAAGATGGCGAATATTTTCGAAAAAGTCTTCAAGGGTAATTGCTAAAATCCTGTGTCTACTTTCCTGTTTCAGATTATCTTTGAGTAAAGTGATTTCATGTTTTGTAGTAGGTTGATCTTTGGGAGCAAGTATTACGGAGAATACTTCTTTGTAACCCTGTTTCCGACCATACACTTCAGCAAGTAGAAAATTCCTGTATAACTGATTCAAAGCCAACTTCTTGTTCTCGAATTTAGTTATGGCATCATCAGTAAAGACATCCAGTTCTTTAATCAGATTTAATCATGTTTTGGGTTTCATAGATATATATCTGCAATGATTCCGGGTCAAAACTCACATTGTTTTGTTTACATGCTTCTGACAAACATTCGAAAATAACCATACAATCCACCTTGTATGGATTTTCGTACATTTCAGTAAACAGATAATCACCATTTCGCTGCTTTTCAACTTTATATTTACCTACCACATAGCCGGAACGATACGAATAGAAATAATCATCCTGATAATCATAAATCAAACCATAACGCATATCCCAATGAGGGTGATAACCTTTGAGTAAAGCAATATATTCTTCAGATGAAATTCTAAAGCTTATTCGGCGGGAAACCCAAACCTTGCGGTGGTTGAGTTCGGAAATGATGATGTTGTAGTCGATGTCAGTCATAAAATCTGATCAAATTATTACTCAATTTTCTTATTCCTATTCTTTAAAATCCCCTTCTTTGCATTCAACGGTGAAACAACTTTTTGACCCGTTTTTGCCTCCAGTTCCAAGCGTGCATTTCGGGCAATTTCTCCACCCTGTTTGGCAATTTGCGCATGTTCATCAAGTGTTTCGGGATTACCCGCTTCAGATATTTGTTTTGTGGAAAGCTCTGCCAGCATATTCAGTACCAACTCGGCATTGGTCATATTGTCGCGCAGGTTTTCTTTTTTGAGTCCTTTGTATTGCTTGTATTCTTTAGCCGTTTTATCTGCCCAGGTTTTGTAGATAATATCCGTTAAAGTTGCGAAATGTAAACCTTCTTCCAGTCCGCGGGATTTCCATTCGTCGGTCAGGTCTTTGCGGATTTCGATACTTTTCAGACGTTGATTTATCCAGTTATCGGAATATCCAAGGCGTTTGTAGTCCATCATGGCTTGTTCGATGGACAATTCAGGATCCTGAATCTGGTCCAATCGTTCCTTGGCAACCTGCGCAATCCAGAGTTTGAAAGGTTCTGCTTTGGGTGAGGGAATAGTTTGAATCAAGCGGAAAAGTTGTTCGGTTGAAACTACATCAGTTTTGTAAAATTTACCATCTGCCGACTGCATTTTCAGTTGGTTACAGTTTGTAACCAACTGGCTTCCTTCTTTTTTTAGTCTGTTTTTCAATACTTTCCAATAATTATTTGGATTAGGACTGTCTGTTAAAACACCTACCACATCCACAATGGAGAAATACCATTCTTCACTTTCTTCGTCCCACACGGTGCGGACTTTCTTTTCTTCAAACAGTTGAATTTGTGATTTCATAATTATGTTTTAAATTTTAAGTTGTTTGTATTAATCTGGTGTTTAGCCATTCTCACCCTTCAAAAGCTCATTATTATCAAGATTATTTTCTTTTCTATCTTCGTAAAAAGCCATAAAATCATCATTAAAGATAACATCCGGGTTTAGGATATGCCCTTCCAACACTTCCGACAATTGTTCTTTTGAAATACCCCTTCTTGTTATAATTCTTTCCCAATAATTGCTTGGAGTATGCCACAAAACTACGAAAAAATATTTGAATTTTTTACAGTAATTTGTGCCCGGGCACTAAAACGGCAGATTTCATTAATAAATGCTTAAATCTGAATTTAAAAACCAGTAGGGTAATATCGATATAATCGATGAAGTAACCATTGCAAAAGTAACCCTTCCGCCGGGAACCTCCACTGGCTGGCACAAACACGCCCGACCCGTATTTGCGTACGTAGTGTCGGGCGTGTTGAAAGTCAGAATGAAAAATGGTAAAGTCAATGAGTTCTTGCCATCCTCCACTTTTGCCGAAGTAATAAATACTTTACACGAGGGATTTAATGATACTGATACCGATGTGGTGTTGATTGCTTTTTACCTCGGCGAAAAAGGCCAGCCACTAACAATTAACAATTAACAATTAATAATTAATCACTCTCTCTGATATACTCTCACATAATCCACTTTCATTACTACCGGATTGGCAAACATCCCGTCGTCGATAGTGCCGCCCATGGTGCCGCCTAATGCGATGTTCAGGATAATAAAGAAGTCCTGCTTGAACGGCCATTGCTGTACGGTGGAGTTTACTTGGGGCTCCCAGAGGGTGGTGCTTTTTACGCCGTCGATGTAAAAACTGATGTTGTCGTCGCCTTCGTTGGCACGTTCTTCCCATTCGATGGCGTAGGTGCGGAATTCACCCTCCACGGTACCGGCCGTTTTCTTAAACGACCAGTTGTTGCCTCTTGAGCCATTCCGGTCGGCGGTATGTACCGCGTGAACAATAGTTGTTGGTTGCGAACCGGTGTGTTCCATAATGTCGATTTCGCCACAGAGCGGCCAGCGGGCGGTTGCGAAATTGGCCCCGAGCATCCAGAAGGCAGGCCAGGTTCCTTTTCCCGTAGGTAAACTAATCCGGGCTTCTATCCGGCTGATGATTGTATGATTACTGTTTTTTGTAGATAAATACTGCGTCGAGATCGATGGTGGTACCTGCTACACCTCCGGCGAGGAATAGAAATACGTTCTTATCCAACATCCCAGTGCTGTAAAGTAATCCTTTTGTTTTCAGGGTGCTCAGCGGAATTTCGATTTTCTGCCATTCACCATCACGTGGGAAATCGGTAATGGGTTCGTAAATGGTTCCGGCGTCGTTGAAGCTGGTTGAACCTACAGCAAACCGAACATTCGACTGACCTTCCAGCCCGAAAACAAAGGTTGCATTACTTTTACTTTTGATACCAATGTGCAGATAGTACTTATCGGTATTAGCCGTCAGAGGAGCCAGCTTGTCCAACGCGGCTGCATCTTTGCAATTGAAACCAACCGATACCGAATCAGGAAGAAGATGGATTTGAACAGAGAAGTGAATTTGTCGGATTATTTGCAGAAGTTTTAAAGCCCTTCCGATTAATAAAAATTAACTTTAGGGGTAAACAAAACCTCCTCTTTCTGTGTTATTTCGGTACTTGCTTGAATTTTAGTAATTTTGCAGCCCCAAATTTTAATATAGAATATGTCAGACGCAATTATACACGAAGTAACCCAAAGCGAATATAAATACGGATTTACGACCGACATCGAAACGGATGTAATTCCTGTTGGATTAAATGAAGATGTGGTACGAATTATTTCGGCGAAGAAAAATGAGCCCGAATGGATGCTCGAATTTCGCCTGAAAGCGTATCGGCACTGGTTGACACTCAAAATGCCTACCTGGGCCAATCTCACTATCCCCGAGTTCGATTATCAGTCGATCTCCTATTTCGCAGCTCCCCGTAAGAATGCTCCCCAAAGCCTCGAAGAGGTAGATCCGGAATTGTTGAAAACCTTTAACCGACTTGGAATTCCGCTTGAAGAACAAAAGGCACTAAGTGGTATCGCTGTGGATGCGGTGATGGACTCGGTGTCGGTAAAAACTACTTTTAAGGAAACCCTGGCTGAGATGGGAATTATTTTCTGTTCGTTTAGCGAAGCAGTGGAACATCATCCCGACCTGGTTCAAAAATACATGGCAACAGTGGTGCCTTATACCGATAATTTCTTCGCGGCACTCAATAGCGCGGTGTTCAGCGATGGTTCGTTCGTATATATCCCCAAAGGAGTACGCTGCCCGATGGAGCTCTCTACTTATTTCCGTATCAACGCCATTAATACCGGCCAGTTTGAGCGTACGCTTATTGTGGCCGACGACGATAGTTATGTTTCATACCTCGAAGGTTGTACAGCTCCGCAACGTGATGAAAATCAGTTGCACGCGGCAATCGTAGAAATTATCGCGATGAAAAATGCAAACGTTAAATACTCTACCGTTCAAAACTGGTATCCCGGCGATAAAAACGGAAAGGGTGGTATTTATAATTTTGTAACCAAACGCGGAATTTGTAAAGGCGATGGTTCGCATATTTCCTGGACTCAGGTCGAAACCGGTTCGGCTATTACCTGGAAATATCCTTCCTGTGTGTTGCAGGGAGATAATTCCTCTGCTGAGTTTTATTCGGTAGCGGTTACCAACAATCACCAGCAGGCCGATACGGGTACCAAAATGATCCATCTGGGAAAAAATACCAGCTCTCATATTTTGTCGAAAGGGATTTCGGCAGGGGTGAGTCAGAACAGTTACCGCGGATTGGTTCGCGTGGGGGCAAAAGCCGAAAATGCACGTAATTTCTCGCAATGCGATAGCTTGTTGCTGGGCGATAAGTGTGGTGCTCATACTTTCCCTTATATGGAAGTGAACAACGAAACAGCCATCGTGGAACACGAAGCTACAACTTCAAAAATATCGGAAGATCAGATTTTTTATTGCAACCAGCGTGGTATTTCAACAGAAGATGCGGTAGGTCTGATCGTAAATGGATATGCGAAGGAAGTGGTGGATAAGTTGCCGATGGAGTTTGCTGTAGAGGCCCAAAAGTTGTTGCAAATTACGCTGGAAGGTTCGGTGGGATAAACGTATAACGAATAATAAAAAATACACAATACAATGTTAGTTATTAAAAATCTGCATGCCGCTATCGATGGCAAAGAAATATTAAAAGGTCTTAGCCTGACCATCAACAAAGGTGAAATCCATGCCATCATGGGTCCTAATGGTTCCGGAAAATCGACACTTTCGTCGGTCATCACCGGCAATCCTGTATTTGAAGTTACCCACGGATCGATCGAATTTAACGGCAAGGACCTGCAGGAACTGGCTCCCGAAGAGCGTGCCAACGAAGGTATTTTCCTCAGCTTTCAGTATCCCGTGGAGATTCCGGGAGTGAGCATGGTAAATTTTATGCGTTCGGCCATCAACGAACAACGGAAATACCGTGAACAACCACCTATTTCGGCTACCGATTTCCTGCGATTGATGCGCGAGAAAAAAGAGTTAGTCGAAATGGACAGCAAGCTTACCAACCGTGCGGTGAACGAAGGTTTCTCGGGGGGAGAGAAGAAGAAAAACGAGATTTTCCAGATGGCGATGCTGGAGCCGAAATTAGCGATTCTCGACGAAACCGATTCGGGTCTCGATATCGACGCGTTGCGTATCGTTGCCAATGGTGTGAATAAATTAAAATCATCCGAAAATGCTACCGTGGTGATTACACACTACCAACGCCTGCTCGATTATATTACTCCCGATTTCGTACACGTATTGTACGATGGCAAAATTGTAAAATCAGGAGGCAAGGAATTGGCACTGGAGTTGGAAGCCCGTGGCTATGACTGGATCAAACAGGAAGTGGAAGCTTAACAACCGAATTTCATGGAACAACAATATATTGAATTATACAAAGCGCATCACGGGATGATCAACGAGCATTCGGCTACGGTGATGAATCCTTCGCGTGATGATGCTTTTGCTCTTTTCGAACGGCTGGGATTTCCAACTACGAAGGTCGAGAATTATAAATATACCGATCTGACAGCTTCGCTTGAAGTCGATTATGGGTTGAACATTCGCCGGCTCGATTTTCCGGTCGATCCGTACCAGGCTTTTCAGTGCGATGTGCCGGGCATCGATTCGTATCTCTATTTCGTGGTCAATGATGGTTTTTATCCCGAAGTGGACGACCGAAACAAAGATCTTCCGGCAGGTGTGATTATCTGCGGAATGAAAGAAGCATCGGAGAAATACCCTGAACTGGTTGCAAAGTATTACGGCAAACAAAGCAGTAAAAAAGAAGATGGACTGGTAGCCTTTAATGGCGCCTTTGCTCAGGATGGTTTTTTTATGTATGTGCCGAAGAATGTGGAACTGCCCCGGCCGGTGCAGCTTATCAATATCATGCGTGCCGATGTCGACTTTATGGCTAACTCGCACGACCTGATAATTATTGAAGAAAATGCGAAGGCGCAGTTGCTGGTGTGCGACCATACCCAGGATGATGTTCGGTTTCTGGCCAATCGGGTGACCGAAGTGTTTGTGGGCGAGTATGCTACCTACGATCATTACAAGCTCGAAAACACGCACAACCGGATGACCAATCTGATGACCTTGCTCATCGATCAACAAGCTTCATCGAACGTGATTTCCAACGTTATTACATTGCATAACGGGGTGACCCGTAATACGATAGAAGTTGCGTTGAATGGGAAGCACTGCGAAACGGAAGTATGCGGAATGGTTATCGCCGACAAGAACCAAACAGTAGATAATTTCACTTCGGTGCTGCATAATATGCCCGAGTGTCATTCGGATGAACTGTTCAAATACGTGCTCGACGATATGTCGAAGGGGGCATTCACCGGGCGTTTGTTTGTAGAAAAAGATGCACAGAAAACGCGTGCCTATCAAACTAATCGCAACATTCTGCTCAACCGTACGGCTAAAATGCGCACCAAGCCACAGTTGGAGATTTATGCCGATGATGTAAAATGTTCGCATGGCGCCACTATCGGTCAGCTCGACGATAAGGCCTTGTTTTACATGCGTTCGCGCGGTATTCCATTTGCCGAAGCTCGTTTGCTGCTCATGAATGCCTTCATGGCCGATGTGCTGGAGTATATCCGTATTTTCGCTTTGCGCGACCGCATGAAGATGCTGGTAGAAAAGCGCCTCCGTGGAGAACTGTCGAAATGCGAAGGGTGCGTTATTTGTCAGTAATAAATTGTATTTTTGTAGTTCAATTAAGAACTACAAAAATATGAAGACAGTACTCATAACCGGAGCTTCTTCCGGAATAGGAAAAATTATTGCTGAATACCTTTGCGAACGGGGGTATCGGGTGTTGGGAACTTCGAGAAATAAGAGTCAAGAATCAAGAATCAAGAATCAAGATTCAAGAGCCAAGAATCAAGATTCAAGATTCAAGAGTCAGGATGTCGGGAGTTTTGAGATGTTGCAGCTGGATGTTACCAGTGATGAATCGGTAGACGGGTTAATGAACTACCTTTCCGAACAGCAAATTAAAATCGATGTGTTGATCAATAATGCCGGGTATGGTCTTGCCGGTCCACTCGAGAACTTCAGCATGGAAGAAGCTAAAGCCCAGTTTGAAACGAACTTTTTCGGAGTGGTTCGCATGGTAAACGCGTTTTTACCTGTGATGCGTGCTCAGGGTGGGGGACTGATTATTAATACCGGCTCCATGGCCGGACTCATCGGACTGCCTTTTCAGGGACATTATTCGGCCAGTAAATACGCGCTCGAAGGTTACCTGGCTGCCTTACGGATGGAAGTGTTGCCCTTCAATATCAAGGTGTTTAATATCAATCCGGGTGATTTCCGTACCGGTTTTACCGCCAACCGCCGCATTATAGCCACCGTCGATCCGGTGTATCGGCGCAAGTTCGATCAATTACTGAAGATGTATGAGCACGATGAAAACAACGGTGCCTATCCCATCCTCATCGCCCAAAAAGTAGAAAAGCTACTTCGGAAGAAGGGCTCCTTCAAAATGCGGTACGTAATCGGTAAATTCGACCAGGTAATAGGTGTACCCCTCAAACGACTTCTGGGTGATACCTTATTTGAAAAACTAATGATGTTGTTCTGGAAGATAAAGGATTAAATCCATCATTCACGACTAAATATTTTAGAGCCCGGCTTGTTGTGTCGGGCTTTTTTCATACACCGGCACAAAACCATGCTGCAGGTATCCTGCCGGTGTAGTTGATCAGCGTATTCATTAAGATAATTAACCGTTTTCACATCGATTATTCCGACATCGAATAAGGCGCATTCTCTGGTTTTATACCCCTGCTTTTATTCGGAGTTGCTCCCATCTCGAAAACCAGACGGGCTCCTTTTTTCAATTGTTCTATTTCCAGGTAATTGTGCTCATACTTTTTCCCGTTCAACTTCAGATTTTTCACGTATACGTTCGACTGTGAATTGTTAGCAGACCGAATTTCCACTTTTTTGCCGTTTTGCAGGTGTAAAGTTGCTTTGTCAAACAACGGCGAACCTAGTACATACTGTCCGCTTCCGGGGCAAACCGGATAAAAACCAAGTGCCGAAAATACATACCAGGCCGAGGTCTGCCCGTTGTCTTCATCACCACAATAGCCATCGGGCGTAGGCAAATACATGCGATTCATCACCTGCCGCAGGTGGTACTGTGCTTTCCAGGGCTCGCCCGAATAATTATACAGGTATATCATGTGCTGAATGGGCTGATTGCCATGGGCGTAATTCCCCATGTTCATGATCTGCATTTCACGTATCTCATGAATTACCGATCCGTAATAACTCTCGTCGAATACCGGTGGCAATGCAAAAACCGTATCCAGCATCTGGTTGAAAGCATTAGCTCCACCCATTAAATTCATCAGCCCCTTCGGATCGTGAAATACCGACCAGGTATAATGCAACGCATTTCCTTCGGTAAAATCGCCACCCCACTTAAAAGGGCTGAATGGCTCATTGAATTCTCCATTCTTTTTGCGTCCTACCATCATGTTGTACTTCTTATTAAACAAATTCCTGTAATTGTAACTGCGTTCTTTATATACCCCGATTTCACTTTCCGGCTTGCCCAGGGCTTTCCCTAACTGATAAATACACCAGTCATTATACGCATATTCCAGCGTGCGGGCGCCACTTTCGTTAATCAACGCATCGCAGGGCACATAGCCCAGGGTGTTGTAGTACTGATGTCCCAACCGTCCGGTGGACGAAACAAAAGGATGCACATTGTTGGCGGTATAAGTAAGTCCTTTCCACAGCGCTTCGGTGTCCTGCACCTTAATTCCCTGTAAATAAGCGTCGGCGAGCACCGATGCCGAGTTGTTGCCCACCATGCAGCCGCGGTGACCCGGACTGGCCCATTCGGGAAAGAATCCGCTCTCCTTGTAGGTATTGATTAATCCTTCCTGCATCTTCAGGTTCATTTCGGGATACACTAAATTCAGTAGCGGAAACAAAGCCCGGAAGGTGTCCCAAAAGCCGGTATCGGTAAACAGATAGCCGTTTTCAATTTTACCATTGTACGGACTGTAATGCACCACATTGCCGGCGGCATCGTACTCGTAAAAACTACGCGGAAAAAGCACCGACCGGTACAGGCTCGAGTAAAAAGTGCGCAACTGATCGATGTTGGAGCTTTCAATTTCGATGCGCCCCAGCACTTCGTTCCAGCGCTGTTCGCCCGCTGCCATCAGGCGGTCGAAGTCTCCATCGCCCAGTTCCTTCAAATTGCGCTCCGCCTGTTCGGCATTTATAAACGACGACGCCACCCGCGCATGCACCCGCTCGCCTCTGCGGGTCGAAAATCCGATAATGGCTCCGGCATGGTCGACAGTTGCCTCCAGCTTGTTTTCGAGCAGGCTGCCATCGGCCACCACCGACTGATAGGTAAACTTCTTGTCGAAAACGATAACGAAATAATTTTTAAAGTTAGCTGGTACTCCACCTGAATTTTTGGTTGTATACCCCACAATTTTATTTTCTTCCGGAATAAGCCGGATGTGCGAACCTTTGTCGAAGGCGTCGATTACCACATACGACTTATCGTTTTGCGGAAATGTAAACCGGAACATTGCTGCCCGTTCGGTAGGTGTAATTTCGGTCACCACATCGAAATCGGCCAGGTACACTTTGTAATAATGCGGTTTTGCCGTTTCGGCCTTGTGCGAAAACCAGCTGGCCCGTTCGTTTTCGTTGAAAACCGCTTTTCCGGTCACCGGCATAATCGAAAATTGTCCGTAATCGTTAATCCACGGGCTGGGCTGATGGGTTTGTTTAAAACCGCGGATTTTATCGGCATCGTAGGTATAGGCCCATCCATCGCCCATCTTGCCGGTTTGCGGAGTCCAGAAGTTCATTCCCCAGGGCATCGCAATGGCGGGATAGGTGTTCCCGTTGGACAACGAATACTTTGATTGGGTGCCAATGAGTGGATTTACATAATCGACGGGAGCAGCTACCGTCCCAAAATTGTAAAAAAGTCCTGCAATAAGGATCAGAATGTAGCTCTTTGGTGTCATGATAAGTTCAATTGATGATTTTTTTTAGAATAAAGAGTCAAGAATCAAGAATCAAGAGTCAAGAGTCAAGAATCAAGAGTCAAGAATCAAGAGTCAAGAATCAAAAATCAGGAATCAGTCAGTATACGGGTTTTTGACTAGCGAATACTATTGAGTAATTCCAGCTTTCCGTTATCAATCAGGGTGATGATCAATTCCCCGAAAAGGGTGTTTTGCCAGGCAAACCACTTGCGGGTAAAATTTGCCGGGTCGTCTTTGTGAAACGATTCGTGCATAAATCCGGTACCGGCATCGGTATCCATCAGCATTTTTATACAGGTTTTTATTTCTTCATCATCCGTACTGGTGAAGGCCTTCATCATAATGCTCATGGGCCATACCATATCGTAACCTACATGCGGACCGCCAATTCCTTCGCCTGCTTTTCCTCTGAAAAAGTAAGGATTATCTTCGCTCCATACAAATTTCCGGGTGTTCTGATACACCGGATCGTGGAGATCCACATCGCCCAGATAGGGCATCGCCAGTAAACTCGGTACGTTGGCATCGTCCATCATCAGCTGATTGCCAAAACCATCTACTTCGTAAGCATAAATGGTTCCGTAGGTGGGGTGATTCACCGTTGCGTATTTTTTAAGAGCTGTTTCCACTTCTGCAGCCAGCGAAGTGCAATTTTCGCTCATCACCGTATTCCCATTCACTTTTGTGAGAATTTCGGCCGCCTTACGAAGCGAAGTCACAGCAAAGAAGTTAGATGGAATGAGAAATTGAAAAGTCGTAGCATCGTCGGAAGGACGGAAGGCAGAGGCGATCAGTCCTACCGGTTTCACCGGATTTCCCATTCCGGCGTTCGACATGGTATCCAGCTGCCGCTCGGTTCGCCGCATAAACCGGTAAGGCCCGTGTCCGTCTTTTTTTTGTTGTTCCCGGTAGGTTTGCACTACCAGCGCTATGGCCTGCTCCCATTCTTTTCCAAAGATGGTGGTGTCGCCGGTAATCTTCCAGTATTCGTAGGCCAACCGGATTACATAGGCCAGCGAATCGATTTCCCATTTCCGTTCGTGCAGTTCTTTTTTCATGGCCGTAAGGTCGCTCATCCAGTTATGATCAGGATTCGGATCGTGCGGGTCGAGAAATGCATTGGCATACGGATCGATAATGATGCTTTTAAACTGCCGGAGAATAACGCCCCGTAGCATACTTTTCAGCCGGGGATCGTCGTTGGCCAGCCGCAGGTAAGGCCAAACCTGCGCCCCCGAATCGCGCAGCCACATGGCGTGAATATCGCCGGTATACACCAGGGTATCGTCGTCGCCATCAGCGGTCTTGTAATAACGCACGGTGGTGTCGATGGTGTTGGGATAACAGTTTTCGAACATCCAGCGCAGCCGGGCGTTGGTGAGCATACGGGTGATCTGCTTAATTTTTTTTTCAACAGCATCCGACTTAAACAGCCGGTCGGCCGGTGCGGGTCGTTGCGATACATATACCTTTGTATTGTCGCTGACCAGGGTGCTGTTTTGAAGAATCGGTGTAGCAAATACTGATACTGTAAGCATCAGCGATACCGATAGTACTACGATGTGTTTTGATTTCATGGGGATGTTTTTTCTTATCAGATGGGTGGGTTATAAAGCTAATAGTTGAGTGAAAACTAATCACAAAGTTAAACTTTTTTTTAGCCGATACAAAAAAAGCTGTAAATTTACGGTAGAAATAAAACAGCAGAGTATATATGACTATTGATACGTTAAAAATTCGCCTTCAGGAGGAGTTGCCCGGTGCAGCATCGCACCTGAAAATGGCGCCCGCCCATCGTCTTGACGAATTTCGGGCCATTCGCGACAAGGATTTTAATCCCCGGCTTAGTGCGGTG
>CAZLHC010000012.1:14744-21354 GCA_964559265.1 uncultured Paludibacter sp. | reverse complement strand
TGACGAATTTCGGGCCATTCGCGACAAGGATTTTAATCCCCGGCTTAGTGCGGTGTTGGTGTTGTTGTATCCCGGTGATGCAGGCAGTACAATGCCCGCCGGGCAGACATCCTTTGTTGATGCTCCATCGTCGGAGAATTCTTCTCCACCCCTTTCCACCCTTAAAATCGTTTTTATCCGCCGTGGTGAATATGTGGGTATCCATTCGGGACAAATAGCCTTTCCCGGCGGCCGCTACGAGGACGACGATGCCGACCTGTGCGAAACAGCCATGCGCGAAGCCGAAGAGGAAATTGGTGTTTCGCGCGATTCGTACGAAATTATCGGCCAGCTCTCCGATTTGTATGTTCCGCCCAGCAATTTTCTGGTGCGTGCATTTGTGGCTTATGCTCCCCGGCGGCCAAGCTACACCCCCGATCCGCGCGAAGTGCAGGAGGTTATCGAGCTTGATTTCTCACACTTTTTTAATAGCACCAATATTAAAGTTAAAGATTTTCCGGCCCACAATAGCCTAAACAATACCAGTGCTCCTTATTTCGATGTGGAAGGAGTAACCATTTGGGGAGCCACAGCGATGATGCTGACGGAGCTGGTTGATTTAATTGTTAATTGTTAATTGTTAATTGTTAATTCGGGGATGGGCTGTGTATTTGTACTTACTAAACTTATGATACTATGAAAAGAAATATTTTGAAAGAAAAAAGTTTGTTGTTTGCAATACGAGTTGTGAATCTGTATAAATTCTTATCTTTGGAGAAAAAAGAATTTGTTTTGTCGAAACAAGTAATGCGAAGTGGCACTTCTGTTGGAGCGCTGATTCGGGAATCTGAACATGCCGAAAGTGCTGCTGATTTCATTCATAAACTGTCGATTGCTCAAAAGGAAATCAATGAAAGTCTGTATTGGCTCGAGTTACTTCATCATACTGATTATATTACATCAGTTGAATACGAAAGTATAAACACTGATGCAGTAGAATTACTAAAGCTACTCACAAGTATACTAAAAACAACAAAACAAAACCACCCCTCCAACCGTTAACCACTAACAATTAATAATTAACAATTAAAAAAGATGGTTCACCACGAAATAAAAACCTATTCGCTCGCCGAACGAACCGGATTTTCGCCCGACTTCTCGATTAAACGTATGGAAGATTCGTACGATATAGCAACTGTTCGCACGCCGGTGCCCCACCGCCACGATTACTACGCCATCTATTATATTATCGAAGGTACGGGTACGCATACCGTCGATTTTATGGAATATGAAATCCAAAATCGGCAGTTGTATTTCCTATTGCCGGGGCAAATGCATAAACTGGAATTTACATCGAAACCGAAAGGATTTATTGTTTCGTACTCCGAACAGTTTCTGATCTCCAATGCTATTCCCGATTACCTGATCAACGATATCTATCTTTTCAACGATTACGGACAATCGCCTCCGTTGCCCATTCACGAATCATCGGCTGCGATATATCTGAGTCTGTTCGAACAAATGGAGCTGTTTTCGGCTTCGCTCGAAAAGTATACCCACGATGCGGTGGGGGCGCTGGTGAAGTTGCTGCTCATCCAAAGCAATAATCATTGTTCGCTCAAAAAAGAGGAAAATCCTCAATTGCTCGAAACGACCAACCACCTGCTGCGGAGTTTCAAACAACTACTTAACAAACACTACGTGGAGCATCACATGGTAAACGACTATGCCGATATGCTGGCTGTGACTCCCGATTACCTGAATAAAACGGTAAAATCGATTACCGGAAAATCGGCCAAGGATCATATTCAGAGTAAATTAATTACCGAAGCCAAACGCTGGTTGTTGTTTACCAATCAGTCCAACAAGGAGTTAGCTTTCTCGCTGGGCTTCGAAGAGTCGGCTCATTTCAACAATTTCTTCAAGAAAAACACCGGAATGACGCCCACCGAATTCAAAACAACGGCACTTCAGTCCTGATTTTTGCAATCATCGTCCTGATTTCTTTACTCAGCGGGCTCAATTACCGCCCTATCTTTGCATCATCAAAATACAGTTAATGTGGCCCCCCCCCCATTAACCATTAATAATTAACAATTAAAAAAGATGAATGCACTTTTAAAGAAATTTTTCGCGACCGATACTACTTCATGGGCGCTGTTGTTTGTACGTCTGGCACTGGCCATCGTTGTTTTACCCCACGGAATGCAGAAAGCACTCGGTATGTATGGCGGGTATGGTTTTGAAGCCACAGTAGGTTTCTTCTCAAGTATGGGTATCCCGGCTGTTTTGGGAGTACTGGTAATTCTGGCCGAATTTGTTGCTCCAATTTTACTCATCGTAGGTGCCGGTAGCCGTTTCATGGCGTTCTCTATCTTCCTTACCCTGGGTGGAGCGATGTTCCTGGGCGGACATGTACAGAACGGTTTCTTTATGAACTGGTATGGTAGCCAGGCTGGCGAAGGCATGGAATACTTTATTCTGATTATCGGTATGTCGCTTGGTTTGATTTTCGGCGGCGGAGGTAAATTCTCGCTGGATACGCTTCTCGGAAAGTATATTAAAGAATAAGTTTCGCTCTGTAAGCAAAACGAAAGCGCTGAGAAATAATCTTTCTCAGCGCTTTGTGTATAATACGAGCAGTATGATAATGCTGGCAAGCGAGTTCCATGCGACCGTTGAAAAACAAATTATTTACGTATGAATCGGTAAGCTCTGAATTATTTGGTAAACCATCAACGCAGAAACCTGGTTGTTTTTTTTACATTCCGAAACTCAAGGTCCCAATTGTTTCAAACACTGTTCCGATAAGCCCGATAATAAGAATGCCTACTGTACAGATAATCAGACTCAGCCGGTGTGGAAACGAACTTTTCAGGGCAGCAATCGGGGTGTCGTTTTCGACCAGAAACATGGCCTTTATTACTTTCAGGTAATAAAACAGCGATACGATGGTGTTCAACAAAGCGATAAAAACCAATACATACAATCCTTGCTGTGCGGCTGCTGAAAAAACAAAATATTTGCTGAAAAATCCTACAAAGGGCGGAATACCTGCCAGCGAAAACAACGCGATCATCATCACAAAACTGAGCCGCGGATTGCTGCGGTACATGCCGTTATAATCGTCGATGGTGAGTTTCCCGGTTTGTTGTTCCACCACCGAAACTACCCCGAAAGCGGCCAGGTTTGAAAACAGATACACCAAAACGTAGTACACCAGCGAAGCCATACCCAGCGAGGTTCCGCTGATCACAGCCAGCAGGATATATCCGGCCTGCGAAATCGACGAAAAAGCCAGAAACCGTTTGAGGTTTTGCTGACGCAGGGCAAACAAGTTGGCCACAGTAATAGTGGCCACTGCCAGCGCATAGTACAGGGGTTTCCATTGTTCGGCCAGGGGCGCAAATACTTTTACCGAAAGGGTGAACAGCACAAATACGGCTGCAGCTTTGGATACAACCGACAAGTAGGAGGTGATGTTGGTTTGGGCTCCTTCGTATACATCGGCTGTCCATAAATGAAAAGGTACCAGGGCAATTTTAAAAAACAAACCGGCGCTGAAGAATACAAAAGCGAGAATTTCAAGGGGAGTGCCGGTTATCATAGATGCCAGATCGTCGAAATATAGCGTACCGGTTGAGGCATATAAAAACGACAAGCCATATACCGAAATGCCGGAAGCAAAAACGGCCGAAAGAATATATTTTATTCCGGCTTCCGACGACTTCAGGCTGTATTTATCGAACACCACCAGGGTGGCCATGGGTATGGATGCCAGTTCAAGACCGATAAAAAACAACAGGAAATGTCCGGCTGAAATCATCATATACATTCCCAGTAGGGTGGTAAGTGTAAGAAAGTAAAATTCTCCTTTTTTGATCCGGTTTTCGGGTTGTTCCAGAAAACTGAACGATTGCATGAATACGATAAGTGTACCGATATTCAGTATGCTCTTCAGTATAGTGTGAATAGGTTTGTAGCTGTACATACCACCCGCTACTTCAAACGCTTCGCGCGGAACAATATTAAGTAAGGTATGTAAACTAACGAGTAATAAGGCTACAATCTGAAAAACTGTTTTGCCATTTTCAGTTTTAAATATATCGTAGATAAGCAAAATCAGTACTACTCCCAGCAGCGAAAGCTCCTCGCGCATGTGTAATAAGCTACTGTAATCCATATTTATAGTGTATATCAGTGTTCAATACTAAATTTTACCGGAGTATATGCGAAATAAGGGGTGCCACACTCTCGTTGATCATCTCCGAAAGCCAGTAGGGAAACGAACCTACCGCCACTATGGCAACAATCAGTACTCCGACCGACAACCGTTCGTGCCATACTGCATCGGTAAGTTGCTCGTGGTGCTTGTCGGCCATTGGTCCGAATATGATTTTACCCACCACCCGAAGTATATACACCGCAGTAATAACAATCGAGGCAATAGCTCCTATGGTTAAAATCCGGTGCAGTAATTCCGATTCCTGAAAAGCGCCCACAAAAATGGTCATTTCTGCAACGAAGCCACTCAGTCCGGGAAGTCCCAGCGAGGCCATACCGGCAATCACATAACTGACACCCAGAAACGGCATTACCTTCATCAATCCACCCATTTCGGTTACCAGGCGGGTGTGGGTGCGTCCGTATATCATACCGATCAGGGCAAAAAACAGGGCGGTCATCAGTCCGTGCGAAACCATCTGGAGAATTGCCCCGGTGGTGGATGTGTCATTTCCCATCAGAATAGCAAACAGTACCAGGCCGCAATGACTCACCGACGAATAGGCATTGATGTATTTTAAGTCGGTTTGATGGATGGCCCCAAAAGCTCCATATACCACACTGATGCCGGTAAGTATTAAAAATATCCAACTCATTTCGGCAGCGGCTTCGGGCATCAGGTACATCGCTACCCTGAACGCACCGTAGCCTCCCAGTTTCATAAGTACCCCGGCATGCAGCATCGATACTGCGGTGGGGGCCGATGCGTGTCCGTCGGGCGACCAGGTATGAAACGGAAACAGGGCTCCCAATACCCCGAATCCCATAAAGGTAAGCGGGAAGAAATAGCGCTGGAGCTCCAGCGGAATGGTTAATTTCGCCAGTTCGGTTACATTCAGGGTACTGGCTCCCGAGCCATAATAAATACCGAAAATGCCCACCAGCAGCAGGGCCGATCCTCCCATCAGCATCAGGGTGAGCTTCATGGCCGAATACTCTTTTTTGCCGGTACCCCATACTCCGATAAGCAAATACATCGGAATAAGGGCTATCTCGTAGAACATGAACATGGTAAACAGATTAGTGCTGATGAAAAAGCCGAATACACCAATCGCCAGCATGCTGAACCACAGAAAAAATTCACGGGGCAGGTGCTCCATCTTCCACGATGCAAAAACTCCGGTGAATACAATGATGGCCGAAAGTAAAATCATAGCCACTGAAATTCCATCAACTCCTACCGAATAATTAATATTCAAGGATGGGTACCATACCGTTTCGGCCGTAAACAACATTTCGCTGGTGTTGCCTGCCGCGCGCTCGGCGAGGTACAACCAGGTGAGCCAGCCGGCCAGCACCATCAACAGGCTGGCGCCCGTTACTGCTACCAACCGAATCTGAGCCATCGTTCGCGCCGGAAACAAAAACGCCAGCATCAGCAAGGGTACTACTACAAATAAGGATAAGAAGTTCATATCGTATGTGTTGATATTATACTACAAAAAGCAGAATGCCTGCAATGACTAACGTTGCGAAAATAAACACAAAGGCATATTGCTGAATATGACCTGATTGTATTCCTTTTATCTCCGCCGAAATCCGGTTGCTTGCCGTGGCCAGCAGGTTCATAAATCCGTCGATAATATGCCGGTCGAACCAGGCCAACGGTCGTGAAATAGAATTAAATACCACTTTCTTGGTAAGAAACAGGTACACTTCGTCGATGTAAAATCGTTGGGTGGCGGCCTGATGAAGTCCGGCGAATTGTTGTTTCAAACGGGCCGGTTTTTCGTTGTGCCGCCGGTACAAAATGGTAGCCAGCGTAATACCTGTAAGTGCAATTACTACACTGGTAGTGGCTACTTTCCAGTCGAGTTCAATGGTGTATAGTCCACTGTTGCTGGTTACAAAATGCCCGAACGGAATAAATCCGGCCACCAACGTTACCACTGCTAAGAAAATCAAAGGCACTGTCATCAGGGCCGGCGATTCGTGAATTATATGACCTGTGGTTGTGCTGGTGTGTGGTTTGTCGTTCCAGAAAATACCGTAATACAGCCTGAACATATAAAAGGCGGTGAGTCCGGCAATTCCACTGAGTGTCCATCCTACCAGCGGACTGAAATGGAAGGCAGCAGCCAACAGCTCGTCTTTGCTGAAAAAGCCTGAAAACGGAGGAATTCCTGCAATGGCCAGGCAGGCAACCAGAAAAGTGAGGTGAGTGATGGGCATGTGTTTCCGGAGTTGTCCCATATCGTTCATCGAATTACTGTGCACAGCATGAATCACCGAACCGGCTCCCAGGAATAATAAGGCTTTGAACATGGCATGCGTAAACAGGTGAAACATCGAGGCCATATACCCAAGGCCTTCGTGAGCACCATAACCCGATACTCCCAGCCCCACC
>CAZLHC010000012.1:4915-14734 GCA_964559265.1 uncultured Paludibacter sp. | reverse complement strand
TCATAAATCCGATTTGGGAGATGGTCGAAAATGCGAGTACCCGCTTGATGTCGGTTTGTACGCAGGCAATAACTGCCGAAAACAAAGCCGTAAATAATCCGGCATAGGCAATGCCGTGAAGCACTTCGGGGGTGTAACCCACATAAACCGGGAAAAGGCGGGCTACCAGGTAAACTCCTGCCACCACCATCGTTGCAGCATGAATAAGTGCCGACACCGGAGTGGGGCCTTCCATAGCATCGGGCAGCCAGATGTGGAGCGGGAAAAGGGCCGATTTTCCGGCACCACCGATAAATATGAGCGCCATTGCCCAACTAAGCACCGATCCTCCCAAAAACGTTATACTGCCCATGGTTCCGAAAATACTACTATCGCCCGAAGTGAGGGCGCTAAAATCAAAGGTTTGAGTATAATACGAAAGAAGTAATATACCACATAGAAAGAATAAATCGGCAAAGCGGGTTACAATAAAAGCCTTTTTTGCTGCAGCAACTGCTGCCGGTTTGGTATAGTAAAAGCCAATGAGCAGGTACGACGATACACCCACCAGTTCCCAGAATATATACATCTGAAAAATATTGGTGGCTACCACCAGTCCTAACATCGAAAAAGTGAACAACGACAGAAATGCATAATATCGCTCAAATCCACGTTCACCCTTCATATAAGAGAGGCTGTACAAATGTACCATCAGCGAAACGGTAGTGACTACCACCAGCATCATCACCGAAATAGGATCGAGCAACATTCCGAGTTTTACCTGTAGGGTATCGGTAAATTGAAGCCAGTTTACTTCATAAGGAATCAGCGTTTGATAACTGCCATCCCGAAACTGAGTGGTGAAATACCCGTAGGCTGTAACATACGAAAGCAGGGTAATAACAGCTACCACCACCGTACTTACCATGCCGGCTACCCGGGCTTTCCAGCGGGTGTCCATCAGCCCGGTAACCAAAAAATTGAGCAGCGGAAGCAGAAGAATTAATAATGTGTATTGCATGGATTATTCTTTTAAGGTGCTGATACTGCTTACTTTTACACTCTGTAAATTGCGGTAGGCATTGATGAAAATGGCTATGGCTACCGCTGTTTCGCAAGCCGCAATGGCAATGGTAAACAAGGCAAAAAAGAATCCTTCCGAATGTTCGGGATAAAGATAGCGATTGATGGCTGCAAAATTCAGATCGGCCGCATTCAGCATCAGCTCTACCGAAATTAGCATCAGTAACACACTCCTACGTACCAGAAATCCGTAAACGCCTGCAAAAAACATGATCAGGCTTACCAGTATATAGGCTTCGAGTGGTATATATGCCTGACTGGCTGTAAGTATTGATTCACCCATGGTTGATTGTTTTTTTAATATTTTATCGTTTGCGCGCCACCGTTATCGCTCCTACCACACAGGCCAGCAACAGTACGCTCAGCGTTTCAAATGCCAGCAGGTAATTGTATTTTTCGGTGCCCAACATCGTATGTCCCAGTTGCTGTGGATTCAAATCGGCAATGGGCCCGAGTGTTGCCACCCTGCGTATATTGTAATACACAACATGTGCACTTAGTGCTATTCCTCCCACCGCGGTAAGTGCAGCAATGAGTTTGCTCACTGGTAGTTTGGTGGTTTCGTAATCAATGGGCTTGTTGGTAAGGAAAATAGCGAATATGAATAAAATCATAATGCCACCCGCATACACCGCTACCTGCACACCAAACAGGTAATAATATCCGAGCAATAAATAGAGGCCGGCTGTGGCCAGAAACACAAACAACAGGTAAACTGTCGACCGGATTACGTGCTTCGAATTTACCGCCATTACCGAAAAAAAGGCAATGACCAGACTTAAAATTATAAAAACTACTTGTTGTGCCATACTATGATCGTATGAATAAGTTATACAGTTCCTGTTGAGGTTTCAGACTGACTGCTTGGTTTCTTTTTCTCCCTTAGTTTTGATCCTTCGTGATTCAATACCTGCTTTAGTTTATTCCGGTCGAAAACTGCGTTTTCAAAACTATTGTCGAACCGGATGGCATCCGACGGACAGGTAATAACACATAAATTACAAAAGGTACACATCCCTAAATCCCAATGATAGGTATCGAGTGCTTTTTTCTTTTTCCCATCTTCGGTTTCGATGGTTTTCGAAATTACCTGTATAGTGCCGTTCGGACAATTGATTTCACATACCCCGCAGGCCGTACAGGCATGTTCGTTGTTTTCGTCGTGGGGCATTACCAGCTCGCACCGGTAGCGATCCGAAATAACCAGCGTTTCACGGTTCTCGGGATACTGTTGGGTTACTTTCTTTGTCCACAATTCTTTCCAGGTAACCGACATCCCCAGCATAAGCGACCAGATCCCTCTGAAAAAATCTGAAAAATAACGTACTATAGAGTTCATTCCATTCTATCTTATAATGTTAAAACAATCCCGGCAACAAATCCTGTAACGTGAGTCCGTAAAGTACCAGAAATACCATCAGTATAATATTACCCAGGTTGATGGGCAGCAAATATTTCCATTCCAGGTTGAGTAACTGGTCGATGCGTAGTCGCGGGAACGACCACCTCACCCATAAACTTAAAAAGATCAGAACAAATGTTTTGGCAGTAAACCACAGGTAAGAAGGGATAGCATCCATTACCGTATTGAATCCGTCCCATCCGGGAATCTGTATGGGCAGGTAACCTCCCAGAAAAACGGTGGTTGCAATGGCTGCCACAATAAACATATTCAGGTATTCGGCTAAGTAATAAAATCCAAACTGCAATCCTGAATATTCGGTATGATATCCTGCCGTGAGTTCCGATTCGGCTTCAGGCAAATCGAAGGGTCCGCGGTTGGTTTCGGCATGCCCCGAAATCAGAAAAATTACAAAGGCCACTCCCGATGCTATATGTCCGTTGAAAATATTCCAGCACACCTGTTGTTTATCAATAATTTCTGAAAATTGCATGGTGCCGGCCAATACTACCATGGTCATCAGTGCAAATCCGGCCGAAAGCTCGTAACTGATAAACTGCGCCCCGCTTCGCATCGCCCCGATCATCGCATATTTGTTGTTACTCGACCAACCTGCCAGCAGTACGCCTATTATACCCAGCGACGACACGGCGGTAAAATACAGCACCCCGATGTTGAAATCGACCACATGCAGGCCCTCGCCGAAAGGAATGGCGCCAAAGGCCAGAAAGGAAGCTACAATCATGAAAAACGGCGCCGAATAAAATAATACACGATCGGATTTGTTGATCCGGATAATTTCTTTCAGCAGGATTTTTATAAAATCGGCAAAACTTTGAAGTAATCCCCATTTTCCTACCCTGTTTGGACCAATTCGCGCCTGAAAAAAACCGGTAATTTTTCGCTCGATATAAATTAAACTAAGAGCCAGCAATGCATACAAAACGATAAGCCCTATGCCCACCAGCACCAGCTCGATTAACACTACCCCGAATTCGGGCAGCGAAGCCCGCAGCGATTCATCAATCCAGCGGGTTAAACTGGTAAGTTCAAGTGCGTTCGATAGAGTAAGTAACATACAAATTACGGGAATTAAAGGGTGATGATTTATCGGTCGATGTCTGGAATCACATAATCCATCGATCCGCCGATGCCTATAAAATCTGAAATCTTCTCGTTCTTACAAATTAGCGGCATGGCCGAAACCAGCGATAGCGAAGGAGAGCGGAATTTAACCCGATAGGGGAATTTGTCGCCCCGGCTCTCGATGAATACGCCAAACTCACCGCGCGCTGCTTCGACCCGCGAATAAAATTCTCCTTCCGGTAAACGAATGACAGCTTTTGTTTTTGCACAAATTTCGCCCCCGGGTATCGCATCAATAAGTTGTTCGATTATACGAAGCGATTGCTCAATTTCATCTAACCGGTTGAGATACCGGGCATACGAATCGCTTTCGTAACGAATCACTTCGTCAAATTCAACCTCGCCATACAAAGCGTAAGGCATGTGCTTGCGTATATCGCACGACCAGCCCGATCCGCGACCCGATGGTCCGGTGACGCCATGCGAAATGGCATCTTCTTTTTTAAGCAAGCCCACATTGATCATGCGGCCAAGGGCAATCACGTTGTGGGTGAAAAAGCGGTTATAAACCTTGAGCTGTTTGCGCATATACACAATAAATGTGTTCACATCTTTCTGAAAATCAGGGTAAATATCGAACATCACACCGCCTACCACATTTTGATTGATAATAAGCCTACCTCCACAGGTCTTTTCGAAAATATCGAGCAGGATTTCGCGCTCGCGCATGCCGTATATAAAAGCGGTGACTGCTCCCAAATCGTTGGTGTGGGTGGCCCAGGCTAATAAATGAGAGCTGATACGGTTCAATTCATCCATTATGGTGCGGATGTATTGGGCCCGCAACGGAACTTCAAGTCCGGCAGCATTTTCAATACACATGCACAACCCATGTCGGTTTATATTGGCCGAAAGATAATCGAGCCGGTCGGTAAGATGTAAAATCTGTGGATACATCATGCTTTCGCTCAGCTTTTCAATCCCCCGGTGAATATAACCGCTGTGTACATCAATTTTTTTTACCACTTCGCCGTCGAGAGCGGTTCTGAAATGCATCACTCCATGGGTGGACGGGTGCTGCGGACCGATATTGATTATGTAATCGTCTTCTTCAAATACATTCACCACTTCTTCCACCCTGCTTCCATCTTCCAGCTCCCTGATTCGCGGTGCTTTGTCGATTATATCATGACTCTCCAGCGATACCGGATTAATTGCCGGATCGGGATTGTAGTCTCTGCGTAATGGATAGCCCACCCAACTGGCGTTGAGCAGAAATTTTCGCATGTCGGGATTATTGATGAACCGGATACCCAGTAATGCATATACCTCCCGTTCGTTGAAATGTGCCGTTTCGTAAAGATCGGTGACCGAATACAACAATGGATTTTCGCGATCGGAAGTGCCGGTTTTCAGCACTATCTCTTTCGATAAATCGCCGGAATTGCACAAGAGGTAATTCACACCCAGTTCATCGCCCCGATCGACTCCGGTAAGTTGTACCAGGAAATCGAAAGGTAGTTCGCTGTGGTTGCGTAATGTACTGGCCAGAAGGTGAAGCTTTTGAGGATCAACGGTAATGGTCAGCTTTTGTTTTTCTTCGATAAGCGCTTCGGGCACTGTATCCAAAACAAGCTTTTTGATGGTTTCCATTCGTGTCGTTTGACAAGGGTGGGCAAATTGTTGGTTAACGTTTCCGTTCCTGATTGCCCAGAAATTGTTCTACTTTTACTTTTCGTTGCAATTGCATGAGTCCATAGAATAGCGATTCGGGTCGGGGAGGACAACCGGGCACAAAAACATCTACCGGCATTATTTTATCGACTCCCTGTACCACATGATACGAATTTACAAACGGTCCGCCCGATATGGTACAGGCTCCCATGGCCACTACATACTTGGGTTCGGCCATCTGGTCGTAAACGCGGCGGAGCAGGGGAGCCATTTTGTGAACAATTGTTCCGGCTATTATCATCAGGTCGGCCTGGCGCGGACTATTCCGCGTTACTTCCATCCCGAAGCGGGCTATATCGTGGTGAGCCGCTGCGGCCGACATAAATTCGATACCACAGCAACTGGTGGCAAAAATCAAAGGCCACAAGGAGTTGGATCGCCCCCAGTTGATTACTTCATCGAGCTTTCCCAGTACCACATTCACCCCGTTGGCCTGAAGTTCCTGAAGGTATTTTTCGAGTGTCTCGTTGTCGTTGAATTCCTCGTAGGGAATATCTTTGATGTTGATGTCTTTTATTTCCATTGCAACACTCCTTTCCGCCAGGCATAGGCCAGCCCTAAGGCCAGAATTACGATGAAGAATAAGATACTGTAAAATCCCGAATGCCCCAGGTCGCGTACGATAGTGGCCCAGGGGAATAAAAATACAGTCTCAACATCGAACATGAGATACAGGATGGCATACAAATAATATCCCGGCTTGAATTGCATCCAGGAGGTGCCATGCGTAGGAATACCACACTCGTAGGGTTCGCCTTTTTGAAGATTGAACGATCGGGGGGCTAATAGTAGTGCCAGACCGAGCCCTGCAACTACCAAAACGATACCGGCCAGAAATACGACCAGAAAAAGTGAAAGATTGTCCATATTTTTCTACGATTTTAGTTCGCGAAAAAAAACGTGCAAATGAACTACTTTTTTTTGAGATTAATCCAATTTTAGGTTTATTTAACAAATGCTACTTGTGAGAAGTAGAAAACATCCGGCTACTTCTGTTGAATTATAAGAATTTATCCAAATTGGTGCCTCACGCGTCTTTTGGAAGGTTTTATGGATTGACGCCGGAAAAGTGAATGTACAAGCGTAGTGTTTTTTTACTATTTTTGCAGTTGAACAGACTTATTTTTTCACCTCTTCTCACCATTGGATATGAAATTTTCAACTTCTTCCCTGCATTTTTTAGTTTCGGGCGTTTGTGTAATTCTGGTTGCACTCAGCTCTTGTAATTCAGTTAAAAATACCTCGCAAGCTGGTGAGTCAACCGAACTCCTGCCTCCCATCATGGGCTGGGCAAGCTGGAATAACTACCGGATAGCTATCGACGAGGAAATTATTCGTTCGCAGGCCGATGCGATGGTGAAACTCGGACTCACGGAGTATGGTTATCAGTATATCAATACCGACGATGGGTTTTACGGTGGTCGCGATGCGGAGGGGGCTATCATCAGTCACCCGGAGCGTTTTCCGTCGGGCATGAAGGCACTGGCGGCCTATATTCATTCAAAGGGACTTAAAGCCGGAATTTATTCGGATGCGGGTATCAACACCTGTGCTTCGTACTTCGATAAGGATACAATTGGGTCGGGTATGGGACTGTATGGTCATCTGGAACAGGATCTTACCACCTACCTGAAGGATTGGAACTATGATTTTATAAAAGTTGACTGGTGCGGTGCCAACTGGATGGAACTCGATGAGCAGCAACAGTATACAGCTATAGCGGAGGCTGCCCGCCGTATAAAACCGGAGGTGGTTTACAATGTGTGCCGCTGGCAGTTTCCGGGTAACTGGGTTACCGCAGTGGCCCATTCGTGGCGTATTGCCGGCGATTTGAGCGAGAATTTTAATTCGGTGCTGCATACCATCGATGCCAATGCCGGTTTATGGATGCACAGTTCGCGTGGTCATTACAACGACATGGATATGCTGCAGGTGGGACGGGGCATGAGTTACGAGGAAGATAAAGCTCATTTTTCGATGTGGTGCATCATGCAGTCGCCTTTGTTGCTGGGCAACGATCTTACTAAAATGAGTGATGAAACCCTGAAAATTATCACCAATAAAGACTTAATTGAGATCAATCAAAGTCCGTTTGTATACCAGGCCCGCCGGCTTGTCGACCAGGGCGATCTGGAAGTGTGGGCCCGTCCGATGGCACATACGATGAGTGGCGATGTGGTAGTAGCGCTTCTCAACCGTTCGAAAGAAAAGCAACCGATTTCGGTGGACCTGTCGACCCTGGGGCTGGATGCCAACCGGGCTTATTCGCTGAAGGATTTATGGTCAAAAGAAGTTGTTGCTTCGTCGTCGGCCGCTACGGTTACCCGTACAGTACCTTCGCACGGGGTGGTGGTGTTGCGAATAAAAGGAAAAGCCATGCCCTTTAATGTATTTCAGTACAAGGATAAGAAGTAAGTGCGGTTTTGTCGATGAAAATGTACGTTTACACGCTATGCTGATCAACGGATTCATCTTTCTTTGTAGTCGTTAATTTCAACTACTATCCATGAAGAAGAATTTAGTTTTCCTGCTGATGCTTGCGTTGCTGGTTCAGCTCCACGCAGCCCCGGTTTTTAAGGGCAATGTTCGTACGAAATACAATTTTAATCCGCAGTGGAAGATGCATGTGGGCGACGACCCCGGCACTGCGGCCGCATTTTCCGATCCCCGGTTCAACGATGCGGGCTGGAAGCAAGTGGATTTGCCCCGGGCATTTAATGAAGATGAAGCGTACCGGGTAGCCATTGATGAACATACCGATACCATTATCTGGTACCGCAAGCAATTCCGTTTGCCGCGGGAAGCACGCGGGCAAAAAATATTCCTTGAACTAGAGGGAATAAGGTTCGGCGGCGAATTCTGGGTAAATGGCCGGCTGGTGGGCGGTCACGATAACGGGGTGATGGCTTTCGGTCTGGATATTACTGAATTTGTAAATTACAGCGGACCGAACGTAGTGGCTGCCCGCATCGATAATTCATGGCGCTACCGCGAGCGGGCTACTAATTCCACTTTCCAGTGGAACGACCGTAATTTTAACGCCAATTACGGCGGCATTCCGAAAAATGTATACCTGCATGTGACTCCGAAAGTGTACCAGACTTTGCCGCTCTTCAGCAACCTGGGCACTACAGGAACCTATATTTATGCCCGCGAAATTAATATCTCTAAAAAAAATGCTACCATTTATGCGGAGTCGGAAGTTAAGAATGAATCGGGTAGTGAGCAAACTGTGGCCTTTAAGGTGATGATAGAAGATGTGGAGGGTAAGCTGGTGAAAACCATCGAAGGACCTTCAAAAAGCTTGAAAGCCGGTGAAAAATCGGTATTGAAAACTGGGGCAGTAGTCGAAAATCTGAATTTCTGGAGCTGGGGGTATGGATATCTGTACAATGTATATACCGTGCTGTATGTCAACGGTATTCCTTCGGATGTGGTGAAAACGCGCACCGGATTCCGCAAAACAGCTTTCCGCGATGGGATGGTATGGATCAACGACCGGGTGTTGCAGATGAAAGGGTATGCGCAACGTACCAGCAACGAATGGCCGGCAGTAGGAATGTCGGTTCCGGCCTGGCTGAGCGATTTCAGCAATAATCTGATTGTGGAAGGCAATGGTAACCTGGTTCGCTGGATGCACGTTACCCCCTGGAAGCAGGATGTGGAGTCGTGCGACCGCGTGGGATTGATTCAGGCCATGCCGGCGGGTGATGCCGAAAAGGATGTGACGGGCCGGCGGTGGGAGCAGCGCGTGGAACTGATGCGCGATGCCATTATTTACAACCGCAACAATCCGAGCATCGTGTTTTACGAAAGTGGCAACGAGAGTATCAGCGAGGAACATATGGCCGAAATGGTGGCGGTGCGCGACCTCTACGATCCGTATGGAGGCAGGGCGATGGGTTCGCGTGAAATGCTCGACAGCAAAATTGCCGAATGGGGAGGCGAAATGCTCTACATCAACAAAAGTGCGAAACATCCGATGTGGGCTACCGAATACCTGCGCGACGAGGCACTACGAAAATATTGGGACGAAACTTCGTATCCCTGGCACAAAAACGGCGAAGGATCGAAATACTACCGCTCCACGGTGTCCAACGAGCTGGTTCAGCGGCCCGATGCTTCGGCCTACAACCGCAATCAGAATACTTTTTTTGTAGAAACCATCGTGCGCTGGTACGATTATTTCCGGGTTCGTCCCGGTACCGGCAAGCGGGTAAGCTCCGGCGGTGCCAACATCATTTTCTCCGATTCGAACACCCATTTCCGGGGGGCCGAAAACTACCGCCGCAGCGGGGAAGTCGACCCGATGCGTATTCCCAAGGATGCGTTCTATGCCCATCAGGTGATGTGGAACGGCTGGGTGGATATTGAGCAACACGGCACCTATATTTGCGGACATTGGCAACAGCCCACGAAGGCGCCGGTGAATGTGATACAAAATCTGCCTTTTAGTAGTGCAAATCAAAGCCAGGTGCAGCCGAATAATACAACCCTGCAGGAAGATTCTTCAGAAGCTCTCGCCTCCAAACAGG
>CAZLHC010000012.1:0-4815 GCA_964559265.1 uncultured Paludibacter sp. | reverse complement strand
CAGAAGCTCTCGCCTCCAAACAGGTTCTCGTGGTTTCTACCGGCGAGCAGGTGGAATTGTTCGTCAATGGTCGCTCGCAGGGCTTCGGTCGCCGCGATTACCACTTCCTGTTTACCTTCGACGATGTGAAATTTGAAGCCGGAACGGTGGAGGCGGTTAGCTATGATGCTGAAGGAAAAGAACTAAGCCGCACCAAAAAAGAAACAGCCGGCCAACCCGAACGCATCAGCCTGAAACTGATGCAGGCTCCCGATGGATTCAAAGCCGATGGGGCCGACCTGGTGATGGTGGAAATTGAAGTAGTAGATGCTGCCGGACGGCGGTGTCCGTTGGCCAACAATGCCATTACCTTCGACCTGAAAGGAGAAGCCGAATGGCGTGGCGGAATTGCGCAGGGCAAAGAAGGAAACTTCATTCTGGATAAAATACTACCCGTAGAAGCCGGTATTAACCGGGTGCTGATCCGTTCCACCCGCAAGGCCGGAAAAATCAGCCTGACAGCGAAATCGGAAGGGTTGCAACCGGCGTCGGTATCGTTTAGTTCGAAAGCTATTGCAGTGAACGACGGCTTGTCCAATTCTATTTCCGGAGACCATCAGCCCGCCCGATTATCCCGTGGCGCAACTCCGGCCACACCCTCGTTTACCGTAAAACGCACTCCGGTGCAGGTGGTAGCAGCTACCGCCGGCAGTGGCGAAGATTCGGTGCACCTGAGCTGGGACGACAACGAACTCACCGAATGGGGCAACGACGGAGCAATGAGTTCCGCCTGGATACGCTACGAACTCGAACGCGATGCAACGCTCAACGAACTGGAACTCAAATTGTCGGGCTGGCGCAACCGCAGCTACCCCATCCGCGTTTATGTCGACAATGAACTGGTGTACGAAGGCTCCACCAGGCAAAGTTTGGGTTACGTTGCGCTGCCCCTGAAACCGGTGAAAGGCCGCTTTGTCACCATTCAGCTCACCGGCCGTAACATCGAAGCCGATGCCTTCGGAGGGATCGTGGAAGTGACCGGGAAAAAGGAAATTGAGTCTCCCACAGCTACCGCCCGCGGGCAACTCCGTATTGTGGAAGCGGAGTTTTACGAACAGCTGAAAGTCAATTAAACTCCACTATTTAGGGTGCTTGTACGACTTATAGGGCTGATTATAAGTGCAGTTTTTCGTAGGTGTATATACTTACGATACGCTTCAACTACCAGACTGGTAAGTCATAAAGAATGGCAGAGTTGCTTTTTTAAAGATATTTTGAATCAAATGCGATAATTTTCATATTTTTGTATAAAATTGAAAGCCGCTGATGAGAAAATTTATTTTTAACATTGGATTACTGTGTTTTGTGCTGGTTATAACTGGTTGTAGCAAAAAACACAATGAAATTACAACCCGCTACCTAATGAGTTTGGATAGTTTGTTGGACGAACAGCCGCAGTTGGTTCTGGATAGCCTGACTGAAATTCAAAGCAAAAGACAATCGCGATTTAACTCTGCTTATTCTGCTCTGCTTCAAACGATTGCACAGGATAAAACAGAATTTCATTTCCAATCGGACAGTATAATTCAACATGCTGCTGATGTGCTGTCGCATTATCAAAAGGAATACGCCGGGCTCTATGCACGCTCATTACTCTATAAAGGAATTGTACGTTATAGAATGGGTGTAAGGGATAGCACAACGTATGTGCCCATAAAAATGGCTGCACATGTTTTGGAAAATGCGAACCTTAGCAATTCCAAAAGCGCGTTGTTCAGCTACTATTATTTAGGGACCCTTTTTTTTGAAAATGAAAACTCCAAACTAAGCATAGAGTACTTTAAAAAATCAATTCAGGTAGCTAAACAGTTAGATTCCAGGAGCTATCTTTTTAATTCTTGTAGAGATTTAGCCTGGAGTTATATGCAAAATAATGATTTTGACCATACAAAACTATGTATTGATACTTTAAAAAGCTTTTTGAATTTGTCTGCAACAGAAGGTCTTGACATTAAACTTGTTGAATCAGCTTATTTTGAGTCAGTAGAAATGCCTGAAAAAGCTCTGTTCATCAATAAGCAACTTCTGGCAGATACAATCTATCTGAAAGGAGGAGAGTTAAGTAAAATTTACTATAAATTGTCTCAAAATTACAGGCAATTACAATTCAAATCTCAATCTCTCCATTATGCAGAAAAGGCGGTAGAAAATATTTGTGAGACTACAAAGTTTTATAATTATTATTACTATGAAAACATCTCTGAAATAGCAGCAAGTTTAAACCAATGGGAAAAAAGTTTTAATGCGTTAACAAAAGCATACCAGTTAAAGAGCAAACTGATTGAAAGTAATTTGCGAACCAGTCTTCTTGTATTGGATAAAAAATATGATTTGACTCAACTTGAAAATAAAGCACGCCGCTATAAAACACAATTGTATTTATTCACAGGCGTTATTGTTTTGCTTTTTTTACTTATTTGTAGCGGACTTATCTTAAGAAGACAATTTAAAATACGTAAAGAAGCAGAAGTAAGGTTCGCAAAAAGTGAAAAGCAAAGAATAGAAATAGAATATCAAAAAACAATTTTAAATAAAGAACGCTTAGAAAGTGAATTGAAGCAAAAGAACTTTTTATTGCCTATTTATCGGCAAATATCCGAGAGAAATGAAATGGTAAAAAAAGTATTGGAGGAACTTAAAACGAATCCTTACATTGAAAAAAATGAATTATTAGTAAGTAAAATCGAAAGTACCTATAAAGATTTTATTCAATCTGCCAAAATAGATCCGACCTTGTTTTTTTCTGAAAAAGATTTTTTTGAATTTACCGATTTAGAGTATCATAGTCGACTGGAATTGTTGAATTCCAGTGATAAAATTATGTTAATCTTTGCCCGATTTAAGTTGGATAATAATCAAATTGCTATTTTATTAAATACCACTGAAGATTCGGTAAGAAGTAGAAAATCAAAATTGAGAAAGAAACTACTCGATAATAATATTGTGTTAAAACAGATCCATTTATAAGGGTAAGAGTTTATTTTTTCTAAGATCTGCTGGATCCAACTTGCTTGTTAACACAAGGGTAATCGGGTAATAATGCCCCGAAACTTTAATTTTATAATTCAGTTGTAATCAGTGTTTTGTGTTAATTGTTAGCGAAACTATTTATTTGTTACGGCTGAATTGTTGTGTAAATATTTTATATGAAATATATTTGCCCCGAAATTTTAATTTAATAGCCATGAGAAAAAGTATTGTTTTATTATTAAGTCTATTGCAGCAGGTGGTCTTTCTAAATTTTTTAGTAGCAGGTAATACTAACAGTAGTTCATAAATCACATTAAAGACAAAGACTATTGATGGAACTATTAAAGTGCCGGCTCAGAATCCAGTCTCTTTTAATGCTTATCTTTCCGGTAGTATTTTAAATATTCCGGCAGTGAATTACTCTTCTGCAGTTCAAATCGAAATTACCGGAGCTACCGTACTTAATCAGTTTTTTAACTTTGGAACTTCAGATACTGCATTTAGAGAGTTAAGCATGTTACCTGACGGTGAATGTCGAATAAGAGTTATCACCGAGGGTAAGGGTGTTTTCGTGGGGTGTTTTTCAGCTGGATAATAGTTTGAGATTAAATAATCAGAATGTTATATCTCCGTATTTTCAGAGCTTAAAAACCGATTCCTATTCCTCTGTTTGTAACGATGAATAGAAAAACGGGTATCATTATTTTGAAATTACCATACTAAGTTCAATCTAACTAATTATTTGTGTTTTTTCTCTGGAGGAGAGTAATGCATAAAGTGTTTCCTTTATGAATGGTATTGAAGTATCCGTTATCGTACCTTGTTATAATGAGACTAAAAATATTCGTGTCGTTTATTCTGCTATTTCTAATGTATTTAGCGGTAACAGTTGCTTCGAATTAATTTTTATCGATGATGGTAGTGAGGATACTACATTGGACGAAATAAAATTAGTAGTCCAAAAAGATGCTAATGTTAAATATATTGCTTTTTCTCGAAACTTTGGACACCAGCAAGCATTAAAGGCCGGGCTGGATATGGCACAAGGGCAAGCCGTTATTATGATGGATGGCGACTTGCAACACCCTCCTTCCCTCATACCTGAAATTATTAATAAATGGAAAGAGGGATATGATATTGTAAATACAGTTAGAGAAGAAAGTAAAAAAATTGGATTTTTTAAAAGAAAAAGTGCTAACTTATTTTATTGGATACTGAATTTCTTGACAGACTTGAATCTTAAACCGGGAATGGCTGATTTTAGACTGCTGGATAAAAAGGTGGTTGATGTTGTTCGTTCTTGTAATGAATATGATATTTTTATTAGAGGGATGGTTAAATGGATCGGTTTTAATCAAACATCTATACATTATATACCGGTAAAAAGACATTCAGGAAAGACAAAGTATTCATTAAGAAAAATGATTTCATTTGCTATAAGTGGAATTACATCATTTTCTGTACGGCCTCTTAGGGTTTCTGTCTTGTTGGCTAGTGTTTTTATTCTATTTAGTGTTATTGAAATTATTTATGTTTTATATATAGTGTTGTTCACTGGTCAGTTTGTATCGGGATGGGCGTCTTTAGCCATATTAATATCATTTTTAGGTGCTGGAACGTTGTTGATGCTTGGTATTATCGGTGAGTATATCGGTAAAATGTTTTTACAATCAAAAGGTCGACCAAATTATATCATTAAAGAAACAAATTGTAAGCAAGGTTCATGAATACTAAATCATACATATCATCTATTAAAATCTTTGAGGATAGAAATTATTTTTATCCGATAGTGTTATCGGTTGTAAC